>JBCBRD010000105.1:0-10982 GCA_039819885.1 Pseudomonadota bacterium
GACACCCTCCCCGTTGGCAATTTCGAGGGGCTGCAAGGCGGGAAAGTAAAGCTGTTCCCAGTGGGAGGCAGGACCACCTGGCGCGGTGCCAACCACAGAAACATCCCCAAGTTCAGCCACCCACCAATACGCCAAACCGTAGATCGTTACGTCACGATCAGGCATCCAATGCGCTTCACCTGAGCGATTGCCCGACGGTTGATCCGCACCAAACACAACCGCGTCCCAAACAGTACCCTTAGGCTGGAGGAGCGCGTCCGGCGCAATCGCGCGTACGTAAACATTATTGAGAGACATCTCACGCGCGACCGACAGATCGAGCCCAAAGCCCACGCGGTCCCAGACGGTCAGTTCATCGTGCCAACGCGGCGACGTAACCGGCGACACGTACTGCGAAACGCGAGATGGAAGGATCACTCCGCCAGATTTCAAATGTCGGGCAGCCGCATCGTTTAACGTCTCAATCATATTCTCTTCAAACGCATAGTTCCCTAACGTCTCTGAGACGATGAGATCAACTTCCGGCGGGTCATCCATCTCCAGTGACGAACATGGGAAAACCGTGCAGCCCTTCGCGCGATTGGCGCGCAACACCTCTTCGGCCACGGCTCCAACAGCTTCGCTCTCGTAGAGAAACACGTCACGCGCACCGAGGTTGGCCGCCATCAAACCGAGCAAACCCGTGCCAGCGCCAATATCGGCCACACGCGTTTCACCTGGCACGATCGCAGCTTTCAGAGCGTCGTAAAACGCCTGGTTTCGAACGTGGTCCGCAATCAAAGTGCGATGATATTCAATACGCATGGGAGAACAGTCCTTGGAGGAGAAATGGTGTGGTCTTCAAAGCTGCAGATTGGGACCGCGTACCTGATAGAGCGTGAGCGCAGTCGCAACCGCAAGATTGAGCGAATCCAGTTTCCCCGACATCGGGATTTTGACGCGCTTGGAACACGCAGCCGAAATCGCATCAGACAAGCCCGGCCCCTCTGATCCCATGACGATCAACTGCGGACCTGCATAGTCAGCCTTCCGAAAGTCCTCAGCACCCTCCAAGTGCAAACCGACCACGTCGCCCACCCAATCTTCAAGCCAGCTAAGAAACCCCGATCGATTCGTACGAACAAGCGGTACTGCAAACACCGACCCCATCGTCGCACGAAGCGCTTCACGGCTGTAGGGATCACAGCAGTTGCCGACCAAGATGATACCAGACACACCGACAGCATCGGATGTCCGAATGATCGTGCCCAGATTGCCAGGGTCTCGAACCTCTTCAAGCGCCAACCAGGTCTCGGTTTCAGCAACAGTCTCAGGCGCAGGGAGTCCAGCCCAACGCTGCTTGAAAACACCCAACACGCTTTGCGGATTGTCTTTCGCTGCGAGCTTCCCGAGCACGGCCGCATTGACCGTCAGGCACTCCGCACCGCTCAACTTCGCCCAATTGATCAGGTCCTGCGTTGCACCTTCATCTTCACTGCCGCTTAGATAGGCGAGCGTTTCCAAGTCCCAACCAGCATCTCTGGCGCTCATCAGGACGGCAGCACCTTCGGCGACAAACAATCCGGTTTCGCGTCGCGTCTTGCGCATGTCGAGCGCACGGATTGCCTTGACGCGCCCATTCTGGAGGCTGGTGATCTTCTCAGGCAAGTCACGCAGATTTCTATCGCGCTCACTCACGAATGCCACCGCACAAACAGCGACGTTGGAACGGCAAACCCATCATCGCCTTCCGGTCGCAAGAGCAGCTCGCCGGTGTCGAAGACGCTCCCCGGCCTGTCAAAATGCTGGCGAACCAATTGCTCGAACGCGACGGCTGACGCGCGAATGGCGTAAACGGTCAGCACCATCGACGCACCCTTCGGATCAGCCAGTTTCGCGCAGTTCGACATCAGTCCGGGAAGGCTGTCAAACAGATCCCAGACTTCTTTGTTCGGTCCCCGTCCGAACTTTGGCGGGTCCACCAGGATCACGTCGTACACTCTTTCACGTCGCACTTCGCGCGCTACAAACTTGGCCGCATCATCAACAATCCAACGGATCGGTTTTTCAGAAAGCCCTGATACGGACTGATTCTCCCGAGCCCACGTCACCGCTTTCTTGGATGCATCGACGTGCGTGACTTCAGCACTGTTTGCCGCCGCAATCAGCGACGCAGCACCCGTGTAGCCAAACAGATTAAGCACACGCGCCGACCGTCCTTTGACAGCTTTAATGCGCTCGACCATCCATGCCCAATGCGCATCTTGTTCTGGAAACAATCCGAGATGCCACAAGCCCTGCAACCGGCAGGTCACCCGCGCACCTAGAACATCCATAGGCCAACCGTCCGGTACCGGTTTATCCTTGCGCCAATTGCCCTTCTCATCGTCGTCGTTGGATGCTGAAAAAACCGCATGCGCCTCGCGCCAACGCGCCTCAGATAAAGCTGGCTGCCACAACGCCTGTCGCTCAGGACGGTCGACAATAACCGGGCCAAACCGTTCCAGTTTGCGCCCACCGCCGCAATCGAGCAGCGCATAGCCTTCCGGCCCCGTTGTCTCAATCAAAGACAAGCGTCGGGCACTCAACAGATTTTGTGGCGCGTTTCGCAAAGACGTTGAAACAGTCATGGTATCCATCGGCAAACTTAGCGGCGGCAAGTCCGGCCCCACCGGAGAACCGCCTATACCACAGCCCACGTGACCAGGCACAACAAGCACCATGGCAGAACACAGCGAGCGAACCATTTATCGCAACCAGACCGGGACGTGGATGTATCGGCTATTGCCTATAGCAGCCGTTTTGATACCGGTCCTAATGGGCGGTGGTCAGGTGCCAATTCCCGTCGCTATCACGGCAGCAGTTCTGTCCCTGGCAGCGCTTATCTATGCAAAGGTCAAGTTGCATGAGCGCGTCGATGAGGTTCGGATCGCATCAGATCCACCCAGAACCTTACGGCTCCGACAGCCCGGTATGATCGGGTCAAAGTGGCGAACGCTTAAATGGCAGGCAGCAACCAACGCCAAACTGACGTCAACCAACGTTCGGAATGCTGCGTCCGCATACTCACTCATCATTACAGAGCCGGGCAAACCAGACCTGCGGCTCCCAATGAACGGCGCAGCAATTGACCTGGATGAGTTGGCAGCCTTCGCACCAGAAGCCATTGTCGAATTCCGAGAAGCCTCACAGCATGCCCGCATCCATTACGACCTTTAGCGCTGGCACTGCCTTTCCCGTCAGCGCACCGTCTTAGTCAATGTCCTCGACTTCGACCTGCGCGCTTCCATCAATCCGTTGCGCCAACGCCGCCTGAACAAACGGATCGATCTCGCCATCCAATACCTTGTCCGGCTGCCCGCTGGTGACACCCGTCCGCAGGTCTTTCACCATCTGATACGGCTGCATGACATACGACCGGATCTGGTGACCCCATCCGATATCCGTCTTGCTCGCAGCTTCCGCATTGGCCTTTTCTTCACGCTTCTTAAGTTCCGCTTCGTACATGCGCGACTTCAACATCGCCCAGGCAATGTCGCGGTTCTTGATCTGCGAACGCTCCTGCTGCGAGGCGACCACAATACCCGTTGGCACGTGCGTAATGCGCACCGCCGAGTCGGTCGTGTTGACGTGCTGACCACCAGCACCCGATGCGCGATACGTATCGATCCGACAATCGCTCTCATTAATCTGGATATCGATTTCATCATCGATGACCGGATAAACCCAGACACTTGCAAACGACGTGTGCCGTTTGGCATTCGCATCAAACGGCGAGATCCGAACGAGCCGATGCACGCCTGACTCCGTTTTCAACCAGCCATAGGCCTGATCGCCTTTGATCTCGATGGTGGCCGACTTGATACCGGCCTCTTCACCGGGGCTCTCCTCAAGCAGCTTCACCTTGTAACCAGAGCGTTCCGCCCAGCGCATATACATACGCGCAAGCATGTTGGCCCAGTCCTGGCTTTCAGTTCCGCCAGCTCCAGCATGAACCTCAACGTATGTGTCAAACCCGTCAGCTTCACCAGACAGAAGTGCTTCGACCGAACGCTTCTGCGCTTCGGCGTCCAGCTTCAAGAGTTGCGCAACACCTTCATCAACGCTGTCTTCATCCTCTTCCATTTCGCCCAACTCAATGAGCGTAATGGCATCATCGAGGTCGCGTTCGAGCGCGGAGTATCCGTTGATGGCCTTTTCCATGAGCTGACGCTCCCGCATCACTTTGCGCGCCTTTTTCTGGTCGCTCCAAAGGTCAGGATCTTCAGCTTTCTCGTTTAGCTCGTTAAGACGGTCCTGGGCAGTATCCCAGTCAAAGATGCCTCCTCAGGAGGGCCATGGCCTCCTTGATGGAATCGACAGTCTTTTGCGCTTCTGCACGCATCGCAGCCCTCATGATACTGGGTATGGAAATCAGGCAGCTCGTATAGTGCCCACGTGAGACGATGTAAATAAACGGATATGCCGCACGGCCAGCGGCACGGATCAGATAACGCCTTGAGGTCTTGCGCTAGTACCCTACCAGACGCCACCACGACCACCGCCAAATCGACGGCGCCGCGTTGGTCGGCTTGTGGCAGCACCACCGCTCGCCTGACTGGGTGAATAGGCATCACCACCTTGTACAGCATCCTCATCGGAAAAACCGATTAGCGAGTAGCTGTCATCGGGAGCTTCATAAGGCTTGAAAGCCTCCAGTATGGTGCCCTTATCGGCACCAGGAGCAGCACGCAGTCCTGTCTTCAAGCTCGTCCGGACAAGCTTCAAACCCGGTGGAATTCGAAATGGTGACGCAGGCTTATCAGCGAGTGCCATTTCCATGAAGTTGCCGAACACCGGTGCGGCCACCTGCCCACCCGTCATGCCCTTACCCATGGCTCGAGGTGTGTCGTACCCAATGAAAACACCCACCACGAGGTCAGGCGCAAAGCCAACAAACCAAGCGTCTTTTTCCTCGTTGGTGGTGCCCGTCTTACCCGCCAACGGCGTTTTTAGTTTCTTCAAGACAGTGGCCGTCCCGCGCTGAACGACACCCTCCAGCATCGATGTCATCTGGTAAGCCGTATGGGGATCCACAATTTGACGCCGACCGTCCGGAATTCCTGGCTCCTCCTGGTTTGCCCAGGCTTCAACCCTGCAGCCTTCACATGGCCGGTCATCGTGCCGCCAAATTGTTTTACCCCAGCGGTCCTGAATCCGGTCAATCAGCGTCGCGTGGACCCGCTTCCCGCCGTTGGCCAAGGCGCTGTAGGCCGTTGCCATCCGCAGCAGTGTGGTCTCACCGGCTCCCAATGACATAGATAAAACTGGCAGTAGATCATCGTAGATGCCAAACCGCCGGGCATACTCAGTAATGAGTGGCATGCCCATGTCCTGGGCCAATCGCACCGTCATCTGGTTTCGAGACTTTTCAATCCCGATGCGCAGTGTCGTGGGCCCATAAGACCGCGACTTGTTGTAGTTTTCCGGTCGCCAGATATCTTTGCCCGGCCCCTGTTCGATCTCGATGGGCGCATCAAGCACAATGCTGGTCGGCTTGTAGCCGTTGTCTAAGGCTGTGGCATAGACGAATGGCTTGAACGAAGACCCAGGCTGACGCTTCGCTTGAATGGCGCGATCAAACTGCGAAATGTCAAAAGACAAACCACCCACCGTTGCAAGCACACGCCCGGTATGGGGGTCCATCGCAACGATGCCACCGCCAACCTCGGGAACTTGCATCAAACTCCAACTGCCCCGGAGTTTTTCTGGATCATCGGGTGCCACGAATACGACGTCACCAACGGCCAGAACGTCCGTGACCTTCTTCGGCTTCTTTTTGGTCTTCTCGGCTTTAGCCCATTTGACGGCGTCCAAACCAAGTTCGACGGCCTCTCGACCATCCTTCAGTTTCCCATCCTGTTTCTTGGATGGCTTGAGACCAACAACCGCCTTGGAGGATTCAACCTGCAACACAACACCCAATCGCCATGGCTGAAGATCCTGCGGTGCTTTGACCTTGTTGAGAGCAGCCCCCCAATCACCAGCGACCTCAATTTTTGAGAACGGTCCACGCCAACCCTTTCGACGATCGAACGCAACCAATCCATCGATCAGAGCTTTCCGCGCCATTCGCTGAAGATCAGGGTCCAGCGTCGTGCGAACCGACATCCCGCCGCCATACAGCTTCTCTTCACCGTATTTAGCCAGCAAAGCCCGCCGCACTTCTTCCGCAAAGAAATCAGCCGCAAAGATATGTGCACCGAACGGCCGTAGGTTCACAGTCAATGGCTTGGCCTGGGACTCCTCGGACTGCTCTTTGCTGATGTACCCGTTCTTGTACATCTGGCCGATGATCCAGTCCCTTCGAGCTTTCGCTTTTTCGGTGTGTCGGAATGGATGATAGTTGTTTGGTGCTTTTGGCAAAGCGGCGAGATAAGCCGCTTCCTCAATCGTTAAGTCCTTCAGTTCTTTGTTGAAGTAGTTCAAGCTCGCCGCAGCGACGCCATAAGATCCGATGCCAAGATAAATCTCATTGAGGTAGAGTTCGAGGATCTTGTCTTTGGAGAAAGTCCGCTCAATACGGATCGCCAGGATCGCTTCTTTGATCTTGCGCTCAATGTTGCGTTCGCTCGTCAGAAGGAAGTTCTTTGCCACCTGCTGCGTGATCGTGGATGCACCTTCAGCGCGCTTATTGCGTCCCTGGATCTTATTTTGAACGATCTTGAGGACTGCGCGCGTAATGCCTTTGAAATCGAGCCCACCGTGACTGTAAAAGCGACTGTCCTCGGCTGAAAGATAAGCCCCGATCACCAGCTTCGGCACGGTATTGATCGGTACGAAAATGCGCCGTTCGCGGGCATACTCAGCAATCAGCGCACCATCGTTGGCATGGATACGCGTCATCACCGGCGGCTCATACTCTTCTAGCTTCGCGTAATTCGGCAGGTCTTCAGACACCCGGTAGAGCATATACCCCGCAACCGCGGAGCCGACGAGGAAGACCACGACGAACGCAGCGAACGAAAACCCTAGCAAAGACAGCAGCAGGCTCTTTCGACGGCGCGGCCGTTGCGATTTGGTTCGGCGTTGCTGTGGCGGTAACGTCGGTTGCATCAGCCTCGATCCCATTGGACCCAGTTAGAGTTGGAAAAAAGTGTCCTAAACCAAGCCTTCGAAACAAAAACGACGACGAAAGGGCTAAACACATATGCCGACCAGCATAGTTGGCGAAATGCGTTTGACACTAGCTCGATTTGGCAGCGCAGCAAACCTGAAGCAGGGTAGTTTTGAGCCTTCAATGTGGCAGCACGTGGCCGCAATTCTTTCCAAGGTGCCGCGATAATTCGGGTTCACGACACAGTATCAAACTCAGCTAACCCACTCAAACCGCAACATAAGTCCATATAAAAGGCGATAAAGCCACTCGGATCTCCTGAACGTAGTCCAAAACCATGACAATCAACCGCAGCAAAACAAAAGCGACCTAGGAGCCGCCAGAAACGACTGGATATCAACGGAGTTCCAGGCGCATGGACACCCACCAGCCAGTCAAACTATTCCGCTCTGGCTGTCCGCTTCCGAAAGTAAGAGGTGATCGCCGCGGAAATTGCGTGTGCAGCCTTTGTTTGCCACGCCTTCGTTTGCATCATTATCCGATCCGTCGGGTTACTCAGGTATCCAAGTTCAATAAGCACCGATGGCGTCCGCGTTTGCTTTAAGACCTTAAACGCAGCAGACCGTTTGGCCGCACGTGAAACCGGGACAGACGCCTTGAGTTTGTTAACAAGCACCCGTGAGAAATCAGTCGCGTAGTCAGCCGTTTCGCGTTTCATCAGGTCGATCAGGATGCTGGTCACGTCCTTTGCCGAATTCTCTACAATGGATGGAAGGCCCGCGATCAAGTCAGACTTATTTTCCTTCTCGGCCATCAAACGCGCATGCCGGTCTGAAGCTCGTTCAGATAGCGTGTAGACAGTGGCACCTCGTATCCGGCTCGCAAATCGGCTATCGGCGAGGCTGTCCGCATGCAATGAAATGAATAGGTCTGCATTCAAGTTGCGAGAAAAAGCCAACCGGTCATCCAGTGACAAGAACACATCGCTCTGGCGCGTTGCATGGACCACAAAAGCCCCCGAACGCCTGAGCTTTGCAACAACGGCATTACCGACCGCGAGCACAATGTTCTTCTCAAAAACGTTGTCAGATGCGACCGCACCGGGATCGACGCCTCCGTGACCGGGATCAATCACGACGACAGGTTTTTTGTTTTTTTTCTTAGGTTTGAATTCGTTTTTAGCACTCTGACTTTGCCGATCAACGGCTGAGCGTTGCGTTCGCGAAGGTCCAGTGCCTTGTCCAAATTGCTCAGGGCTAATCGGAACGAGCTTCAAGCTCAGCTCAACCTTCCCCTGAGAACCAATGTTCTGCATATCCGCCGCATCGATCCAGACCGGCGACACCGTATCCAGAACAATGCGGGCCTTCCCAGGCGCAAAAAGCCCGTAACGAAAGGCCTTGATGAGACCAGAGCGAGCCGTACCGGTGCCCTTGGGAAATCCAAATCGCACGTCTGGCAGATCGATGACGACACGGTAGGGATCCGAGAGGGTGAAAACCTCAACAGTCACACCCGTTGAAAGCCCCACTTTGAATTGCGTGAAGTTTCCCGAGGCCTCGACTCGTGCGGTTTCAGCCGTGACCACCTGGTTTGCGGCCTGGCCCCCCCCCGGTGCGACGGCAATTGCAGCAAGGACCGAGACAAAGACGCCAAAAACAGCCCCCAAATCATGCGCTATATTGCATGAAAAAGTTAGACGCACCGTCGTCAACTCACGGCAAATCCGCCCAATTAGCCACTGTGACAGTGCGATGCGCAAAGCCGTCCTTCCCAAACCTCAACAGAATCAGCAGGCTTCGTTGTGAACCAATTGTGCCGGAATCGGCTTAAAATTAACGAGTTGTTCGCCGTTTCACCACACATTCGTGCGGCAGTACCGAATTCGTCCAGCAGGGTGTGGCGAGCAAGTTGGGTGTTTCACCGTTCAATATCGATCGCCTCTTGCGCCCATCGCCTATCCAGTGTCTTCTGTGATGGCGGGATTATCCGACGTGCTTGGATACACGGGCGCAGTCGGGATCACGCAGGGGTTGCAAGGAATCCCTTTGTCAACCATGTTGCAAAGGCGCAACGTGATAGCGGGACACCGGGCAACTAAAACGTCCTTTTGTATTTCCGCTATCGTTGTTTTTGCGATCGTGACCAGAACACACCCGTGAGCGTCTGGGACCGGTTTTAATGTACCGCCCTCGTCAGGGACGGAGAAATTCAGGGCAGATGCCCAAGACGGGACACCGTGCTTCACGCGGACACCAATGCAGATTGGAACTGTCGCAACGCGGACAAAGTGCGGTTCAGACTAAGTTTTAGAATGCCCCGATTGTCTCGCGTTCCCGCGTTGAACTTTCAGGGTGTCTCAGGACGACAACACACAATGCCATTCGCACGTTCGAACCATCACCCAACGGAACCACAGAATCAGTCCTTCAAATGGACTGGAACTGCAGCTGTGTGTGCCGTGTCCGGTTTGAACGCCCGATCATCACTCATCATCAAATCACAACAATCCAGCACGGCGCGCGCCCTTAATAGGCGACCCGACTCAGTTGCCGCGATTCCAATCGCGCATGAGGGCCCCCTCGGGCGCGCCGAGGAACAAGGTCAATGTCAAATACCAATAAGATGCTTATTGATGCCACCCACCCGGAAGAAACCCGGGTCGTGGTGCTCCGAAATGGCCGCGTAGAGGAATTCGACTACGAATCTGCGGCACGCAAACTCCTACGCGGAAATATCTATCTCGCAAAAGTAACCCGGGTCGAACCGGCCCTTCAGGCTGCCTTCGTGGACTATGGTGGCAACCGTCACGGTTTCCTCGCGTTCAACGAAATCCATCCTGATTACTACCAAATCCCAATCGCCGACCGCATCGCACTTCTCGAGGAAGAAGCAGCAATCGAGGCTGAGGAAGAGGCCGAAGCTGACGCACGCGCCGAGCGCATGGCCAAACGCCGTGGCAATGGCCGTACGCGCCGGTCTGGCCGTGGCCGAAACGGCTCCTCAAACGGCGAAGATAACAACTCAAACAACGCGACGTCCACTGACGACGATGCGTCGGAGTTTGTGGAAACAAATTCTGACGAGCGCGATGACATCGTCGAAGAGATCCATTCGTCCGTCGACTCGGACGCTGATCAGAACAATGGCGACGATACATCAACGCTGGAATTCGAAGGCGCGGAATCCCAAGAACCAGCATCAACGACTGCCAACAAAGATATTGCTCAAACCAGCGAAGACCCGGTCGAAACCGCTCCAGATAACGCTGCGGAAGTGGAAACCCCAACGGCTGTAGCAGACGAAATCGTCGAGGATGGCGACGATGGCGACGATACAGACGGCTCGCCGCCACGGACAATCCCACAAGCTGCGGGCAAAGATCCAACGCTATCAGCTGCGCCAGATACGCCTGACGACATCACCATCCGAAACGTTGAAGGCGACGACCATTCGGAGGTTGCATCAGACGCCGGCCAAGCCCCGGCAAACACAGATCACGACACTCCAGGCACTCCGGACACAACTGATCAGGGCAACGCCGACGAGCCATCAGACCACGGGGATCTCGTAGAGCAGGACGATATCGAAGTCGAAGCTGTCTCCGCAAATGACACAGAAGAGCCAGATAACGCGTCATCGGACGAAGCTGAAGCAGACGCCATAGACACGGAAGCCGACGCGCAGGAAGCACGCAAGCCTGAAGACGATGACGACGATGACACTGACGACGATGGCGAGAATGATGCGCCGGAAGATGTAGATACGGACGAGGATGCACTCGCAGAAGTCGCCGTACGACCACGACGGACCCGCCGTAGCTACAAAATCCAGGAAGTCATCAAACGCCGACAGGTCATCGTCGTCATCGTCTTCAGGCTTGCGTGCTTCCTGCGCGTCGGCTTCC
>JBCBRD010000106.1:0-10958 GCA_039819885.1 Pseudomonadota bacterium
CGACACGCAACCCCATGACCACTTGGCCCATGGCGTACGGGTTGGAAGCAACGGGCGTGCCCAAACCCGTTGCATGGCCGCTCGCGGAAGCCAACTCGGCGGCGATAGAGACCTATCAGATCGCCGCGCAAGCAATGCAGGATCACCTGCGCGCGATGAACGAGGTCTCATTTGAGGCCACGTCCAAAGCACCGACGTCGGCCCAAACAAGCCGCGCTGCGCCTACTTCGCGCACCGAAGAGACAGTCACCACACCGCTGGACCTCGCGCTCTCTTGGCAGACAGCCAATGCGGAAGTCATGACCGCATGGTGGGGCAGCTTTCAGCACAGCGCCAACCAAGCCTTAAAAACCGACAAGAGCTGAACTCACTTCTTCGCAGTTTTGGCCTTTTTCCGGCAATGCGCTTTGCGAGTCGTGCCGGTCTTCAGTTTTGTCGCCTTCACCCAGGAACAGGTTGACGCCTTTACGGCACACGCTGAACCACTCAGCCCTTGGCAAGGTGACTTGGCAACCGTCTTCTTCTTGGTTTTCGACTTTGGCTTTGATGCCTTTTTGGCAGTCTTCGCTTTAGTCGTCTTGGTCTTCGCTGTCTTTGATTTCGCTGACTTAGCCTTTGTCGACTTCGCTTTCGTTGTTTTGGTTTTAGATGCCTTCGGCTTCGTTGTTTTGGACTTGGCAGGTTTCGCAGTCTTCGAAGTAGGCGCCTTTTGAGCCACGGCCACATCTGCAGAGCCACCCAAGAACCCAATGCCAAACAACGCGATCGCAGCAACCATCATCTGTCCGCACAGAATTCTAACCATCTCAGTTTCCTCCCGATTATCCAATCCAGCCAAATCGCTTCGTACACTGCTCACCCACCAAACCCAAGGGCGAAACAGTTACTTCACGCAAGCATCAAAACCAGCAGACCTAACCCTCCCGGCCACACAGTTGCCCTCACACACCGCATCCCTATAGTGCGCGCAAATCCTCACCCACCGAACCTCTCGACACAGCCACAGGACCGCTTGATGCCAGCATCCACCTCCCCTGCAACCACCACCAAAATCAAAAAGGTCGTCCTGGCCTATTCCGGCGGGCTAGATACATCGATTATTCTGAAATGGCTGCAAGAGGCGTTCGACGCTGAGGTCATCACCTTTACAGCCGACCTCGGGCAGGGGGAGGAACTCGGCCCCGCGAAAGAAAAGGCCCTGATGCTTGGCATCAAGGAAGAAAACATCTTCATCGAAGATCTGCGCGAGGAATTCGTCCGCGACTATGTCTTCCCGATGTTCCGCGCCAACGCATTGTATGAGGGCGTGTACCTCCTCGGCACATCCATCGCGCGCCCCTTGATTTCCAAAAAGCAGATCGAGATCGCACGCAAAATGGGGGCCGACGCCGTCTGCCATGGCGCAACCGGGAAGGGGAATGATCAGATCCGCTTCGAGCTAGGCTACTACGCTCTTGAACCAGGCATTCGCATCATCGCCCCTTGGCGCGAGTGGGAATTCAAAGGCCGCGAAGATTTGCTTGAGTTCGCGCGCTCTCATCAAATCCCCGTTGCCAAAGACAAAGAAGGCGAGGCCCCATTCTCAGTCGACGCCAACTTGCTGCACTCCTCATCCGAAGGCAAAGTCCTCGAAGACCCAAACGTCTCCCCCCCCGACCTCGTGTTCCAACGCACAATCTCTCCAGAAGACGCTCCCGACAAACCGACCATCGTGACAATTGGGTTTGAGCGGGGTGATGCCGTGAGCATCAACGGTGAGACACAATCACCGGCAACGATCCTGACAAACCTCAACACCCTAGGCCACGACAACGGCATCGGTCGAATTGACCTAGTGGAAAACCGCTTCATCGGCATGAAGTCACGCGGCGTTTACGAAACGCCCGGCGGAACCATTCTGCTCGCAGCACACCGTGCCATGGAGAGCCTCACCCTCGACCGTGGGGCCGCCCACCTGAAAGACGAGCTGATGCCGCGCTATGCGGAACTGATCTACAACGGGTTTTGGTTCTCACCCGAACGCGAAATGCTCCAGGCCGCGATCGACAAGTCGCAAGAGCACGTGGAAGGCGAGGTCCGCCTAAAACTCTACAAAGGCAATGTGATTGTCGAAGGCCGCAAATCCGACAAGTCGCTCTATGCCGAAAACCTCGTCACCTTCGAAGACGACGCTGGCGCCTACGACCAGAAAGACGCCGAAGGCTTCATCAAGCTCAACGCGCTGCGGCTAAGAACGTTGGGCAGCAGAAACGCCTGACACTCTACATGGCCACGAGAGGACCAAACCATCAAATGCAAACGGGGCACATTACGGGCCCCGTTTGTAACGTTATGAAGCGCATCAAAAAACGCGCTATGATGTTCCGAACTAGCGCGACATCTTTGACAGAACGCGCTTGACCATCTTCTCAAGCTTACCCGTCGTGCGGCATGAACCCTTCGATGTCACAACATCGAAGCTGCATTTTTCAGCGGCCTTGCACTGGAAGTTGACGGTCTCGCCACGGAGCGTTTTGCCGTGACACATTTTGTAGGAGTAGTGGCCATCTGCGTACGCCGCTGAAGCAACAACGGTGAATGCGGCAGCAAGTGCGATTTTACGAAGCATTTTCAAACCCAATCTCTGTTTCTACTGAGTTCAACAAGCGCCGGAGCAGCCCCCCGGCAGCATGGAAACGCTCAAGAAAACCACCGTATCCGGTATAAGACCAATCTTGAACGAAGTTTAACCGTATATTGAGAATGTAAATCATTCACCAACGACCAAGCTTATCAGTAAATTTCTGCCACCAGCCTGGGCACGATCCGACACGCATAGCTCAGCAAGAGCAATAGAGCTGTCGAGTTCGGATTGACCTCACGCAATTCAGTCAGCCTGTTTTGATGCAATACAGCTTGTCTCCAAGGCTCACAGCACCGCACAAACCAGCTGGAGCTCACCGTGCGTTCGCTTGTCATCCATTATTCTCGCACAGGGAACACCGCCACCGTAGCAGATGCTCTAGCTAAAGAGTTCGACGCAGACGTCCTGGAATTGTCTTGCGCCAAGTATGGTCGTGGCCCAATTCGATATTTGTTCGCAGGCTATGACAGCGTCAGGGGAAATCTTCCAGAGATTAACGCTCCAGACTTCATTGCCGAGGCCTACGACCTAGTCTTGTTGGGCACGCCGATTTGGACAAGTTACCCTTCACTGCCCATGCGGGCGTTTCTGGCGAAAAAGCCCAGCCTACCCAAACGTATTTGTTTGTTTCTCACGTACGGCGGTCACTCCCCGCCCGAAAAAGCTGTTGAACAACTCCAGACTGCCTTACCTCAACCGATCGAGACAAGTTTGACGCTTGGCCCTGCTGAACTCAAACAGCCTAAACTAACTGCCGTGATTTCGACCTTCGCAGATCGCATAAAAGCTAACTCCGCACTGCTGAGGACCTGACAATCAGATTAGTCCCAGTCGTGAACAACAAAGCTCGCGGATATCTCGCGCGCTAAACGGTCCAAGTGAGGTTTCCGCTCGAAAGGTTCACCGTGATCAGAGCTGAAAAACCGGTGATCGTGGGCGACTGCGTGACCCTTCGACCGCTATCAGTCAACGATGCCTCGGCAATGTTCGCGTCTCTTGAAGACTGCGAAGCAATGCGTCTGACGGGCACACAATCGAGCCATTCTTATGCAGACATCGTCTCACACCTTGAGCGCTGTGAGACTGCAGATGATCGACTGGATTTCGCGATACTGGTAGCCGACGACCTCATCGGAGAGGTCGTGTTGAACAACATCGACGGTCTCAACAAATCAGCGACTTTCCGCATTGCAATCTGGTATGGCAAAAACCGAAACAACGGTTACGGCACAGAAGCAACCAAGCTCGTCATAAAACATGGATTCGAGAAAGTCGGACTAAATCGCATTGAGCTTGAAGTGTTCTCATTTAATCCGCGCGCCCGCCATGTCTACAAGCAGACAGGCTTCGTTCATGAAGGCACACGACGGCAGGCCTTATGTTGGGACAATCAATGGGTCGATGCACATATGATGGCAATATTGCACACCGACTTCGATGCCGCCTAGGTCATGTTCCGCGGAATTGCACCCGCTTGAAGATGATCTACAGACCCTACCACCCATGGGCAGCAGCGCCTAAACAAGCCCGCTACCATCCACACGGGAATTGTCACGAACGCCCACTGTAAAATAGATCTCGTCAATAGCGAGACAGAAGTGGAAGACCATCCACGAGACAATGCCAATGAATTTGAAGCCGTCCTCTGCCATATGGGGAACGACAAAAAAGAGATCCACACCCATGCTCAGTCCAAGGCAGCACAGTGAAAATGCCAGCAGTAACATTATGCGCCGATTGAGCAATGCGCGCAGCGACCAAAGGTAAATGCACGTAAGCACCACAATGGTCGCCATCACAAGTCTTTCGTCGATCCCTAATCGGGGAAACACGAGTTCGTGCAGCATGAAAGTATCATCGAAACACAGGGCCAACGACAATAGCCCACCCAATAGCAGATAATGCGCATTTGAACCGCTCGGCGCAAAAACTCGCACAATTGCATAGGTCAGCAGACTTATTGCCGCTGCCGCACTCCAGAACATCGACCCCAACAATGAAACAGCGCCGTAATAGACCTTGTATCCGCCGAACTCTGAGGCCGCCGCAAGAGGGTCGCGCAGAAACGCTTCTTTTGGCGCCAGCCACTGAAACTCAACGAACAAAAGAATAGGGCCACAAATCAACGAAATAGCAGCCGCCGCAAGCAGCGTTGATACGCGCGGGCACGCCGTCGAAAGAACAGATTGAATTGCACTTGTTCCCACAGATCGCGCCCGCTCAATTGGCTCTGATGAATAGATAGACTTTGACGCACGCTGCAGTCAGCCACCGACGAACCACGTGTGTCATAAATTTGCAATATTCGGTGCGTGATGATTGTGAGCGGATTGCGGCAGGTGGCATCAATCCACCGACGCATCGGGTATGAGTTCAAAATTGGGAAAACCGAACGACAAGCTTCGGGAAAAAACTCAAGATGAAGAAATTAAATAGGGTGCAATACTTTTGAGGATTTGGGCGTAAAGAATTTAGGCTCAATGAGGCACATTTCGATTGGCACGCTTTAAAAGCTTACTAGCCAAAATATAGCTGACTGGAAGGGCAGCCAGAAACCCACCGGCTGCAACCCAGGGAAACAAACTAATCACTTCGCTGATCGGCTTATCGAGCGCCAGCAAGACGGCCAGCGCGGACCCGGAAACCGTAACGCCACAAATAAGAAACATCACCAATGTGAGCGCAAAGTGCATCACGTCCTCCATGATCAAGCCAATAGAACCAGCACCTCATCGGACATGAACGCATAAGACCTTTCCTTGATACAGGTCATGCCGCGGCACGGGTTGCCATCTTGTAGCTTCGCCGTTCCAACGGATTTGAGCAGTTGTTCCAGACGAGACAGCACACCCTCATTAAGCATGGCAGACTCCCTAGGACACTCGTATCCCGCGTGCGGACGAACCCCGGAGAGAAATCATGTTCCGCGTATTCATCCTGACTCTGATCTGCACGTTCGCATTCGCGATTGCAGGCTTTTTCACAACACTTGAAGCTCAACGCTTCGCGGCAAAGGCCGGCCTGGACGTATCCAATGGCTTTGGACTGATATCCATGTTCCTACCGTTCCTGCTCGCACTCGCTGGTGCAGTAGCCTCAGGAATTCTCGGCGCGACATACGGTTGGCGCCTCGCACGGTCCTGGTGACGCTCTAATCCCAATGGCTCTCGCAGAACACAGCCTCGATGTTGGCCTTTGCTCGGTGTCACTATATGGTCCGCCGGTCTAACCTGATGACCTGCGAGATCCCAACCCACCATGCCCACGACCTTCTTGAATGCACTTGTATCGACGTCCTGGATGGGCATGCCCGTTTGGATCTGGCTGGCCTTCATCGCAATTGTGTTGGTCATTCTCGCGTTAGATCTGGGACTTTTTCACCGCGAGGCACACGCACCATCTTTAAAGGAAAGCGCAATCCTTGCAGGCACTTGCATGACGCTTGGCGCGTCCTTTTCTGCGGTCATTTGGTGGCTGTATTACACGGGCCAGGCAACGAGCTATCTCGACCCTCAATTAGCTGCCGCATACTCACCGGAAAACCGCGCCTGGACAGCTTGGCAACTCTACCTGACGGGCTGGGTGATTGAGCAATCGCTGTCATTCGACAACGTCTTCGTCATGTCGCTCATCTTCACCTACTTCGCGATCCCGAAAGAGTACCAACACCGCGTCTTGTTCTACGGCATTCTCGGCGTGATCATCCTGCGCGCGATTATGATCGGTGTTGGCGCTGCACTCGTGCAGGAATTCTCATGGATCCTTTACCTGTTCGCCGTCTTCCTGGTCTTCACCGGCGTCAAGATGCTGTTCAGCGGCGACGATGAATTCGACGTGGCATCAAACCCCATCCTCAGATTCATGCGCAAACATATGCGGATCACGAAGGACCTTCACGGCCAGAAATTCTTTGTCAAACAAGAAGACCCCAAGACGGGGCGGATGGTCTCGGCAGCAACGCCCTTGTTCGTTGCGCTGATCCTGATCGAGATCGCAGACGTGATTTTTGCGGTCGACAGTGTGCCGGCGATTTTTGCAATCACCCAAGACCCATTCATCGTTTACACATCAAACATTTTCGCAATCCTCGGTCTGCGCGCGCTTTACTTTGTGCTGGCAGCGATGGTCCACCGGTTCGAGTACCTGCAGTACGCGCTGTCCCTGGTGCTCATCTTCATCGGCGTGAAAGTCCTCGCCCATGAGTTTATCAAGATCTCGCCCGAACTGAGCTTGATCGTCACGTTCGCACTACTCACAGGCGGCATCTTGATTTCGCTTTGGAAAACACGAGGCGAGGAAAACGAAAAACCCGATGCGTTGGTCAAGTGAAATGGTGCGAAACAACCTACCATTACCTGGATCAATGTCGGTCTGTTCTTAAGCCTGTTGAGAGACTAATTCGCCTCGGTCCGATCTATATACCCACGAACCACTTCGGCAATCCGCTCAGCGCCAAGCACCGGCGGCAGCAGTGTTTGAAACGAACCATCCGGTCCCAGTAAAAAGATGTATGAGCCATGCGCGTAAACATCGCCATGCTCGGGATGCTCGAACACAACATTTCGCGTCACCTGAAAAGCATCGTATGCCTGTTGAAGTGCATCCGTTTCGCCTGTCAGACCCACCATCCGCTTGTGGATTTTCATCACCGCAGGACCAAGCGACTGGACCGTATCGCGATCAGGATCAACGGTAATCAGAACTGGCGTAACGATCCGGCCATCAGCCTCCAGCCGGTCAATGCTGTCGGCCATTCGCGGCAATGCAACCGAGCAAATCGCTTTGCAGTTCGCATATCCAAAGAAGATAAGCTGGAACCGACCATCTGGATCTTGAGACGTGCGAACACGCCCATCTTGATCAATTAAGCGATAGTCGCCACCCTTGATATCTGGAAACCCGGGTGTATTGGCTGGCAATTCCTGCTGTTTCGCATCCTGCGCTTTATGCCGTGCTGCCTCCTCAGCAGATCCATGCACAACACCTTTATGTGCAAGCACACCGAACGCACCGACGACCGAAATAACTGCACTCACCGCGGCACTGACCCCTGCGTGCTTGGCTATTGAAGTGCCCGCGCGATGGTTGCGGCTCATTCGTTCTCTTTCCGCCATGCCGCATCCGCATCGAGACCAAGACCAAAGTATCCGCTTTTTTCGATCTGTTTCAGAACGCGCGGATCGCGTCGAAACCACGGCCCCTCGCCCTCGGCCACTGAGGGGTTACGCTTCTTCCAGGCATCAGTCCAAAGCGTGGTCTTGATCCACTTATCTGCACCTTTCAGGCGAATAAACTGCGCCATGTAGATCTTCGCTTCGACACCGGGATCGTCACCAAGCAACAAGCCATCCACGTCGACGTCTTTGTTGCAATACGGCAGCAGATCATCGACGCCACCGTTAAACTCAAACTGGCTGTTTTTCGAGACCATGATCATTTTGTTGTCCGTAGCCCTAACGATACCGAGATTGCGCGTGCCGCCTCCGCAGTTGTCGGGGCAGTCACCAGATAGCTCGCACAAGAGGTCGACAACCTTGCCCGAAAACACCGCCTTGGTTTCCCCGGACAATCCCAGCTCAGCCGCCTGGCTGCCCTTCGAATAATCCTCACCTGCCAGCACCGGAGTAACACCGACCAGCAAGGCTATGAGGAAGCCTGTTCCAATCGGTTTAAAACACTTGATCATATCCACCTCCCTTACTGAGCTTCTGGAATGGCAAACCCAGGAATAGGGCCGTAGTCTTCGTGGTTCTTATTAGTGGTCCCGTCATTAGCGACCACCTCTTCAACCACAAGGTAATTCACGCCATCGCGCACATAATGTTGGCCTTTGGCGGTAATCACGTTGCTTTGAATTTCCATGATGGTGTCGGTCTGAGCGAGCGGATCTTCGCCCTTGATCTTCAGGACCATGTAAACCGTGCCGTCTTCAGCCCGAACACCGACCGGAATGCCACCTGCTGCACACCACAGCGCGCATGTGTGGTGGGCCGTCCCCACCACTGCATCTGGGCCACCCATAACACCAGACAAGTAGCACCACGTATCAATAATTTCGCCTTTAACCTCAATCGTTTCTACTTTCGTCGCCGCATTGACGCTCGCCACGTTGAGAATTGATACCGACCCGACGAAAAGCGCGAGGGCTGGGATAAGTCTAAGTACGGAAGCCATGGAAGATCCTGTGAGTGCTGAAAAGGCAGGATAGAAAGACGGTTACACCGTGAACGTTATATCACGTGAGCGGTGCCTGTCAGTGCAAAGACATGTCATCACCATGACGAGTTTGTGAGCCGTTCGTCCATCACGTCATTTGAAAACCGGTCCGGAACCAGCACCTGGCCATGGCCAAAAAGCAGACCAAACCAGCCACAAAACAGCCAACCGCCGCAAATTCAACAGATTACAGCGTACCGTTCAATCAACTCCGCCTCGCGCTCGCACCTGCTCTCCGACAATGATCGCCACAACCCACGAAAAACCGCGCCCATGACCCGCAAGCAAGTCAATCGCAAGCTTCGTCTCGTCTACGTATCGATCGCCATGGTTTTGGCAGTCTCAGCCATTGCAGCCCTGGCTAAACAGATCCCGGGTCTACCCACTTTCATCGTGAGTGCAGCCCAGCCGCTCTATGAACTGCTCCGCGACATGTCTCTACTCATCGCAACCCTTGCCGCAGCATACCTCGCCAACGTCTTTCAGAAGCGCTCGACATTCGTGGCCAGCCTAGAACGCGAATGGCGCAACATCGTCTGCACCAAGTCGACCCTGTTCAAGTTTTGCGAAACGCGAGACCCAACACGGGAAGAGTATTTGGACGCCTTTTGCATGCTGTCGGATACCATTGACACCATGCGTGTGGTCTACCGAAATGCGGGCGAGACCGACAAATTGGTTGGGCTATACCCCTATGCACCACTCCACGACATGCGCCGCGTCCTACAATCGGTTGAACCTAATGACGCCCAGCCGGTCACACCCGACCGGATGGTGATCGCGCGCGATGCGATCCTCCAATCATTCTATGCGCTGCGTGAAAACTTCCTTGAAGAACTCGACCTTGAAGAACCCAGCCATCCACTTCTCATGTCGGGCGGAAGGCGGCTCAAAAGCAGCGGCGCAACACAAGGCGCACGGCGACGCCAACAAAGACAGGTCAAGCGGCAGGAACGCTCAACAAGCAAACGCCCAGATCTCGACGCCTACCTTCATGCGCTCTACGAAGCCGAAGAGGGCAGTTCAACGCGCGGCCTATCTGGTGACCAATCAAACGGTCAACGAAAGCGTTAGCATATTCAATCAATCAACGCAGGCCAGGCCGACGTGCTCTCTTGCCCGGTGTAGGCTTAGCGCGAAGCCGACGTGTAAATGGGTTCGACCTTGTTCTTCGCCACCTGTCGCTTAACCTGCAACGGTTCGGAAATCGCGGCATAGGCAGCATTGACGCGCCGCGACATGGCCGAGAGATACGCCATCACTTCGTCCGGCAGATCCGCCGTCGCATATCTGTCTGGATGATAGACCTTCGACAGGCGATGATACGCATCTCGGACCTCGTCATAATGCGCCGACCTTGGTACACCGAGGATCTGATACGGCTCAAATGACCCAGACACATTCGGCCGACCGCCATTCAACTGATTGGCACACGGCGCATTCACAAGCTTAATGTCGTGAATTGTAGTCTTGGCGATCAGCGACGCCTCGCCTTGGTACGTCTCGAACTCCAGAAAAACGTCTGCACTGTTGAGCACGTCATGAATGTTCCGGTTCACTGAGATCAAGAACCGCCCTTTCAGGAACCGACCATCATCGAGCCTTAGCTCCACAGGCACTGCTGACTTCTTGTCCGAATGCTGCGATTCCACGCGATTCCGTTCAAACATGCGGTTCTGGCCCTGTTTCGTCTCATTTCGAGACGTGTGGTGGTAAGACGCAGAGAATTCAGCAAGACCCGTGCAAACCCACGTTGCACGACCGATCAGACCTATCGAACATCGCGCAAGTTATGCCAAAACGGGTCCGAAAACACTGGGACGAGCCACTGCAAGCACTTTGCAACCAGTGAGCGACACGCTGGCGTCTGGCCGGGTCGCCGGCAATATGTTAGTTCCACAGAAATTTTGCGCCGCAGCAATCCGGCACGATACGGGTTATCCGACGGCCACAGCACAGAAAACACACGAACAACCGTACAACCCAAAACGAGACCAACCACGGCCCGACGCGATCAATCTCGGGTCCGTATCAGGAAATGAACGCTCAAATGAAGCTGCGCAACATCGCAATCATCGCCCACGTCGACCACGGAAAAACAACGCTCGTCGACGAACTG
>JBCBRD010000107.1:0-10859 GCA_039819885.1 Pseudomonadota bacterium
ATAGCGCACGCAATCACCACTGCCGTCAAGATGACCTGCAGCGACAACACAACAAGCGCAATAAGGTCAGCGTTGCCCGAAAACACGAGAGCGAACGCAAGCTGAAAGGCGTTTCCGAAGTCCTGCATGTTTTGTGTGCTCTATCGGCAATGTTGCAGAATTTCCCTAACCTTGCATAATTTACGAGATCTGCACAAGCCACGTTACTGTTGGCCGTTTGTCCAACTCCAGCCCCGCAATTCAGAAGCTTACACTGACAGTCAGTCGTCCAGTTATCGCCCAAAGCCATTGCGCTGCTGCCGAGGCGGTCGCTTTCATTCAAAGTCATTCGTGAAACCAAAGACCCCGCCAACCAATTCACCCACTTGGGTCCATGACAAGGACATGCATTTTGGCTGACGCATCAGATGCGAAACCGGTAACGCCTGACGCGCGCCCCTCAGCCGCAGGTCTCGCGTACTCACGCTGGCTGTACTTGTTCAGCCTGATGTTGGCAGGCGAGAGCATCTATATGCTGCCTTACATGCGCAAAAGCTTCCAAACCTCGATTGAGGAGGCTTATGCGATCAACGCGGTTGAACTCGGCCTCATCAACGGCATGTTCGGCTTGCTGGCAATGGCCTGTTATCTCCCAGGTGGTTGGCTGGCAGATCGTTTCCCAGCCCGGGTGCTTCTGTCAGGTTCACTCGTTGCAACTGGGCTTGGTGGGTTTGCTCTATTGATCGATGGGGTGAGCTTCGCCCAACTGTTGGCGATCCATGCCTTCTGGGGTGTTACGTCGGTCCTCACCTTTTGGGCAGCCCTGATCAAAGCCGCGCGTCAATGGGGAGGCCCCGAGCAGCAAGGCTTGAGCTTTGGGCTGCTGGATGGCGGCCGTGGGCTCGTCGCAGCCATCCTGATTACGGTCGCTACAACGGTCTTCGCCTACGCCGCGACACCAGTTGATGGCTTGCGGCAGGTCATCACGCTCTATGCATCGGCCTCGGTTGTGGCAGGTTTCATCGTTTGGGTGTTTGTCGCAGAGCCGAAATCCAATTCAACTGCGACGTCCGCTCGGCGATCAGGCCCAGCCGCCAGTATATCGAGCGCTGGCGCCTTGCGTCGTATTCGCGTGGTCGTGGCGCGAGCCGATGTATGGCTGTTGGCGATCATAATCTTTTGCGCATACTTCCTTTTCCTTGGTACCTACGAGTTTGCAGCCTATGCCGAACGCGGTTTCGGGCAAACCAAGGTGTTCGGTGCGCAGCTCGCGACATTCAAAGAGTGGTTGCGCCCCGTTGCAGCACTCGCCGCCGGTTTGTTGGCAGATCGTTTTCGTCCAACCGACAGTTTGAGCGTGGCATTCGCACTCCTCGTCGCAAGCTACGGCGCACTCTCTCTACTGCCGGGAAGTCCCGATGTGGTCTGGTTGCTGTGGTTACCCGTGGCCTCCGCCGCATTGGCAGTCTTCGCCCTGCGCGGTGTCTACTATGCGGTGATGCAACAGACCAAAATCCCTTTGTCATTGACCGGGACAACAGTCGGTCTCGTCTCCCTATTGGGCTATTTGCCGGACGTCTTTGCGCCGACGTTGGCCGGCTGGCTCGTCGTTACCTACCCTGGCGGCGAAGGGTATCGTCTCTATTTTGCACTACTCGCATTGGTTGCACTGATTGGCGCCGCAGCGTCGCGTGCTGTCGCTCGCAACGCCTGACTTGCCTCAGGAAACAACGTTCAGGGCACTGATAGGGATTGAAAAATTGAACTGCAAGGTGCCTGCGTTTTGATCAAAAACCGCACAACTTTTGATGTTGAAAACGCCGCAGTAAGCGGCTTTAATTCGGTGGTGCGGTGGCGGAGCACGATCAGGTATGCAGCCATCCAAACAGTCTTCTGAGGATGTCCCGCTGATGCGATGCTTCACCCCGCAAGCTGAGTATGAGTTTGGGATAGGTAGCGACCGCCTGAAATCGCCCTCTGGTCTGGCGTAAGTTAGACCCAGGCGGTCGCTACATTAGAACGCCTACAACGCCCCAAATTATCCGATCTCGTAATTCGGAGATCCTGTTACGAGACTGGCGGCTATCCAGCTGCCAAGTAAACGCGCCGAGGCAAGCTCCCGGCATAAGCAACGTTTGCGTGGTTGGTCCCATCACAGTAAGACGCCAGCAGTAAGATCCCGGTGTGCATCAGGGGCATGCGACGGAGACGACGCGTTCCGCGCAACGCGAAACCTGGCAACGCTGAAAAGGGGCAAAGCGTGGGGACGAGCAAGCTCGAAGACGTCGTGAGCGATATTGCTGCTCAAATGAGCGAAAGATCCGATCGCGGCAAGGTCGCGACCTACATCCCAGAACTCGCAAAAGTTGATCCCCAAGCTTTCGGCATGGTCGTTGTCGACAGTGATGGACGGGTGGCAGCAGCAGGTAGTTGCGATACGCCGTTTTCAATCCAGAGTATTTCGAAGGTTTTCACCCTGACGCTCGCACTGGGCAAAGTCGGCGAACGGCTCTGGAACCGCGTTGGTCGCGAACCATCCGGCAGCCCCTTTAATTCGATTGTTCAACTCGAAGCAGAAAACGGTAAGCCTCGAAATCCCTTCATCAATGCCGGCGCGATTGCGGTCACCGACCTCATATTGTCAGGGCACGAGCCCTGCGAAGCGCTGGGTGAAATCCTGCGCTTCATGCAGTTTTTGTCCGAAGACCCCTCCATCGTGATCGATCATTCGGTGGCCGCCTCGGAACAGAAAACGAGATTTCGAAACAGCGCACTTGCCAATTACATGAAGTCCTTCGGCAACATCGAAAACCCGGTCGAACATACCTTAGGCGTCTACTTCCATCACTGCGCGATTGCCATGTCGTGTCGACAACTGGCAATGGCGGGACGTTTCCTTGCCTACTGTGGGAAGAACCCCTCAACCGGTTTATCGATCGTGCAGCCCGATCGCGCGCGCCGCATCAATGCAGTAATGCTGACGTGCGGACACTACGATGGATCGGGTGAATTTGCCTACCGCGTAGGGCTGCCCGGCAAAAGCGGTGTCGGTGGCGGGATCTTAGCGATCGCACCGGGCAAGGCATCAATTGCAGTGTGGTCGCCGGGCCTTGATGGAGCGGGCAACTCGCATCTAGGACGCATCGCACTGGAGCAGCTCACAAAGCGAATGGGTTGGTCGGTCTTTGGCCCCTAGATCATGTTTCGCAAAAGTGTAAGCGGTTTTGCGATAAGAACATGATCCAAACCAAGTGCTTAGAACACGTCTTCCAAGTGCGTCTAAAGTCAACGGGCTCCAGCTGTTGTGTTCAATGTTGCCACGGCCCGAACGAAGCAACCTGTTTGTAAAATCAGTTCACGCAAGAAGGCTCGACGGCTGACGAGATACTCAGCCGCGAGAGCCCTACCTGAACCACGTCCTGTTGGATGAACCTCAAGAACGTGGTCTTTCAACAAGATCTACCTACCGTTTTTTTCCAGGCGTCGGATCATGAATCGCAGCGTCATGATACCAGCCAGAGCCAAACTCCGTAGTCGGCAATCGCGGTGCTGGACTGCTTTGCAAGCCCCGATCACCGCTAGATAGTCTCGATCGGCCAGCGGTGCCGGGTGTTGGGAATGCATAAATTTTAGCCGTTTTTCTGTCAGCTTTTCTCATGGGTCCTCGTCTTTCGCGTTAGTATTCCTCCGGAAACGCCCGCCTTAACGGCGATCATCGCATGATCTCTCAGAATCAATCATTGCCCTAGAACAAAACACATAAAGATAAAAAAATAGGCACATAAAAAATCTGCATATTTCTATAGCATTTTCCCTCCGACTGAATTTTATTGGGCGGAAAGGAGGGGAGTATAAATGTTCAGAAAGTTCGGAAAGTGGCTTCGGCCAGAGCCGCAGTCTGTGCCGGTTGAGACGATCCCATCGTCAGCAGCGACCGAAGGTGTTGTTGAGACGGTCAAGGACGTTTTATCGGATGCGGTACTGGACACTGAGCCCAAATCGGAATCGGCGATTGCAACTTATGAGCCTTCTGCCGCAGGCGACCAATCAATTTCAACGCCGGCACCCGTAGAGGCCTACGTGCCTGCTGAAATCTCGGCACCCACGCCTCTTGAACCAGCGACGGTCGCCGCACCTTCCAGCGTGACGCCGACGGTGGAGCCCGTTTCGGATACGCCGATCGCGTCAACCCTAAGTGCCGACCTGGACAACGGATTCGCAGTCGCGCCGGCGATTACGACTGAAACCAATGACACAACCATACCCGTCAACAACGAGGAGAGCCCCGCGATGACGAAATACAAGCTCGAGTATATTTGGCTGGACGGCTACACGCCTGTCCCAAATCTACGCGGGAAAACTCAGATTAAAGAATTCGACGCAATGCCAACCCTTGAGCAGCTTCCGCTCTGGGGTTTTGATGGCAGTTCCACGCTCCAGGCCGACGGCAGCAGCTCAGACTGCGTTCTTAAGCCCGTTCGCGTGTTCCCCGATCCTGCTCGCATCAATGGCGTGTTGGTCATGTGTGAAGTCATGATGCCGGATGGTGTGACCCCTCACCCGTCTAACCAGCGTGCAACGATCCTGGATGACGACGGCGCCTGGTTCGGTTTCGAGCAGGAATACTTCTTCTATCAAAATGGTCGTCCGCTCGGCTTCCCTGAAAGCGGATACCCTGAGCCGCAAGGCAAATACTACACAGGCGTTGGCTATGGTTCGGTTGGGAACATCGCCCGCCAAATCGTTGAGGAGCATCTCGATATCTGTCTAGCTGCCGGTATCAACCACGAGGGCATCAACGCCGAAGTGGCCAAAGGTCAGTGGGAGTTCCAGATCTTCGGCAAAGGTTCAAAAAAAGCAGCCGATGAAATGTGGATGGCAAGGTACCTGCTACAGCGTCTCGGCGAGAAATACAGTGTCGACATCGAGTATCACTGTAAGCCGCTCGGCGACACCGACTGGAACGGCTCAGGAATGCACGCGAACTTCTCCACGACGTTCCTGCGCGACGTCGGTGGCAAGGAGTATTTCGAGAAGCTGATGGGTGCCTTTGAGGCAAACTGTGCCGATCACATTGCCGTCTACGGCCCAGACAACCATATGCGTTTGACCGGCCTACACGAAACACAGCGTATCGATCAGTTCAGCTGGGGCATCGCGGACCGCGGCGCGTCGATCCGTGTGCCGCACAGCTTCGCGAACAATGGCTTCAAAGGTTACTTGGAGGACCGCCGTCCGAACTCCCAAGGAGACCCCTACGCCATCGCATCACAGATCCTGAAAACGATCGCATCTGTTCCGACCTCAGCAGGTTCCACTGCGGCAGCTTAAGAGCTGTTCGTCGGAGTACAAACAACCAGCGGCGCGCACGATTACCAGATCATGCGCGCCGTTTCTTTTTCAAAAGCTTCCCCATCGACTGGGCGATCTCGGTGGCTAACACCCTCCGCATGGGCGGTGTCCTACGCCAGACATCCAACTCTGATCGCGACTAGCGATCCGGGAGATGGCAACCCGGTACATGCGCCGCCCCATCGGAGCGCCGCTCGGTCGTGACAGACTTCTGGCGCACATGCACCACCGCTCGACAACGATCGTTCGTCGTCATGCATTCAGCTTAAAAAACCGACGCTCCCCTTGAGGTTCAGTTTGTCGAGTTAGAGCTCGGCGACGACCTTCGAGAAAATGGATAGTCGCGCAGAAAAGTCATCCCGGCAGGTCCAGCATTTCCAGCGCGGTTTCGCGGAACGGTACGTTTTCGTGATGGGCCTACAATTCCAGAACGCATCGTCGATTTGAGGCTCAATCTGACCATATCATTTTGGGTTGACCTGACAGGTTTTTCTTCTTTATATTACTGACTAGTAAGTTTATTTCCAAAAGGTAATTTTGAAAAATGGAACGACGCGAAAAGAAGTTCTATGGCTGGGGCTATGCGGACGAAGGGCTATCGCCAGCACAAATCGAACCTTGGGAAGCAGAGATCGCACAGCGATATGGGATGGATGCTTTTGACGTATCGCCCGCACCAAAGGCTGAAGATATAGAGTTGAGAGAGTCGCGAACACCGATCCCAAGCGCGCTCAAGGCGCTCGTTCGAACCGATCGCTCGACGCGGCTCGAGCACAGTTTTGGCAAGGGTGGCTTTGATACAATTCGTATGTTCGCGCGGACCGTGCCGAACCCACCCGATGCCGTTGCCTTCCCGAAGAACGAAGACGATCTCGTTCAAATTCTGGAGTGGTGCGATAAGATCGGAGCGAAGGCCATTCCGTACGGTGGCGGCTCGTCAGTCGTTAAGGGCGTTGAGGCACCCGCTGAAGCAGAAAAGGTTGTCACGATCTCCATGCGGGAGATGGACCAGATCCTAGAAGTCGATCCAATTAGTCAGGCTGCACGCATCCAAGGAGGGATCTACGGTCCGGCAATTGAGGATCAGCTCCGTCAAACCCCCTTGACCATGCGCCACTACATGCAGGCCTATCAATTGTCGACGCTCGGGGGGTGGATTGCCACCAGGTCGGGCGGCCACTTTGCAACGCTCTATACACACATTGACGATTTCGTTGAGAGCACACGCGTTGTAACGCCGGCTGGTACGCTGGAGACGCGACGTTTGCCGGGTTCCGGCGCCGGGCCCAGTCCAGATCGTATGTTTATCGGATCTGAAGGGACGCTCGGCATCATCACCGAAGCCTGGGTCCGGTTGCACAGAAAGCCAACATTCAGAGCTTCAGCTTCTGTGCACTTCAAGAATTTCGCTGCCGGAGCGACAGCCGTTCGAGCCATTACTCAGGCTGGCCTTTTCCCTGCAAATTGCCGATTGTTAGAGATGCGAGAAGCGCTCCCCGGCATTCCTTGGAGCAATAAAGAAGCCGTTCTCGTTCTTGGGTTCGAGTCTGCCGATCATCCGCTTGACGCCTGGATGGATCGCGCCTTGGAAATATGCCGCGACCTTGGGGGTGTGAAAGAACAATCCTCCGAGGGGGAGCAGGATCACCGGACCGGAAGTACAGGTGCCTGGCGGGACCGATTTATTCAATTGCCATACTATCTCGAGCACGCGATCGCGCGAGGCGTCCTCCTTTGGACATTTGAGACCTCGATCACCTGGGACCGTTTCGAAGAGTTCCACAAAAAAATCACCTCGACCGTCTTGGAAACGATACGCGAGGTTACGGGGAGAGAAGGGACCGTGACGTGCCGCCTTACGCATGTCTATCCAGATGGCCCATGCCTATATTTCACCCTTGGCGGCTTGCTGGACAAGGCGCGCCAACTTGAGCAGTTTGAACAAATCCTGACGATCTGTACCGCCGCTGCGGTTGAGCATGGCGGCACGACAACGCATCACCATGCGGTCGGGCGCTTCCATCGTCCTTTCTACGACAAGCAAAGGCCTGAACTGTTTGCGAAGGCGCTGCGCGGTGCCAAGCGCGAGCTTGATCCAACGGGCATGATGAACCCGGGAGTGCTCATCGATCCTTGATGAGCACGGCCACACACCATGGGAGAGATCTCTCTAAGAGCGTGCTCGACCTGGTGGAAACGGCTGTTTGGCATCAAGCACCTGTCTCCATCAAAAAGCGCGCTTAAACGGCTGCATTCCGCCATGTCACGAGCTGGGCATCAAGAGTTCGGTTTGCGCGAAGCAGACCGCCTAACCGCCAGTCCTTCAGTCAAGCGGATCGAGAACTCTTCGGCTATAGCCTCGGGCGACATGTCGCCATCGGGTTTATACCAAAACCCGATCCAGTTCAGAGACCCTGCAATTGCGAACGCCGACATCTTTGCATCGCATTGGCGGATCGACCCATCAGCGATGCCTTCGCTAATGTACTTGCGGAAGGTGGCATCGGCTTTTTTCTTTGCGGGCACCACAATATCACGATGCTCCTCCGACAGATCTCGAACGTCAAACCGTATAAGACCGGCTCCGAAATCCGTGGTCATCAGTATCGCGTAAGCGCGGATCAAGCCGCGCAACTTTTCCAATCCATTCCCAGCATCGCCCTCAATGTCTTCACATGCCGCGTCAAGCCGTTCCTGCCCGAATGTCCAACACGCGAACAGGATATCTTCCTTGCCCCGGAAATAATTGTAGAGTGCTGGCTTGGTTATGTTCAGTTGCTCTGCGACGTCATCTAACGTTGTCCGGTCGTACCCGTGTTCGAGAAAAAGACGGACGGCCGTCTGCAGCACGGCTGCCTGTTTTGTGCCTCGCAACCGTCTCCGACTCTCAAATGGCAACCACGGTGAGTCGTCAGAGGAAGTGGATTGTTTGACCATATGATTTTCGCGTCAGGTCCCTGCTATCGCTAGACTGGCAGGACCATGCCGTGCGGTGCGCGAGATATCAAGCCGCCGCTGCTCACGCCTCCTGATGCCTTTGAGCAGGTGGCTGGACCAGCAGTGGGTTTGGCTAATTGGTTCACTGGTCAGGTCTTCAGGAAGCAGCCCATTGGCGCCCGCTGAACCGGGGCTAATGATCTAACCAACAGCAGCTTCGGTCATTGACGCAAGAATTGCGTCGACTTCTGTCGGGTCGTATCCGGTCTCTAAGAGAACCTCCCGGGTATGCTGACCCAGCACGGGAGCTGGCCTTTTGACATCTCCAGGCGTCGCATGGAATTTAATTGGGAGCCCGATTGTTTTTACTTTTCCGACCTTTGCGTGCTCGGTCTCTGCAACCATGTTGCGCGCCAAAGTCTGCGGATCTTTGTGCATCTCTGCGATCGTTAATACGGGCCCGGCGGGCACACCTTCCGCCTCCAAGGCTTCAAGCCATTCCATTGTCGTGCGTGTTTTAAAGTAGTCATTGAGAATACTCTCAAGCGCATGGAGATGGATCATGCGTGCCCTGTTTGAGCTAAACCGTTCATCAACTCCAAGGTCTTCGGCACCAAGAACCCTGATCGTTCTTTCCCAGTTTGCATCATTTGCCGCCCCCAAATTGATCCAACCATCTTTGGTTTGAAAGGATTGATAAGGCGCGTTCAATGGATGAGCTGAGCCCATGGGACCGGGCGATTGACCGGTGGCAAAACAGATGGCTGATTGAGCATAGGTTTGCGTAATCGCGGCTTCAAACAGGGACGTATCCACCCGCTGCCCCTCACCAGTTTTTAGCTTGTGTACGTAGGCTGCAGCACAGCCCAACGCAGCCAGGATACCGGCCGTGATATCGCAAACCGGCGCACCAACTTTAACCGGTGGGCGGCCCTCACGTTCACCTGTTATTGACATTAACCCCGACATGCCCTGAGCAATGAGATCAAAACCACCCCGCGGGGCATACGGACCGGTGCGCCCGAACCCAGAAATCTCGCAATAGATGAGACCGGGATTAATCTCTTTTAGTGTCTCATAGCCGATCCCAAGTCTATTCATGGTATCGTGACGAAAGTTTTCGATCAGGCAGTCAGCGTCAGCGACCATCCGCAGCAATACTTCTCTGCCTTTGTCACTCTTAAGGTTGAGTGCCATGCCGCGCTTGTTTCGATTCAGCATTAGGAAGGCCGCGGATTCCCCCTTGATGTCGGGCGGTAAGGATCGACGGGAATCATCCCCGCCGTCGACTTTCTCCACCTTGACTACCTCAGCACCCATGTCTGCTAGCATGAGGCCACAAACCGGTCCTGCCACGATTTGAGTGAGCTCTATGACTTTCATACCTTTGAGGGGGCCGGACATACTCTCATTTTCTGAGACATTGGGTGAATTCGAAGATCTCACAGAAGTACCCCCGTTAGTAGACTTTGCGCAAAGAACCAATGGAGATAACTGTCGATACGTTTTCAAACCACTCGTATTTCTGAGAAACTATGCACGAATGGGTCAAAAATTCACCGAAGCGGCCAGATATCTATCTAGATTATGCATCTCGAACGAGTGTAGATGAAGTGATAATGTCCCAATAAGCTCTAGGAAAACGTACTTTGTCATGCGGCACGTCAACAATGAAGAAAAAAGGCCGTTCTATTCGTGGCAACCATTCGCGATAGGCTTTGCTATGCCTTGCTGCAAACCGAAATATGCAAGCTCAATATCTGAGGCAAGACCAAGTTTTGATTTTATATTGTAGTGATAATTTATAATTGTCTTGCGGCTAACGTTTAGCGCACCTGCAATCTCGTCGTTTGATCTTTTATCGAGCATCATGCGAAAGACCTCGAACTCCCGCGGTGACAATCCCTCCAGCAAAGTGCTGTCTGATTGCAAGCGATTAAGAGCGAGCGCCTCGCTAATTTCTGGGCAAATGACTTTCTTACCCTTCGCGACATCTTGCACTGCACTGATGAGAAAATCCGGCGGACTGCTTTTGGTAACATAGCCTTTGGCTCCGACCCGAAAGGCCTGCAGAGCGTAGGAAACTTCGCTATGCATTGTGAAAATGATGATACGAGAGTGTGGATCCCAGCGTAAAATCTGTTCGGTCGCACCTATGCCGCCACGGCCCGGCATAGAAATGTCCATGATGACAACATCTGGGCGGGTATCTTTGTAGCAACGATACGCCGATGCCGCATCGCCCGCCTCTTCGACGACCTCAAGACCCATGCATTTCATGAGCAGCATTCTATAGCCTTCGCGGACTACGGCGTGGTCGTCTGCAATCAAAATCCGGATGCCGTTGTGTTTCATTGTATGCCTCGTGACCACTAGTGGAATGGAATCAATGCATAAACCCGAAAGCCTGTTTGGCAGTTTGTGCAAACCTTGAGTCGCCCACCAAGCGCGTTCACGCGCTCGCGTATGCCAATCAAACCAAGTCCATTGTTGGCAGCGGTGTGTGGCTTGATCGGACCTGATCCATGTCTATCTCATCTTGCAAGAAGGATTGACCAACTTTGTAAAGCATTCAAATGCGGATCACGCGA
>JBCBRD010000108.1:0-10770 GCA_039819885.1 Pseudomonadota bacterium
CCCGGAACGGCGGGGCGTCTTGATGCGTACTGGTATCCTTGCGTCCTATGGCATGGCACTTGGCGCAATGCTGCTCGATCAGCTCTTGACCCTTCACAACGAGCTGGGCTTCGTAGGCCGCATCGCTGCGTTCTTCCGCAACCGCAGGCCAACCGCTTAGCAGAGTTGTGGAGATCGCAAGTAACGCTGCGATCACTCGCAATCGATGTTCGCCTGTGCGCCGCACTTGTTTGCCAATCCGCATGTCTCTATCTCCACGAAAAAGCGCCTTACCTCTTGGCATTGGGCTGGCTCAATCTTTGAGTGAGCTTAAGGAGCGACTCGCGGCGATACCTTGCTTGGGATCAATTCAAGCCGCATTCAATGCGGGGAAGTACGTGGCAGCGGTCAGTTACCCTCGGACTACCGACCACCGCGCATCAAGGTTCTTACAACCTGGCTGATCACACGGCGCATGATTGATTTGGTGGCATAGGAGGCGGCCTGTTCGGCCATGGATTTCCCACCACGTGGCCCGCGTCCGAAGATGGATTTACCAAGGTCGCCACCCCAACCGCCTGACGTCGACTGCGCTTGAAGTTCGGCTTCCTTCGCGGCCACTTCCTGAGCGCGCTTGGCAAGGATTTCGTGAGCGGACTCACGATCGATGGTGTCTTCGTACCGCCCCTGGACCGGGCTGTAGTCCATAATCCGAGTTCGCTCCTCGGCGGTCAGCGGACCAATGCGCCCTTCAGGTGGTCGGATCAATGTGCGCTCAACCATGGACGGTTCGCCCTTATCGAGAAGCGTCGAGACGAGTGCTTCACCGACGCCGAGTTCCTGAATGGCGCGTTCGGTATCGATTTTTGGGTTTGGTCGGAATGTCGTTGCGGCTGCCTTGATGGCGCGCTGCTCCTTTGGCGTGTAGGCGCGCAGAGCATGTTGCACGCGGTTGCCGAGTTGTGAGGACACAGTGTCTGGCACATCGAGTGGGTTTTGCGTGATGAAGTAGACACCGACACCTTTCGATCGGATCAGGCGGGCGACCTGCTCGATACGCTCGATGAGAGCCTTGGGTGCTTCGTCGAACAAGAGGTGCGCTTCGTCGAAAAAGAAGACCAGCTTTGGTTTGGGTTGGTCACCGACCTCGGGAAGTGTCTGCCAAAGGCGTGTGAGTAACCAGAGCAGAAATGTGCCGTAAAGCCGTGGCTTCTGCATCAGTTGATCGGCGGCCAGTAGATTGATTGTCCCACGGCCATCGGGAGCGACTTTCATGAAGTCTTTGATGTCGATTGCCGGTTCGCCAAAAAACTGGTCGGCACCTTGTTCTTCCAAAACGAGAAGACGTCGCTGAATGGCACCGACGGATGCGGTTGAGACGTTTCCGTATTTGACGGACAGCTCTTTTGACCGCTCGCCAACGGATTGAATAATGGAGCGCAGATCCTTCAAGTCGAGGATCGGCATGTTGTCTTCTTCAGCAATACGGAAGGCGATGTTTACAACACCCTCCTGGACTTCATTTAGTTCCAGCAAACGGGACAAGAGGAGTGGTCCCATATCCAATACCGTGGCGCGAACGGGGTGGCCGCTGACACCAAATACGTCCCAGAAGATCGTCGGGTAGGCTTGCGGGTCGTAGATGTCGAGGCCGATCTGTTCGATCCGCTTGTCGATAAAGTCCTTTTGTTCGCCTTTCGCAGCAATACCGGACAAGTCACCTTTAATGTCGGCGGCAAAGACGGGCACACCAGCTTTCGAAAAGCCTTCGGCCAGGATCTGCAGCGTGACAGTCTTACCTGTACCGGTCGCGCCTGTGATCAAACCATGCCGGTTGGCGAGTTTCAGATCGAGATACTCCGGCTTCACACTCGTGCCGAGGTAGATCTTTCCGTCCTGGATCACCGATTGGCTCATACCGCTATTCCCTCGTCGTTTGCGTGCGCACCAGTCTTCCTGTGTCTATTGACCGATTCTTTGTGCACTGCAGGCCCCGAAAGGTGCTTATGCACGCTCAGAACATCTTTGCAAATGTCAGTTGCATGCGCATTGTTGGCGTTGGCATTCGCGAACACTGTTTGGCGAACCATTCGATAGGATGGTGGTTTTTCCGTTCCTTCACGGCTAAGACCTTGCTTCGTCTTTGATGTCCTGGATCACGATCCAGGAATTCCCCTTCGAACCTGCCCTGCGAGCCCAATGACACAAGCAGACACCACAACATTCACAGAAGCGTTTGAGAAACCGACAGAAGCGGACTGGCATGCACTGGTCGAAAAGGCGCTGAAGGGCGGGGACTTCGAAAAGCGGCTGGTTTCGAAGACCGCCGATGGCTTGTGGATCGAACCACTCTATCCGCGCCGGGAAGGTGCCAGCCCGATTGTTTCGCAAATGTCGGGCAAGCCGTGGCGGGTGTCGGCCAGGGTCGATCATCCAGATAGCGCGACGGCTTGTGAGCAGGCGCTCAATGACCTGACCAATGGTGTCGATACGCTGACACTTGTGTTTCCGGGCGGGAAGTCATCGCGCGGGTTCGGGGTCGGTTGCGATACCGTCGATGAACTTGATGCTGCATTGAAGGGTGTGGACCTATCGATGATCCGGTTGCGGCTCGATCCAGCGCCGGCGGCTCGCATCCATGCTGCGATGGTGGCCGCATTGGTTGCGAAGCGCGGATATGAACCCAAGGCTCTTGATATCGAATTTGGGATGAACCCGATTGGGTCGCTCACCACATCTGGGTTGCTGCCTGCGCCCTGGACCTACATGGCCGAGAAACTGAGCGAAGCTGCGGTCGATTTGAAGTCGCGGGGATTTGTCGGGCCGTTCGTGACTTGTGACACGCGCGCTTATCACGAGGCGGGTGCGAGTGAAGCGCAAGAGTTGGCGGCTGCACTGGCGATGGGCGTTTGCTATTTGCGTGCGCTCACCAACAACGGTGTTGCAGTTGATGATGCCTGTCAGATGCTGGCGTTTACGATTGCGGTTGATGCTGACCAGTTTGCCGGGATTGCCAAGTTGCGCGCTTTGCGCCGTTTGTGGGCAAGGGTCGAAGAGGCAAGCGGTGCTACGCCCAAGCCGGTACGGATCAACGCGGAAACGGCATGGCGCATGATGAGTGCGCGGGACCCGTGGGTGAATATGCTGCGCACAACCATGGCAACGTTTGCTGCCGGCATTGGCGGGGCTGATACGTGCACGGTATTACCGTACACATCACCGCTGGGACTGCCCGACGGGTTTGCGCGGCGGATCGCGCGGAACCAACAAACGGTTCTGATTGAGGAATCCAACCTTTGGCGCGTCGCTGATCCGGTTTCAGGTGCTGGCGGCTATGAAGCGCTGACCGACCAATTGTGTGAGGCGGCTTGGTTGGCGTTCCAGGACATCGAACGCGAGGGCGGGATCATCGACAGCCTTGCCGCAGGAGCGACCCAAAAACGGATTGCAGAAACGCATGCAAAGCGCGCGGTGGATGTCGCAAAACGCAAGGCCGCTCTGACGGGAACGAGCGAGTTTCCAATGCTTGATGAGGCGCCTGTCGATGTTCTGGATGTGAGCAAGTTGCCCAAGCGAGGTGCACCGTCGGCGAAGTCAGGCCCACCGCCAGAGACATTCGCGGACATGGTTGACGCTCTTTCGAATGGGGCTGCGCGCGGTGATGTGACGGGGACCATATCTGGTGGAGGCGTGAAGGCTGACATCCTGCCATCGCTCCGATTGAGCGAGGCCTTTGAAGCGCTTCGGGATGCCTCTGATATTCATCTCACCGTTACCGGATCGCGTCCGACTGTGTTCCTGGCGTGCCTCGGGCCGATTGCTCAACACACCGCACGATCTACTTGGATCCGGAACCTAATGGCGGCTGGTGGGATTGAAGCTGAGCAGCAAGCTGGCTTTGAAACGGCTCAGGCTGCTGCTGATGGCTTGACGGCGAGTGGTGCGATGATTGCCTGCATCTGCTCGTCGGACACGATCTATTCAGATATGGCTGTGGATGCGGCCAAGGCCTTGAAGGCTGCCGGTGCTGCCAAGGTGCTGGTGGCTGGTCGACCAGGTGACGCTGAAACAGACCTTACGGCTGCTGGTGTCGATGGATTTGTTTTCGCTGGCCAAGATATGGTTGCTCTGTTGACCTCATTGCAGAAGGATTTGGGTGTGGCGTCGGCTTGAGCCCGCGCGATGGCATGCCTCATAGTTGTGTGACGCAAACCCCGCCGACATTCACGGAAGAGTTTTTTGAAACGTTCCGTTCGCTCGCTGCTTGGCGACGGGATGTGCGCCGTTTTGTTTGCGATCCGATCGACGAGGCTGATCTCGACGCCGCGTTGTCCGTTGCCGACCTCTCACCGTCCGTTGGAAACGCGCAGCCCTGGCGGTGGGTTCGCGTGGATGCGCCAGAACGTCGTGCCGCTGTGATCACCAGCTTTGAAGCTGCGAACCAAGACGCGGCAGACAGCTACGTGGATGAGAAGCGCGATCTCTACTTGTCACTGAAGCTTGCTGGCTTGCGCGACGCGCCGGTGCATCTCGCGGTGTTCTGCGACGAGGGTACAAAGCAGGGCGCGGAACTGGGGCGCAGAACCATGCCGGAGATGTTGCGCTATTCGGTTGTGTGCTCGATCCAAAATTTCTGGTTGGCCGCACGAATGCGCGGACTGGGCGTTGGCTGGGTGTCGATCCTGGAGCCTGAGACGGTCACCGAAGCGCTCGATGTGCCTCGTGATTGGAGGCTTATTGCTTACTTGTGTGTTGGTAAGCCTCTGGAAAACCACGAAGACCCAGAGTTGCAGCGCCATGGCTGGCAGGCACGGCAACCGATGACGGTTGTGAAGAGGTAAGGTATACTCTCTCGCACAGGACCCTGGAGACGCCTGATAGGCAGTTGCTGGTCTTCAATATCTACGACAAAACAAGGCTCATTGAAGCCAAGGCGGATTAGACTATGACCCAGATCCCAGATTTTACGACGGTTGACTTTAAGGGTGGCCAGACGCCCGGGACACTGCCTGGGGGCGAGCCTTGGCAGACGCCTGAGGGTGTCCCAGTCAAACCCGTCTATACGGAAAGTGATCTCGAGGGGCTCGACTTCCTCGAGACCTATCCTGGTTTGGCACCGTTCCTTCGCGGACCTTATCCGGCGATGTACGTAACCCAGCCTTGGACCATCCGCCAGTACGCAGGGTTCTCGACTGCTGAAGACTCTAACGCGTTTTATCGGCGCAATATCGCGGCTGGCCAAAAGGGGCTTTCTGTCGCGTTCGACCTGGCGACACACCGCGGCTACGATTCAGACCACCCGCGTGTGAAGGGTGATGTCGGGATGGCTGGTGTCGCGATCGATAGCATCTACGACATGCGGACGCTGTTTGATAAAATCGACCTGTCGAAAATGTCTGTCTCCATGACCATGAATGGGGCGGTGCTTCCTGTGTTGGCGCTCTTCATTGTTGCTGGTGAAGAGCAGGGCGTGCCGCCGGAGAACCTATCGGGCACGATCCAGAACGACATCCTCAAAGAGTTCATGGTGCGGAATACCTACATCTATCCGCCTGAGCCCTCGATGCGGATTATCTCGGATATCTTCACCTACACGTCTGAGAAGATGCCCAAGTTCAACTCGATTTCGATTTCCGGCTATCACATGCAAGAAGCTGGCGCGACGGCAGATCTGGAGCTGGCCTACACGCTGGCTGATGGCGTTGACTATGCGCGAGCTGGTGTCGCGGCAGGTCTCGATATCGATGCGTTTGCTCCGCGCCTGTCATTCTTCTGGGCGATCGGCATGAACTTCTTCATGGAAGTTGCCAAGATGCGTGCCGGTCGCATGTTGTGGTCAAGTCTGATCCAGAACGAGTTTAGCCCAAAGAGCGCTAAATCGATTTCACTGCGCACGCACTCGCAAACGTCCGGCTGGTCGCTGACGGCACAGGACGTGTTCAATAACGTTACGCGGACAGCGATTGAAGCGATGGCGGCAACGCAGGGTCATACGCAGTCGCTCCACACCAATGGGCTCGATGAGGCCATTGCGCTGCCGACAGACTTCTCGGCTCGGATTGCCCGGAACACGCAGCTCTTCCTCCAACACGAAACAGGCACGACGCGGATTGCTGATCCTTGGGGCGGCAGCCATTACGTGGAACGGCTGACGCATGATCTTGCGGTGAAAGCCCTCGCGCATATCCAAGAGGTTGAGGAGCTTGGCGGGATGGCTAAGGCGATCGCGGCTGGTATTCCAAAGCTGCGTATCGAAGAAGCAGCCGCCCGAACACAAGCGCGGATTGATAGCGGCACGCAGACCATTGTCGGCGTCAACAAGTACCCCGTCGAGAACGATGCGATCATTGAGTTGCTGAAGGTGGACAATAACTCCGTGCGCACTCAACAGCTTGAGAAGCTGGAACGCCTACGGGCCGAGCGCGACGAAGGGAAAGTCCAGGCAGCGTTGACGGCACTGACGAATGGTGCGCGTGGCAACGCCAACTTGCTTGAATTGGCTGTGGCTGCGGCTCGAGAAAAGGCCACGGTTGGCGAGATTTCATTAGCCATGGAAAACGTCTTCGAGCGGCATCGGGCTGACATCAAGGCGATTTCCGGGGTCTATAAATCGGAGGCGCGGTCCATGCAGAAAGAAGTCGATGCCGTTCAGTCCTTGGTCGAGGAATTCGAAGCGAATGACGGTCGCCGACCGCGCATTTTGATCGCGAAGATGGGCCAAGACGGGCATGACCGTGGGCAGAAAGTCATTGCATCAGCATTTGCCGACTTAGGCTTTGACGTTGATATCGGGCCACTGTTCGCGACACCTGATGAGGCCGCTCGTCAGGCCGTTGAGAATGATGTGCATGTGATCGGTGTTTCCACATTGACTGCCGGGCACCTCACGTTGGTCCCCGACCTGAGTGCGGCCCTGGCCGAACAGGGGCGTAGTGACATTATGATCGTCGTGGGTGGCGTGATCCCTCCATCCGACTATGACGAGTTGTTTGCCGCTGGTGCGAAAGCTGTGTTCGGCCCCGGTACGAACATTGCCAAGGCGGGTGCCGATCTTGTCGTCAAGTTGAACCAGCAATTGGGGTACACGCGCGAAGCGGCTGAGTAGGCACTTGGTGATGCCGTTGCGGGGAGTAGGGCGTTGTCTATGCGGCGGGGGCTGACGACATCAATTTGTTTGATCGTACTGGCGTGGCTGGGCCTTAGTGCATCGACCTGGGGCCTCGTTGTTTGGCAATCGGGACCCCGCGCCGCGCCCGGTCATGTGAAGCCAGCGATTTTTTGTACGTACTTTGACGGGACCAAGTTGTTCGAACGCGGCTTCCTCTACGCGCCCGATGATCAGATGGGCTACAACCGCTGCCCAATGTGGGTCCCGGTTTAAAACCACTTGCATCCATTAATTTAACACGAGCAATTGTTCCGTTTGCTTAGACTCCGCGTTAGCGCCGCCGTGGCAGAATTCTGCCGGTGGGACACGTCGTCGTGCCACGACTGAGAGGGTAGTGTCGGGGCATAAGACCATGCTGAAGGAGACGATTGGCATCGCAATTGCTGCTGGAATCGCAGCAATCGTGATCCCTGACCTATTGGGCGGGAGATCTGGCGATATCCGACCAAAAGTGGTGGCGGAACCTCGTGCGAAACCAGCCGCTCAACACCACGGTTACCTTGATCAGCGTGTCGGCAATTCCCCTTACGGTATGAATGAGACCGTCCACCGCGTCCCAGTTACGATCCCGCTGATCCGTGGCTCACACAATGGATGGATGATCGTCACGGCCTACAAGCCCGATGGACCTGGACCGTTTCCAGCGATTATTCATCATCACGGCACTGATCCTGATAAGCGGGCTAGCCCCAGACGCTATCGGCAGTTTCGCTATGCAAGATATTGGGTTAGTCGCGGCTTTGCCGTCTTTGCCGTTACGCGATTGGGCTTTGGCGATGCGGGTCTGGAACCTTTTCCTGAACGCATTTACGGCGGTTGTCGAAACCCAAACTTTCAATTGATTTACGATTCATTGGCGGCACAGTCGGAGGCTGCGCTGCGCTACGTTCGGTCTTTGCAATACGTTCGGTACAATCAGATCGTCCTATCCGGCCAATCGCGTGGTGGAACCACTGTGATCGCGCATCTAGCGAACAAGGCCGATGGCGTTATTGGTGGCATAAATTTCGCTGGTTCATACGCTTATGGACAAAAACCAAGCCGACCCGATGGTTGTCGCTTCGACAGGATGAAAAAGCTTCTCAGTCAGCATGGTCGGCGCGCCAGGGCGCCTTCGCTTTGGGTTTTCGGGTCTGACGACAAGCTCCATCCGCTGGAGAATGTCTACAAACGTGTTGAAGCCTACAATCGTGGGGGCGGAGACGCAGAGCTGTTTGTCATTCCCAAGCAACGAGACTTGAACGGGCACTACGTTATTTCCAGACCTCGGCTTTGGGAAAAGAAAGTTGATGCTTTTGTCGAGAGTTTGGACATTCGACTTGGGGTGGTTGGGATTGCTGCGCGGTAGGTCCTAACTTCTCAGGGTGCAGGCCTGTTAACCGCAATAAACCCTTAATGTAACACCTGAAAATTGCGTTACTTGCGAGACTGATCCTTAGGCCTGTTCTGCCATGATTGTGACACGATCGCTCCTCGCGTTTTGGATCGTGTTCCGGGCGGAAGAACGGAACCACTTTTCCTGAACACGAACCGGCGCGGTCTTTGTGTTGTTTTTGTTTTGGTAGAGGGGCCGTTGCGCCTTGTTTCCGTAATGCTGAAGGATGTTACCGTTTTTATTGTCGCCGTTGCGTTCATGGCATCTGCCATACCGCACATGGTTGACGACGATGCGCTTGCTGTTTTCCAAAGCACTTCGGCGAAACGAGCAGATAAGCCGACATTGTTGCGTGAAGGTTTTCAGGAACGCTCGCTTCCCAATTCAGCCGCAACAATGAATGAAACGGTTCATCGTGTTCCTGTAACTGTGCCGCTATGGAATGGCGAACAACGGTCGGGTGAGATGATCGTCACGGCGTATCGTCCCGATGGGCCTGGCCCCTTCCCCGCTATCATTCATCACCATGGAACTGATCCGGAAAAGCGCGCGCATCCAAAACGCTTCCGACAGTATTGGTATGCTCAACATTGGGTTGCCCGCGGTTTTGCTGTTTTTGCCGTCACCCGTTTGGGGTTTGGCGATACAGGTCTTGAGCCATTTCCAGAGCTTATTCGCGGCCCCTGCACCGACCCCAATTTCATTACCGCCTACGATGCACTTGCCGATCAATCGGAAGCTGCTCTGCGCTACGTACAAAGCCTGTCATATGTGAATGACCGACAGATTGTTCTGTCTGGCCAATCGCGTGGCGGGAGCACCGTCTTGGCGCATATCGGGCGAGGTGAGAGCGGTGTTATCGGCGGGATTAATTTTGCCGGCGCCTACCAATACAACGAGGCGACGGATCGCAGCGAAGAATGCGGTCGCGCGAATGCGCATGCTGTGAACAGCGATTTCGGGGACAAGGCCAGGTCGCCCGTCATGTGGATTTTTGGCGAAGACGACGCGACATCGCCGGTCGATATTGCTGAAGATCGCTTCAATGCGTTTCGCCGCGGTGGTGGGGACGGCGACTTTAAAGTGATCGCCGAGCAGGATGATCTTAATGGGCACTTCGTGATTACGCGACCACGGTTGTGGTCTCGCGACGTTGACCGATTTGTGCGCAAGCTCGGTATTCCAGTCAACCGGGTACAAATGGCCAAAGGCCAGCGGTAAAGCTCCGTCTGCTTTCGCCAATTTAGTACAGTTGAACCGTATTTGTCGTTTGCGCGGGCGTTGCGTGACCGCATCGCGGCTCCCGGACATTCTGCGTTTTCCGGCATCACAGGCGACAAGATGGCTGTCGTGATGTAATCCCAGGGGCGTAAAGTTGCGTTCTGGGGGACTTGCGTCATGGCTGGTACTGGCGACACACACACTGCAAAGTCACGTGGTGAAAGCGCCATTGGGCGCACCATCGACTATCTTTTTGGCCGAAACACGCTGATTGGCATCGCCTCGTTGATGCTGCTCGCCATCTCCGGTTATGCCACCTGGAGTGGCATGAACGACTTTATCGTCGGCGTGTCACAGTCGCCTGCCGCTGCAGGACGTGAACTGCCTGGCGGCCTCTCGGTCACCAACGAAGCGCTTGTGATTGCCATCGTGGTGGCGCTCACGTTTCTCATGTGGCTGGCACTTCGCGAAAGTTTCGGTGCGGGGCGTCCATGGCGTGAACGCCTGATCGTGTTTCCGCTGTATGTGTTCCTGGCGCTCTGGTCGATCGGCTTCGGGTATGGGTTCTGGTGGAGCCTCATTGCGGGTGAAGAAGCTACACGCACAAGTCTGTCCGGCTTGCAGGAGGATGCGCGCGATGCGGGCTCTGCGGTGGCGTCACGGCTTGATGCGGTCAAAGCGCAGCTTGATAGCGTTGTCAGTTGGTCTGAAACGCAGATGGCGCGCGAAGAATCCAGCGGTGGCAGTTGTGGGGTGGCCTCCGGTGCCGGTAAGGGACCGCTCTATAACTCGCGAAAGTCGGTTCGCGATGCCGTGGCCTCGTTGCGGGATGGTATCCAGATTTCATGGCTTGATCCGGTCGCCAAGGATTTGGACGAACTGAAGGCTGCTGCCCAGGGACTGACGGGCGCTACGTTCGAGGAACGCCAGGCTGCGTTTGAAGCGAAGGCGACGACGGCGATTGAGCTCCGCCTGAATAGCATCGCGATCAATCACGACACCTGGCGGACAGCCATCCACCACGCAG
>JBCBRD010000109.1:0-10731 GCA_039819885.1 Pseudomonadota bacterium
CGACTTACCAAGAGATCAATCAAGCAGTCCATCAGATCGCCGTCGGCTTGCAACAATTGGGCGTGAAGAAGGGCACTAAAGTCGGTCTGTTCCTTCCAAACAGCCCGACTTTCATCATTTACTACTATGCCATTCTTCAAGCTGGTGGGATCGTCGTTAATTATAATCCACTCTACACGGTCGAAGAGCTGTCCTATCAGGTCAAGGATAGTGAAACAGAGTTGATGGTCACACTCGACCTCAAAGTTCTGTTTGAAAAAGTCGAGGCACTACTCGCCAATGGCGTTCTGAATCAGGCAGTCATTGCCTCTTTCACCGCACTCCTACCGCCGACCAAAGCAGCACTTTTCAAGATCTTCAAATCCGGCGAGCTCGCGCGTCCTCTGGCATCAGAACAAACCGCAAAGATCACGCTTGAGTCCGGTCTTAACACAGAGCCTGAATTCGAAACCGTCGACATCGATCCTGATCAAGATATAGCAGTCCTGCAGTATACCGGCGGCACAACAGGCCAGCCAAAGGGCGCAATGCTCACACACGCCAATGCCTCGATAAATGCCATGCAAGTGGCAGCCTGGGCACCCAACCTCGTCGACGGTGAAGAACGTATCTTAGGCGTCCTTCCCTTCTTCCATGTGTTTGCCATGACAGTGGTCATGAACTTAGGCGTCACGATCGCAGCCAAGATTATCATCATGCCGCGGTTCGTCCTCAACGATGCACTCAAACTGATCAATTCCGGGCGTCCGACGATCATGCCCGGCGTACCCACGCTGTTCAACGCGATCCTCAACCACCCAAAAGTCAAGAACTACGACCTCTCCACTCTTGTATTTTGCATTTCTGGCGGCGCGCCCCTCCCCGTAGAAGTCAAAGAAAAATTCGAAACGCTCACCAGCTGCGCAATCGTTGAAGGCTATGGCCTGTCAGAGACGTCACCCGTCGTCTCGTGTAATGTCGTAAACGGATTAAACAGGGCCGGCTCTATCGGCCTTCCATTTCCTCAGACCATTATTTCTCTGCGGGACCTGGAAGAGCCAACCAAAGAAGTTCCAAAGGGCGAAGCCGGGGAAGTCTGCGTGAAAGGGCCTCAAGTCATGAAGGGGTATTGGAAACGTCCAGACGACACCGACGATGTGTTTGTCGATGGTTATCTCAGGACCGGAGATGTCGCCAGAATGGATGACGACGGGATGTTTTACATTGAAGATCGGATCAAGGACTTGATCATTACGTCCGGATTCAATGTGTATCCACGCCAGATTGAAGAAGCCCTCTACTCCATAGATGAGATTGAGGAGGCGACCGTTATTGGCATCCCGCATACGCACAAAGGCGAGGTGCCAAAAGCCTTTTTAAAGCTAAAAGCGGGCTCACAGATCGAGGCCAATGAGGTCCTCGACAAACTGGCGTTGAAACTATCCAAGCCGGAATTGCCGGCCGAAATTGAGTTTCGCGACGAACTACCCAAAACAATGATCGGCAAGCTGTCCAAAAAGGAACTGAAAGCCGAGGAACGTGCACGCCGCCAGGATCATTCATGACGCCTCAAAAACAAGCCATGCCGCGCTCACAAGACACCGCATCTGAAATGCAAGACCCGATCGAAGATGATGCCTTTCGCTATACCATCGGGGCACTGGCCGAAGAGTTCGGAATAACGACGCGCGCCATCCGGTTTTACGAAGCGCGCGGCCTGCTCAGCCCAGCAAGAGTGGGCTCCAATCGACAGTACACCCGCCGCGACCGTGGACGGCTGTCGATTATCCTCCGCGGAAAAAACCTAGGCTTTTCGCTCGAAGACATCGCCGACTATCTGCAGCTTTACGACTCCGATCCAGGTCAGATCGCTCAAACGCAACTGTTGCTCGACAAGGTCGGCGCCGCACTCAACGACCTAACGCGAAAACGTGCCGACCTCGATCGAGCTATGCGAGACCTCAAGGACATCCGCGCGAAGTGTATTGAACATTTGAAAACGCAGAAGACTTAGATCGTGTTCCGCAAAAGCGAACGCGCTTTAGGCAGCAAAACATACAACTGCCGACTGTAAGTCCTCACGTGGCTGCTCAATCTCACACCACATCTCGTCAGCGCATTGGAACTAACCGCCTTCAGGTGCCCAATACACCACTGAGTTAGAACGGAATTTCATCATCCAGGGATTTGTCAAAGCTCGGCTCCGAAGAACCGCCTGACGAACCACCTCCGCCCCCGCCATTGCTGTAGCCACCGCGACCACCACCGCCGCTACCACCACCACTACGACCACCGTCGTTGTAGTCGTAGCCGCCACCCTCCGGCTCGCTCATCCCAGCGCCGGCGCTTGGCCCACTGCGACCATCGAGCATCGTCAAATTGCCGTTGAAGCCTTGTAAGACGACTTCGGTGGAGTATTTGTCCTGACCCGACTGGTCCTGCCACTTGCGGGTCTGAAGCTGACCTTCGATGTATACCTTTGAGCCTTTTTTCAAATACTGCTCAACGACCTTACAAAGTGGTTCGCTAAACACCACGACCCGATGCCACTCGGTCTTTTCGCGACGCTCGCCTGAATTCTTGTCGCGCCAGCTTTCGCTTGTCGCGATGTTTAAATTGGCAATCGGACGACCATCCTGCGTCCGTCGGATTTCGGGATCACGTCCCAAGTTTCCAACTAGGATGACTTTGTTGATCGAGCCTGCCATTTGCTGTTCTCCTTATCGCGGACACTGCATCTCGGGCCCCGTCACATGTTCTAAAACAAGCGACCCGCGAATCCTCAACCGATGCAACCACCACAACCGATGTTTGACTTGTATCGACGCCACCCTAACTGGTTCGTCACCAAACCAAGCCTGTGGCCCAAAGTTCTCCACCGCATTCAGCGCTTCAAGATGCAATACGCAAAAATGTTCTACAAACGTTCTTTTGTCAATCAGCAAACATGAATATCAAACCCACCACGCCTTGAATAGCCGCAGGCCCTGATGAAGACCCTTTTTATTGGGTCCCATCGGCGGCAGCAGACATCTCAAGCAGTTGACCGGCAGGTAGCTGCTGACCGGCGGGACAATCAGAATTTGTCAGGCTCTGATAAATCTCTTTCAAATCGCCTTTGAACGCAGGTCCGCGCGCGCGCAGCGCAATGCCTGATGCAACCGAACCATCAGACCACCGTGCCCGACACATCAATTTGGTGAGATAGCTCGTCAATGCCGCACTGTAGGCAACCGGTTGGGCACTCTCATCACTCAACCCGCTGCTTTGACCCAGCCCGCCCGGCAAACCCACTGGCGAAACAAGGCTGGACTGCGAGCCGGAGTTGCGCGCAGCCATCGTGGACCACGATCTTTGTTCAGGGGACCCAGTCCAGGATTGCCCATCATCGCCCAGCACCCCGCGCAGGGTCATCAACACTTGATCGCTTATGCGCGCATTCTGAAGGCGATTAATGGCTGTCTTGAGCGAAACCAACTCTGCGTCTGTTGGAGCGTCGAGATTCAGGCCACCCATGTCCGCCAGCTTTGTCACGTCGGTCTCCGGTGGGCTTGCTTTCCAAACTCGCGCTCCACGCAGATCGGAGCCAGTCATATCAGCCCGGCTCAAATTCGCGCCCCACAACTGCGCGCGCTGTAAACTCACCGCCTCCAACTTAGCGCCCTCAAGGATGCCCCCTTGCAAGCTGACGTAGTTCAGAACCGCGCCTTGCATTTCGCTGGACCGAAAATCAGCTCCAAACAGCTTGGCACCGGTCAGGTCGGCACCACGCATCGATGAGATCGAAAAATCAGCACCTACCGCGTTCACACCGCCAGTCAAATTGACCTTGTCCAGCTTCGAATTCGCCAGCAAAGCCCCGTTCAGAATGGAGTAGGCCAGGTTGGCACCGGTCAGGTCGGCACTCTCGAAATTTGCCCCTTGAGCATCGATGCCTTCAAGCGTCGCCATGGAAAGATTGGCACCAGAAAAGTCGACACCTCGTGCAGACGTACAGAACTCACCTCGCCGACTTTCATCCAGCAGAAACTCTGTTATGTCCGAGCAATCAAGTTTCACATCGCGCAGATCCGTGCCCCGGAAACTTGCACCATCAAGAACGGCTCCAGTCAGGTCCGCCTGATGGATATCTGACCGGTCTAGGATCGCCGACCGCAGGTCTCGTCCACGCAAGTTCAGTGTCGCCTCACCTGTTGAGACATCACGATCGACAACCAGATCAGCATCGGTGACCTTGAGGTTGCGCAGGAAGACCCCAAACGCCGCACCGTCTTTGTCAACCCACGAAAACGGGCCGACAAAACCAGCATAAGCATTGAAACCTTCTGCCTTCTTGTCCGCCGTCGGGAAGATCGTCCGGGTAAACCGATCCAATGGCTCACCAGGAATGGTGGCAAACAAGAACGAAAACACGGTCACGCCAAGCAACAACCCTGACGTCATCAGGAATGTGAGTGGATTTGCGAGCGTCGTCCGCCAAAACGCCGAGAAGAAATTCGATTCCGCACGCCGCAAGAAAACACCCAACAAACTGAGCATCACGATATCAAATACAAGCGCGATACGGTGCGTCCACGTGATCAACACGTCATGGTACGGCAGGAATACCAACTGGATATAGAGGATTAGAACCACTGGCAGGATGACGAGCGTAAGCCAACTCATGGCGTGCAAAAACCCACCCATGACAGCACTGCGGTTCGGTCCTGCGATGGCCTGCACGAAAAAGAAGTTATGAAGCTCCAACCGAAGCGGGTGGGTGCGGCGCTCGCTCGTCTCTAACAGCCGAATGGCGCTATCGAATTCCACAGTTTTACGTGCCAGCAGCACGAGCTGACCGACAATGCCCAAGTGAAACAATACCAACACAATCGGCGCGAACTGGAAGAATTGCGTCAACTGGATATCAACGCCGAGAATGGGCAGCGAGACAGCCGTCTCAAGCAGCAGATCGCGGTGCGTGACACCTGCCACCGCGATCATAAAATACGCCATGATAGCCAGGAAGATCAGCCAAGCTGTATGTGCCGTGTCGCTGGAGCGATTAACCGCGTCCAACAAACTATACGGATTGACGGGCGTTTCCCCGTCGGACGCAATGCGACCTATATCGCTCACGTGTAACGCCCCCAACTAACGGACAAACACCCCACGCGGGTGACTGGCGCAGAACATAGCGCAGAAAGTAAGACGGGCAACTGCGACGCTTGTCTTGTCACACGGCCCTACCAATTGTGTTGCTTCCAAGCCTCAGCCAGGTCAACCAACTCACTTTTCAAGGTTTTTCAACAAAGATCCCTCAGGTCAATTCCGAACTGCCCCCAAAGCATCCAGCTGCTTGACGCCTCAATCATATGGGACCAGGAAAATCACGAGAGTTTGCTTGCCGCTGATACTCGATCCAACCTACCAATAACCACATCATGGTCGCTTCGCAGTGTTATCCAAACCGCAGTTGAGCGTCCGAACAACACCAATCATACAAAGGGGTACACCACGTGTATGACTGCCTCGATTGCCCAGGCTACTGTTGTTCCTATCCATTGATCATACTAAAGAAAAAAGACGTCAAACGCCTCGCAGAGCACTTTGAAATGTCATTTGAAGACGCGCAATCAAAGTTCACCGAACAGGCTCACGGCGAGAAATATACAATGCGCCGCAAGAAAGATGTCCACTTTGGAAAGATATGCCGGTTCTTCGATACGGAGGAACGCCGGTGCTCCATCTACAAGGCACGCCCAAAAGTCTGCCGCGAATATCCAAATACCAAGCGGTGCGGGTACTATGATTTCCTGGCCGCCGAACGCATCGCGCAGGAAGATCCTGAGTACGTCGCAACCACCCACCACGCGTAAGCGTCAAACGTGAACAAGGGCACATCGTGATCACATTGAAAAACTTTGGCCCCGCCTTTGGTGTGCCCGACCCCAGTCCTTTCTGCCTCAAGGCAGAGGTCCTGTTGAAGATGTCCGGCCAACCCTACGAGACCACCTACTGCGACCCAACCAAAACGCCAAAAGGCAAAGCACCGGTGATTGTGGATAACGGAACCACCATCCCTGACACCACATTCATTCGGTTTCATCTCGAACAGAAATACGCCACCGACTTTGATTCCGGGCTATCAGAGACCGAAAGGGCTGTCGCCTGGGCATTCGAAAAACTGTGCGAAGACAACCTATACTGGATCATCCTGTGGGAACGCTGGATGGTCGATGCGAACTTTGATGCAGGGCCAAAGATCTTCTTCAAGGCTGTTCCAGCGCCCATGCGGCCTGTGATCGTCGCCCTCGTCCGCCGTCAAGTGAAACGCGACCTTCACGGGCATGGGATGGGGCGCCACACCCGCGACGAACGCATGGCAATCGCTGAACGTGGTATCAACGCTATCGCAGATCAGTTGAGAGACAAGCCCTATCTCATGGGCGAAAATCCCTGCGGCGCAGACGCCATCGTCTTCGGCACAGTCGCCAACATGCTGCCCCCAATTTTCGACACCAAAGCCAAAACACTGGTGGCCACCCACGCGAACCTGATCGCCTATCGCGACCGCTGCATGGCGCGTTGGTACCCCGACTTTTGAGCGTGAGCCAATCGCGGCGCAACGCCGCGCAGAGCAGTCAATTGCACAATTCCGCCATATTTCAGGCTCCTGTGCTGCGTCGCAACATTCACAGGGGTATAGTTATGAAATTGAGTGTCTTCGGGCTCGTTGCCTCACTCGTACTGGTAACATTTGGCGGCACAGCCCAGGCCGACATGCACACTCGCGGCCTTTGGGGCAAGATCGATGGACCGCACTACGCTCAACGATCAGCGCGCCGCTCATACGTCGGCGCAGGCGGTCAGACCCGCGCCTACAAGCCGGCCAAAAAAGCCAAGAAGAAAAAGAAAACGTACGCCGCAGCCTCATACCGCAAAGTGTATGCCACGCCACCACGGAACGTTGCGGGTGTCGGCCCGCGTCCTGGCAAATGGTGCGGTTGGTGGATGCGCACGCAAAAAGGCGGCGGCCCTGAATTCAACGTTGCTTGGAACTGGCGCAAATACGGAACACCTATTAGTGGACCGCAAGTCGGAGCTGTCGTCATCTGGCGCCACCACGTCGGCATGATCACCGGCCGAACCGCAAACGGTCGTTGGATCGTTAAATCCGGCAACGATGGCAATCGGGTCCGTGAACGTCCACGCTCCGTCAAAGGCGCTGTATTTCGGATGTAGGCGACTGACCGCAACGAACAACTCAAGACACTGCGCTCAAATCGGCGAAACACGTACTGCGAAATAACAGCGGTTGTAACGACCACAACCGCTGTCATCACTGCACGCGTTGACTGTAATTTCATCCCACGAGTGCGCCTTGAGAGCGATCTTGCCTGAGACAGTCAACGTCGCACAATCACCTACAACGAAGCCGCCATATACAGCCATGAATTGACCATCTGGAAAGTTATTGATCTGGCCGCGGATCATGGATCAAATTTGAGGGCTGAGGCTCACAAACGCGCCCCTCGAATTCAAAAATAACGTTCACATCCTTGATCATCGCATGACGCACGATAGGCTTTCGTTTGGCGCTGTCAGCTGTCGGCCTCTGCTTTCCACGACGTTTAGCTCCCGAATTGGAGTGCCGGTAAGGACTTTGGATTTACCTTCAAAACAACAGCATCCTTGGTCTCGCTGCCCCAATGCAGCTCCTCCCGACATCAATTCAACGGTGAACATCAAAGTTCCTACAAATCCCAGTCATGGCGCGCCCCGCCCCATCACACCGATGTGATCACAGCGTGATGAGCTCAGTTATTGTAGCGCCCCAAACCCGCACCAAATCTGAGTTTATCGGCCGATCACACCAAAACCGGAATTCACAAAGCCATGGAAATGGCTCGTCCAAAATGTCTTCATTTTTAGCGCAAGGCTGTCCGGCCACTGCTCTGAGAATGCAGTCACACAGGGAGATCGGAAACACATGCGCACAACCCTGACCCTACTCGCACTCAGTTCTGGACTGACCCTAGCCGCCGCCATGCCAGCGTTCGCACTTTCAGTCACCAACAACGACAAGAGCGAGCATACGCTTTTCATTGATCGAGGCGTCGAAGAAGAGACCATCAAGATTGCACCAGGCGCAACAATGGATTTGACTGCCAAGTGTGGCCCACGGTGCGGCATCACCGCCCCACGCGGCTTTACGCGCAAAGCCGTGCCCGGTGACAAGATCTCTATCGCAGACGGAGATGTGTGGCCGACCAACCAAGGCAGTTAATCCACAGTTGGAAATCCCGCCCGAACGTACAGTTGATGCAACGCAACATGTGTCGTATCAATGACATGTTTACCAAGGATGGCCGTGTCGCCGGGCAAAGCTGTCCTAAAGCGGATCACCCCTCTGACCTCTGAGGGGCTGATCCGTTTTTCATTTCGGGGCCGAGGCGTTAGCGGTCTTTCCAATCGCCGCTCAAAGCGCGCCACAAAAAAATGCACAATAAGTGCAAGAAACTCCCATCTGACCCCTTCCATCTCAGACTATTGTGCATATCTTCGGGTTGTCACAGACGGCCGTCGGACTAACTCATCACGGGTCACAACCGGCGCCTACAATCAGGGAGAAAACCATGAAACTTCGTATCCTCACGATCGCAGCTGCTCTTGCTATGACGGTTCCAGCCGCTCAGGCAAAAGAGGGAACAGTGGCGGGTCTTCCAGCACTGAATACGGAATCCACAGAGGCACTCATCAAACAGCGTGAAAAGTGGGGCGACAAGCCATCACTATCCTCTGCGGACGCAGTCAAACAGGCTGATACCAAGAAGTAATAGGTCACCACGCACACCACGATGGCGCTGCGTCTCAGGCCAAGCGATTAATCGTCCTCATTGGCCGCAAGTCGAAGACGGATCACACCTTTCAGCTCGGAAGGTGCGATCCGTTTTCCTTTCCGCAGGATGTCGATCCGCCCTGCATCAGCCAACACAACAGCCGCCGCGCGCACAGGCTTCATGAGCGCCCGCCACTTCGCTTCATCGCACTCCAACGCTCGCGCAACTTCAGACGGGCAAATGCTCTTTCCTGATCCACGTTGACGACACAGTTCAAGGATCTTGTCCTCAAGCTGCCCGTGTCGCTCGTTCGCCGCAACGCTTGGCTTATTTTCCACAGGCTGACTGCTGGATTCCAACGTCATGTCCACTCCTAGAGAACGACTCATTCAATTGGCTCATATAACTTAAAACCAATCACTGCGGTCCCCACGTGGGAGCAGCATTTTGAACTCGAAAAGGTAAGATCTGCCAAATGAACGTATTTGACGCCATTAAAGAGCGCCGCTCCATAAAACACTATGATCCAGCGCACACGATGCCAGCGGAAGACGAAGGGCGATTGTTGGATCTAGCCCGTGAGGGACCCACATCATTCAATCTACAAAACTGGCGTTTCGTGATCGTGCGCGACAAATCCAAGCGCGTCGAAATCCGCAAAGCCGCCTGGGACCAGGCCCAGGTTACAGATGCATCACTTCTACTCGTCATTTGCGCTGACCTCAAAGCCCATGAGAAAGACCCAACCCGCTATTGGGCCGACGCACCAGCAGAGGCTCGAGACGTCCTCGTCCCCATGATCACACCCTTTTACGATGGCCGAGACTGGTTAGCACGTGATGAGGGAATGCGGTCCGTCGGCATGGCCGCTCAAACGCTCATCCTGTCTGCCAAGGCAATGGGTTATGAAACCTCACCAATGATCGGCTTTGATCAGGACGCGGTCGCCAAGATCATCAACCTGCCGAAAGACCACGCCATCGGAATGGTCCTAGCGATCGGCAAAGGCACAAAAGGCGCGTGGCCAAAGGGCGGTTACCTTCCGCGCGAAGAGGTCGTCATCGAAGATGCATTCCCCGCCTGACGAGAGCTCACCCATCCATAACCTACCGGGTGGGCCACGCACCGAGATCCGGTCGGTTGTCGATTGGACTGCGTAGTGTTGAGACACACAATTGAGAAATCGAGAGGCGGCCCCTTCCAGTATTTGCCCAGGGCCCGCCCTTCGTCTACGAGATGGCCCCCATGGCAAAAATGGCAAAACGCGCAAATTCTTCACCGAAAACCGGCACACGTCGAAACACGTCACAACCCCCTGACCAGGACCACATCCATGTCAGCGGCGCGCGCGAACACAACCTGAAGGATGTCGACCTGACGATCCCGCGCAACGCGTTGGTCGTCTTCACGGGTCTATCGGGTTCAGGCAAGTCCTCGCTTGCGTTTGACACCATCTACGCCGAGGGCCAACGGCGATACGTCGAGAGCCTTTCGGCATACGCGCGCCAATTTCTACAGATGATGCAAAAGCCCGACGTCGACCACATCGACGGTTTGTCGCCGGCGATTTCAATCGAGCAGAAGACCACATCAAAGAACCCGCGTTCAACCGTAGGCACGGTCACGGAGATCTACGATTACCTGCGCCTTTTATTTGCCCGCGTCGGTGTTCCACACTCACCAGCCACAGGCCTACCCATCGAGAGCCAGACCATCAGCCAGATGGTCGACCGCACGCTGGATCTTCCCGAGAAGACCCGTCTCTGTTTGCTGGCCCCCATCGTACGTGGTCGCAAAGGCGAGTACAAAAAAGATCTCGCAGAGCTCCAAAAAAAGGGCTTTCAGCGCGTCAAAATCAACGGCACGTTTTACGAGATCCCGGACGCCCCGGCGCTCGACAAGAAGTACAAGCACGACATAGACGTCGTCG
>JBCBRD010000110.1:0-10717 GCA_039819885.1 Pseudomonadota bacterium
GCCGGCAACGGTGTCTATGTCAGAGCGCCTTGCAGCCTTGCATGCTGAGCTTTTTGCAAAGCCCTGGAGTGCAGACACCTTTAGGGAAATTCTGCGCGACACCAACACATCTGGCCTGATGACCCTTCCAAATGCTTCGCCCCCTGCTGGCCAAGGATCGAATAGTAGTGAAACGCTACTAGGCTTTGCATTTGCTCGCATTGCAGCCGATGAAGCCGAGGTGCTGGCCATTGGTGTTTCTGAGTCGCATCAGTCTCTTGGAATCGGCAAAGCGTTACTACTAGAACTGGTGCGGCGCGTGAAAGAACGTGGCGCAACCCGACTGTTTCTTGAAGTCGCAGACGACAACGCATCGGCTCTTAGGCTCTACCGGAACGTTGGATTTAAGATCGTCGGAACCAGGCCCAGATACTATGCGCGCGACGACGGCCAAGGAGTCGATGCCCAGATCATGGCCAGAACGCTCGATGAATGACGCATTCGAGGCAAGCCCCTATGCGCCAATGGACGCCTCAATTCGAAACGGCTAACAGAAAACGCTGTCGCCATCGCTTCCCAGCCCGCGCCCGCCGAAATGGGCGCAATTAGCGAGGGCCCAAGCGCAAGCTACGAAAACAAAGGAGCACCATGTCTCGGCTGCGCGGAACACTTACGCTGGCAGGCTTCGCCGCGCTGACCCTTCCACTGATGCCGCTGCAGGCGGTGTTCAAACGAGTTTCACCGCGTTTCGCCCGTAGCTTTCCGCATTGGTACCACAAGCGCGTCTGCAAACTCCTCGGCATTCGCATCAACCAAACCGGCGCGATTTCGACGGATAGTCCCGTACTGATCGTCGCAAACCATTCCTCGTGGGTTGATATTCCAGTTATTTCAGCCATCGCACCGGTTTCTTTTATCGCAAAGAAAGAGGTCGGTGGCTGGCCCGGCGTAAGTGCACTTGCAACCCTCCAACGGACGGTTTTCGTCGATCGTGAAAAACGCCTCTCGGTCGGCAAAACGGCCCGCGAAGTGAACGAACGCCTACAATCCGGGGACAATCTCGTGCTCTTCGCAGAAGGCACATCCACGGACGGCAATCGCGTCTTGCCCTTCCGTACGTCCCTTTTCGCTGCGGTCAAACCAGTTCGGGCGGGCGGCAACGCCAAACCTAACCCGCCCCAATGGAGGGGGTCTGCCTCAAAAGCAGCAGCACATCCCGTCGTGCAAACGCTGACAATCGTCTACACGAAACTCCACGGCGTGCCGCTCGGAAGACATGATCGGGCGCAGGTCGGGTGGTACGGCGACATGGATATGATTTCGCATGCGTGGCAGCTCCTCCGTGCAGGTCCGTTGGATGTTTCAATCCACATTGGCCCTCCAATCAGCCTTGATACCTTCGCCGATCGCAAGCAACTGGCTCAGCACACGGAGCATGAGATCCGCGAGACCTTTCTCACCACTTTGCGAGGCACCAAGACGGCATTGGAACAGTCAAAAACCGGCTAATCCGGTACAGCGTCTGCTGGAAGGTGCCATTGACAGCTCAACTTTGCTGATGATGGAGTAGGGCGCCGCATCTTCGCACGTCGCAGGATCAAATCTGCGCGACCAACCTGGAAATTGCCCGTGTCCAACAGAAACGATGCCCCGGAAGCCGACGTTGCAACGGTCCAGCCACCGGAACCGGCACCTCAAAAGTCGGGCAAAAAGGTTCACGTCAAGACATTCGGCTGCCAGATGAACGTTTACGATTCCGAGCGCATAGCCGAGGCCCTAGCGCCCATGGGTTACTCGGAAACCGACACGCAGGAAGATGCGGATATCGTCATTCTGAACACCTGCCACATCCGCGAAAAAGCCGCCGAAAAAGTTTACTCCGAACTTGGCCGCGTCCGTCTGGTTAAGGAAAGTCGCGAAGCTGAAGGCAAGCAGACAATGGTTGCCGTGGCGGGCTGCGTAGCCCAGGCAGAGGGTGCAGAAATTAGCCGTCGCGCCCCAATCGTTGACCTCGTGATCGGCCCGCAAAGCTACCATCGGCTACCCGCGTTGTTGGAACAGGCTCGGACAGAAAAGCGCAAGTTGGTCGAAACCGCGTTCCCGGAAGAGGAAAAATTCGACGAGCTACCAGACCGCGCAACAGCACAGGCCCTACTCGAAAAAGCAGCCCTATCGGCGCGGCAAACGAAATCAGCCCCGAAGTTGCCAGCGCGGTCGCGCGCGCCCACGGCATTCCTGACCGTTCAGGAAGGATGCGACAAGTTCTGTACCTTCTGTGTGGTTCCCTACACACGGGGCATGGAGTACTCGCGCGGCGTCGAAAAATTGGCAGGTGAAGCCGCCAGCCTAAGCTCGCGCGGTGTTCGCGAGGTGACGCTCCTTGGGCAGAATGTGAACGCCTATCACGGTGAAGGAGCAGATGGAAAAGACTGGTCGTTGGCTCAACTGATCGACCGGATCGCGGACGTCGAGGGTATCGAGCGCATCCGGTACACAACCAGCCACCCCCGTGACATGAGTGAAGATCTAATCGCCGCGCACTGGGATCAGGACAAGCTGATGCCTTATCTGCATCTGCCGTTTCAAGCGGGTTCAGATCGGATTTTGGCAGCTATGAACCGCAAGCACACGGCAGATGAGTATCGCAGTATCATTGACCGCTTGCGCAACGCGCGCCCAGATTTGGCGCTTTCAACTGATATTATCGTAGGATTTCCCGGCGAAACCGATGCGGAATTCGCCGAAACCATAGCGCTTGTCGAAGAAATCGAGTTCGCACAGGCCTATTCATTCAAATACTCGCCTCGCCCTGGAACGCCTGCGGCGAAAATCGAGGAGCAAGTTCCAGAGGATGTGAAAACTGCCCGGCTACATCAGCTTCAAGACACACTGTTCGCGCAGCAGACAAAGTTCAACAAGAGCATGGTTGGCCGGACCATACCGGTCTTGTTTGAACGTCTTGGCCGACAGGAAGGGCAGCTCGTAGGGCGCTCGCCTTACTTGCAACCGGTGCATGCGAGCGGACAACCTGAAATAATTGGCAAAATTGTTGATGTCGCCATCACGGGTGCGACGCAAAACAGTCTCGCCGGAGACATCTAAACCGACTGAAGCTGCAGCGTCACTCCTGCTTTTTATGGATCGGAAGGGGTGATGCAACACAACTTGTGCAGCAGCGTGGTCTACGACTGTCAATGTCATACTCTCGTGCTAGACTAATACCTCATCCTGCGATGAAAGACGACAGAACAACAGGTTAGGCACATCCCGCGATTCGCTTCAAAAGGGTGTCGTCAAAGTCAGGTCAGCCAAGCTGGCGACCCGATGCTCATTGGAGATGCCACATTTGAACGGCTTAAGAGGTCAGCAGGCCGGCGGCGCAGGGCGCCCAGCACGCAACGATAACCCGATTGCGAAAAACCCGATGGTCGTACCGTTTGAGGACAACCGCCATCTCTCCAACTTATTGGGCGAATTCGACAGCCATCTGGCACTGATTGAAGAACGCTTGGGTATTGAGGCGCAGGCACATGGCAACGTCATCAGTCTGTTTGGTTCCGAGGACGCCTGCAAGACCGCACGCAGCGTGCTGGAACAGTTGTACGACCGTGTGGTCGGTGGCGCCAACATTGGCCCCGGTGATTTCGACGGGCTCATCCGACACGCAAAGCTAGAAGACGTGAGCGATGATGGCCCCGCCAGGGTCGCAACGCGCAAGCGCGTAGTAACTGCGAGAACGCCAGCGCAGAGTGACTACATTCGCGCACTGCAGTCGGTCGATTTGGTTTTTGGCGTTGGCCCAGCAGGAACCGGCAAGACGTATCTGGCCGTTGCCCACGCAGCACATTGTTTGGAACGCGGTCTCGTGGAGCGGATTATCCTGTCTCGCCCAGCCGTTGAAGCCGGTGAGCGACTGGGTTTTCTCCCCGGAGATATGAAGGAAAAAGTCGACCCGTACCTGCGCCCTCTATATGACGCGCTATATGATCTACTCGCACCGGAAAAGGTTGAAAAAGACATTGAAACCGGCGTGATTGAGATCGCGCCTCTGGCCTTCATGCGCGGTCGAACACTGTCCAATGCCTATGTCATTCTGGACGAAGCTCAAAACACGACAACCATGCAGATGAAGATGTTCCTGACCCGCTTGGGCGAAGGGTCCAAGATGGTGATCACCGGAGATCCATCGCAGATCGATTTGCCGTCTGGCATGACATCGGGGCTTGGTCAGGCCGTGTCGCTGCTTGACGGTGTCGAAGATGTGGAGGCGACGATATTCACTGGATCGGATGTGGTACGGCGCGATCTGGTCCAAAAAATCGTGCAGGCCTACGATCGCCTCGAAGGCAAATAGACAAACAAGAGCAGCCCGTCCACATGGCGATGCCAACAGAAATGCCAATAGTTCAAGCTTCGAAAGACCAATGCTTGGAAATCGACGCCGCGATCGACGAAGCGATTTTGGCCGACTTCGATGAGCAAACGCAGGTGTTATGGCTGCAAGCCATAGCTGCTGCCGCACAGGCCCTCTCAACCCATCTGTCAGTCACGACCGATCGGCAGCCTGTCATTGGTAGCAAGCTACAAGCCTCAGTCCTTGTGAGCTCCAACGAGAGGGTTCGCGAGTTGAATGCCGCCTATCGCGGCCAGGACAAACCGACGAATGTGCTTTCATTTCCTAGCCCTGATGAATTTCCGCTCAATGGCACGCCGGGGAAGGCAGGCATAGGGCAATGTGAAGTTGAGCCACGCCATATCGGCGACTGTATTCTTGCACGCGATGTTCTGAAAAAAGAAGCTGCAGAGCATGACAAACCTGTGGTCCACCACCTGCAGCACCTTGTTGTGCATGGTATTTTACATTTGATGGGCTACGATCACGAGACGAGCGATGCAGACGCAGAAGAGATGGAGGCATTGGAAACCACCATTCTGAGCGGATTGGGCATCGCAAACCCATATGAGGACTCGCACGCCGTTCGGGTTCGATTAGAATAAACCTAGGTCATGTTCCGCAAAAGTGTACGCGGTTTTGCGATAAGAACACGATCCAAAACAGAAGCTTAAGGCGCGTGCTCTGTTGTCTTGTAAAGTGACGCGCTTTAGACGATTGACGCTGACGCAGCTTAACAATGGAGGCAGACGCGCGCGATGCCGGATGGCATGACGGCGCAGCCAGAAGATGAAAAACGATCCCGACCCGATGCGGCCTGACGCACAGCAAACGCCAACCAATGGTGCGCCAGGCAAATCTCCAAGTTCGGAAGACGCCAATCAGCCCACCACCGGCTGGTTAGCGGCAATCTCTCAGGCGCTGGGGCTCTCTGAAACACAGTCAGTTCGAGGAACCCTCGAACAGGCCTTGCGTGCCGACAAGAGCGGCGAAGCATCGTTCACCGACGAAGAGCGCAACATGCTTTTGCGCCTGCTGGAGTTCGGGACATGCCGCGTTGAAGATGTGATGGTGCCGCGCGCAGACATCATTGCTCTTGAAGAAAGCGAGCCTGTTTCCACACTTCTCAAGACCTTTCAGGAAGCTGGAGTCTCCCGCATCCCAGTGTTTTCCGAGACGCTGGATGATCCACGCGGGATGGCCCACATCAAGGACTTGTTCGATTGGATGATGTCCAGTGCAGCCCATGCGACACCGCGATCTGAGCAGGGTTTGCACAACGGAAGCGAAGTCCCTGATACCGTTTCTGAAATCGAGATTGACGCTGCTCCCGGAAAAACGTCTGAGGCTGACAGTATGCCCAAGGGCCAAGTCGACCTTGGGTGTATCGACCTGTCCCGTTCCATTGCGATGACGAAGATTCGCCGCGAAGTCCTGTTCGTGCCGCTGTCCATGCCCGCCATGAACCTTTTGATCCGTATGCAGTCCACGCGCATTCACATGGCGTTGGTTGTCGATGAGTACGGTGGGACCGATGGTCTTGTAACAATTGAAGATTTGATCGAGCAGATCGTTGGCGAGATCGAAGACGAGCACGACGAACTGGAAGAAGCCAACATCACCGATGATCCGAAAAACGGCATAATCGCGTCTGCTAGAACATTGGTTGAAGAACTGGAAGAGCACCTGGGACAAAAGCTCTTAACGCCCGAGGAGGACGAGGAAATCGACACACTCGGCGGGCTGGTCTTCACAATTGTTGGCCGCGTTCCATCTCGAGGCGAGCTTGTGAGCCATCACTCAGGCCTAGAGTTTGAAGTCCTGGATGCCGACCCGCGTCGCGTCAAAAAGCTAAAGGTCCATAGGCCGTTGGAGATAGGCGAACCAACGGCAACCAGCGGTCCAGAAAACGCTGAACGCAAGCTCGAAACGTGACAGCCAAGGTGAGCACCACCAAGCCATCAACTCTAACCAGAGTGTTTCGTTGGCCAGCAGCTGCTGACCTGGAGGTTAGCGCACGACGCATATCAGGTTGGGTCGGAAGCAGAAAAGGTTGGTCGCGCTTCGCGGTCGCAGTGATCGCCGGCAGTCTCAGCGTTTTGTCGATGGCGCCATTCTTTTTTTGGCCCATCCTGTTTCTGACCTTGCCGGTCTTGGTTTGGCTGATAGATGGAGCAACGCGAGACCAACAGGCTTCGGATGGCAGCAAACCTATTGCCCGGGAGACAGCCCGGCGGTCCGCCAAAGACGGTTGGGCTTTTGCCTTCGGTTACTTCTTTTTCGGATTGTTCTGGATCGGTGAGGCCTTTCTCGTCGAAGCGGAAACATTCGGACTATTACTTCCGTTCGCAGTGACCTTGATGCCAGCGGGTTTGGCCCTGTTCTGGGGGGTCGCAACAGCTTGCTCAAGCCTCGTTTGGCGGCGAGGCGTGAACCGAGTTTTTGTTTTGGCGTTGGCCTTGTCGGCCACCGAGTATGCGCGGGGCCATGTTTTCACAGGCTTTCCTTGGAACACTCTGGGATACGCACTGACCTGGCCGGTCACTTTCATGCAGTCGGCCAGTGTGATCGGCATTTACGGGCTCACACTGATAACGGTCGTGGTCTGCGCAAGCCCGCTGGTCGGCATTGCGATGGCACGCCGCACACCCTCATATCGGCATCCAGCTACGATTGGCGTCACGCTGGCTTTGGTTCCACTGACGATCATCTACGCATACGGCGCGTTTCGCCTTGCAACCGCTGAAACGAACTTCGTAGAGGGTGTAAAGCTGCGTATCGTGCAGCCAGCCACCAATCAGCGGGACAAGTGGCGCTCCGACAAACAGAGCGAAATTTTTCAGGCTCATCTGGACCTGTCTCGCACCAATGAAGCTGGCAGCAAAGATGAGCTCAACGGCGTTACGCATGTGATTTGGCCTGAAGCGGCAATGCCATTTCTGCCATTGTCGACCCCTCGTGCATTAGCTGCCATTGGAGATGTGCTTCCCCAAGGGACATTTCTCGTGTCCGGTGCGTTGCGCGTCACTCAGGCGACCGACAGCACGGACATTTACAGATCGGCGCCAGGCGATCGTAGAGCCTATAACAGCTTGATGGTGTTTGGCTTCACGGGCGGCCTTGTCTCGCTCTATGACAAACTTCATCTCGTACCGTTCGGCGAGTATCTGCCGTTTCAAGAGGCACTTGAGGCCGTCGGTCTGCAATCTCTCACGCGCGTGCGCGGCGGTTTCTCAACCGGCATAAGCCCACGCCCTATTCTTTCGATACCTGGCTTGCCGCCCTTCGTGCCGCTCATCTGCTATGAAGCCATTTTTCCAGCACAGGTGATCCAGGATGCGCATGCGCTTGACGCAGGCATGCGTCCGGGCTTGATGATCAACGTCACCAACGATGGTTGGTTTGGAAACACGACTGGTCCACCCCAGCACTTTCATCAAAACCGATTGCGCGCGGTAGAAGAAGGCATCCCACTTATCCGCGCTGCCAACAATGGAATCTCTGGCGTCGTCGACGCCTACGGCCAAGTCGTGACTATGCTGCCGTTGAACCAAAAGGGCGTACTGGATAGCCGCCTACCGACAAAAATCAGCCCGCCCCTGTACGCGTTGTACGGCAACAGCTTATTTGGTGCGATTTGGTTGTGCGTTCTGTTGACGATCGTTGCGATTAGGTTCCGGGCGGTCGAATAGCCAAGTTTTACAAGGACTTGAGCGAGCAGCTGTCAAAAGTGACTACGTGTCAAAAAGTAATGACTTTCAACAATTGTAGAAAGAACGTTGACGCATCAAGCCACCAAGCCTAGTCACTGCCCGGCTTGCGGAGGGATAAGGGCAATGCACAATTTGCTATGGAGGGTGAAATGAAGGGCGATAACCCGTCCGCATCGAACGATGGCGAAAATAAAAGCGCGCGTCGTTCAAACCCAGTCGACGCCCACGTGGGTAGTCGCGTCCGATTGCGCCGGATGTTGCTGGGCATGAGCCAAGAAAAGCTTGGTGAGTCGCTCGGCCTGACGTTCCAGCAGGTACAAAAATACGAAAAAGGAGTGAATCGAATTGGCGCGAGCCGTCTGTTTGAACTCTCACGCGTTCTCGACGTGCCGGTACAATTTTTCTATGACGAGTTGCAAAGCAAAGATGTTCCGGCATCGAATTTTGCAACAGGTTTCGCTGAAAAATCTGGAGAGTCCTATGTTGTTGAGTTCCTGTCGACGCGTGAAGGTCTCGAGCTGAACAAGGCATTCTTCCGCATCAAAGATCAACGAGTCCGACGGTCAATCGTCGAGCTAATCCGGTCCCTTTCGAGCGAAGCCGACGCCGAATGAAACCCAGCCTCCGGTGAGAAATGCGGGTCCATCGCGAGCGTGCGGATCCAAACCCGGATCGCTGGCCAACTTGACCGACCTCTGAAAGGCTGCAACAACCGCGCCCAATCTCCATAACATTAACAAAGATGAGAAGGGGCGAGCGTGGCACGCACATCCTATTTATTTACGAGCGAGTCAGTTTCTGAGGGACACCCAGACAAAGTCAGCGACCGTATTTCAGATGAAATTGTTGATTTGTTCTACCGAGAAGGTAGCAAAGAAGGCATCGATCCTTGGCACATTCGTGCCGCTTGCGAAACGCTCACAACCACGAACAGAGTTGTAATTGCTGGGGAAACACGTGGCCCTGCGAGCGCAACCGTTGAGATGATCAGTGACCGCGTCCGCTATGCCATCAAAGACATTGGCTATGAGCAGGATGGCTTCCATTGGGCTAACGCCAACATCGATGTGCTCCTGCATCCGCAATCCGCCGACATCGCTGTTGGTGTTGACGCAGCAGGCAACAAAGATGAGGGCGCAGGCGACCAGGGCATCATGTTTGGCTACGCGTGCCGTGAGACACCCGAGCTGATGCCAGCGCCAATCTACTACTCACACAAAATCTTGGAAAACCTCGCCCGGGCCCGCAAGTCGAAAGACGGCGATGCTGGAAAACTCGGCCCTGATGCTAAGAGCCAGGTGACCGTACGCTATGAGAATGGCCAGCCGGTTGCCGTCACGCAAATCGTCCTGTCGACCCAGCACATCGATCCCGATCTGTCGTCTCAGGAAGTCAAAGCCATCGTCGAACCCTACATCCGAAAAACGCTTCCCGATGCCTGGGTCGGTGATGATTGCGTCTGGCACGTGAACCCGACAGGTAAGTTTGTCATCGGCGGTCCAGACGGTGACGCAGGACTGACGGGACGCAAGATCATTGTCGACACATATGGCGGCGCAGCCCCCCACGGTGGTGGAGCCTTCTCCGGCAAAGACCCAACCAAGGTTGACCGTTCAGCAGCATACGCTTCGCGCTACCTCGCAAAGAACGTTGTTGCAGCTGGTTTGGCGGACCGTTGCACAATCCAGTTGTCATACGCGATCGGTGTCGCAGAACCGCTATCGATTTACGTCGATACACATGGCACAGGCAGCGTTGAGGAAGCCAAGCTCGAAACGATGTTGCGCGATATCATGAAGCTGACACCGCGTGGGATCCGCGAGCATTTGGCTCTGAACAACCCGATCTACGCGCGGACGGCAGCTTACGGCCACTTCGGCCGCACGCCGGACGATGAAGGCGGGTTCACATGGGAAAAAACCGATCTCGCCGATGCAATGAAGGCCGCTGTAAGCTGAGCCTTTAAGTGCACCAGCCACTCGCAACGACTGACGTTAGCAGGATATTGCGCCTACTCACGAGCGTCGCGCAATATCGGTTCGGCCTGTTGACCGACCCGCTCAATCAAGCCCTTAGGCCTGCTGACCGACCTGCTCAATCAGGCCCTTGGGCCTGCTGACCGACCTGCTCAATCAGGCCCTTGGGCCTGCTGACCGACCTGCTCAATCAGGCCCTTGGGCCTGTTGACCGACCAAGTCCTTCCGCGCCGCATCCAAGTTCGTCTTGGTTGCGGCGTTGTCATTCAAACCGTGCGCGGACCGTATGACGAGAGACCAAGCCAGTAAAACCGAACCTTTGCGGTCCTTTGGAAGACGCAGGGGCCGCCCATTGTCCATGCGGCAATCCGAGTTAATGGCGACCCTGCTTCCAAGCCTTGAACTGGATTTGTCCAGCCAACCGCCGGCAAAGCTCTCAGAACTCTTCAAGGCACCTGTCGAGCAAGTCGCGCTCGAAATAGGGTTTGGAGGCGCCGAGCACATGATTGCCCAGGCGCGCGCAAACCCCAATACAGGCTACATCGGTTGCGAACCCTTTGAAGACGGCGTGGCCAAGGCTTTATCGGCAATCGACCAACACCACCTGACAAACGTTCGCTTGTTTTCGGACGACGCCCGAAAAGTTATTGGTTGGC
>JBCBRD010000111.1:0-10689 GCA_039819885.1 Pseudomonadota bacterium
TGCGGACGCCGCGTTAGCAGACCCGCGAGGCGGTGTTGCCCACCGTAGCGGTCTGGAATGGACAATTGAGGCGGCGGATGAGATTCTCAGCACCTTTAATGCGCTTCTTCTCATCGCAAAACTCGAGGCCGGGGCATTGGATCGTTCGCGCGAGCCACTCGACCTTTCGGTATTGGTGAAAGACGTCTCGGAACTTTATGAACCGGTTGCCGAAGATGCGGGATTGATACTCAATTGTAACGTCTCCGGGATCACGAAACCGGTTTTCGGCAATCGCCAGCTCGTGGGGCAGGCTATCGCGAACCTAGTGGATAACGCGATCAAGTATTCTGCAGATCTTGAACCGAAACTCACTGACCGGGTCATCGATGATCAGTCATCGTGCCACCAATTGGATGGGGGCGTGGCCTCGTCGATGACGGATGTCCGAGATGGACACCGATTGTCTCTGGTAGAGCGGGCGAGTTGTCAGCGTCGGGTTCAGATTGGATTGTTTGATCATGCCAAGGACATTGAAATCCGTGTCGATGATTGCGGCCCGGGCATTGCGGTTGAGGACAGGCAACGCGTGCTTGAGCGGTTTGTTCGCTTGGAGAAAAGCCGTACGCAGCCTGGGACTGGTCTGGGCCTCAGCCTCGTTGCGGCGGTCGCGCGGCTGCATGGCGGCCGTATAGAACTCGGCGACAATGCACCTGGTCTGCGCGTTGGTTTTTTCCTGCCCAAGCCTGAGAGCGTGTAACGTCTAAAGCGGATCGGGTGCTCGCTATGCCTAGATCTTCAAATTCAGTCTCGGGCCAGTGTACGATGATTGACGGGTGTTCCGAAAAAAATGAAGCTGGAGTTCTTTGGCAGCGGATCGATACTGCGCCCAAGGTGAAGGTTGATGGCGAATGGTGCGCCGCTGTTCAGTCGTTTCATTCGCAGGCGGCAAACGATCCGGTTCGATCAGATTTACAGGCGCTTTTGAACAAGCCGGATGTCCTACGGTTTCTAGCTGGCGTGGGGGAAGGATCCAACTTTCTTATGAACCTGATGTGTGCTGATCCAGATCGGCTCACACGCGTCTTGAAGTGTGTTCCCGAGTCTCATCTCCAAAAGATGTGCAGTACCCTCGAACGAACCCTTTCGCAGACGACTGAGTTTTCGGATGCCATGCGACTATTGCGCGACTTCAAAACGGAAGTCGCGTTGCTCGTTGGGCTATGCGATCTTGGTGGTGTGTTTGACGTTATGACTGTCACATCAGCACTGTCCGATGCCTGCGATGCTGCCTTGAGATCCTCGGTAGAGTTCCTCTTGCGAATGGAGGCCGCCAAGGGTCGTTGGACGTCTGAAATACCAGATCAGCCTGCGCATGCCTCCGGGTACATCGTTATTGCGATGGGTAAGTACGGGGCGTGTGAGCTGAATTACTCCAGCGATATTGATCTGATCATCTTCTTTGACCGCGATATCGCCGAGCGCTCGTTGTCTCAGGACGTCGAGGTTCAACCGTTCTTTGTTCGACTGACACGTGATCTCGTCAGGCTGATGGATGAACGTACCCACGATGGCTACGTCTTCCGGACCGACTTGCGTCTAAGGCCTGACGCAGGTGCAACTCAGATTGCTCTGTCCACGCAGGCTGGACTGGCCTACTACGAGAGTTTCGGCCAGAATTGGGAACGCGCAGCCATGATCAAAGCGCGCGCGGTAGCTGGTGACATCGTGGCTGGCGAGGCCTTTTTGGACTGCCTCCTGCCGTTCATCTGGCGCAAGTATCTCGACTATGCGGCGATTGCAGATATCCATGCGATGAAGCGCCAGATCAACGCATTTCGTGGATTCGGACACATCGGTGTTGGCGGCCACAACATCAAGTTGGGACCTGGCGGTATCCGCGAAATCGAGTTTTTCGTGCAGACGCAGCAGTTGATTGCAGGCGGCCGCCAACCGGATTTGCGCGATCGGCGGACGCTTTCCACACTGAATGATCTGGCTGCCAGTGGTTGGATTGCACAGGAGGTCCACACGCAATTGGCGGATGCCTATCGGTACTTGAGGTCCATCGAGCATCGCATTCAGATGGTCGGTGATGAGCAATCCCAAACTTTACCAACTGACCCAGATCGCTTGGCAGCGTTCGCTCGGTTTTGTGGTTACGATGGGACCGATGCTTTTTCCGAAGAGCTTCTCAGTGTGCTGGAAGCAGTCCAAGGGCATTACACGCGGCTTTTCGAGGACGTTCCCGAAGCTGTTGGGAGGCACGGAGCGCTCGTGTTCGTTGGGTCCGATGACGATCCCACGACACTTGAAGTTCTCAAACGCATGGGGTTTTCAAGTCCGGCTCGCGTCACAGAAACAGTGCGGGGATGGCACTCAGGGCGTTATCCCGCTGTAAGGTCAGAGCGGTCGCGAGAGCGACTCACTGACGTGCAACCGGCTTTGATTGAGGCACTATCGCAAACGGCTGATCCTGATGGTGCGCTGTCGAGTTTTGACAGGTTCCTCACTGATTTGCCGACCGGGATACAGTTGTTCGCCCTACTGTCAGCCAATCCGGCATTGCTGAGGCTTGTCGCGGATATCATGGGGACTGCGCCTCGCCTCGCGCACATCCTTTCAAGGCGTCGGCGATTGCTGGACGCTGTCATTGATCCTCGGACGTTTGAGACTTTGCCGAATGGGCGAGAATTGGACGCGTTGATCGCGTTTGAACTCGGTCGCGGTGAAGATTTCCAGGAAAAGCTAGATCGTGCACGGGTTGTGGGGAGCGAACAATCCTTTCTCATTGGTATCCGTGTTTTGTCGGGTGCGATCAATGCGGCTCAAGCCGGTGGGGCCTATGGTGCACTCGCTGAACGATTGATCGACAGTCTGCTTGGCATCGTCATTGACGAACTTGCAAATACGCATGGGATCGTACCAGGCGGTGAAGTGGCCGTTGTTGCGATGGGCAAGCTTGGCGGTTCGGAAATGACGGCAGCCTCTGATGTCGATCTGATCTTGGTCTACGATCACCCCGACGGCGTGACGTCGTCGACAGGTCTGAAACCACTGGCACCGTCGCAATATTACGCTCGCCTGACACAACGTCTCATTAGTGCTGTCAGCGCGCCCACGGCCGAGGGCCAACTGTATGAAGTTGATATGCGCCTCAGGCCGTCTGGTCAGCAGGGGCCGGTTGCAACACGATTGTCGAGTTTCAAGAGGTACCAAGCTGAGGAAGCGTGGACTTGGGAACATCTTGCGCTTACCCGAGCACGTGTCATCTCGGGGCCACCAGCATTGGTTGCGGCGATCAATGAAGCTATAACAGGTCCGCTGACAGCGCGCAGAGACCGCTCAAAGATCGCGCGTGATGTCTGCGAGATGCGTGAACGGATCTATCGCGAAAAAGGTACGACGGACATTTGGGATCTCAAGAACGTTCGCGGTGGAATGGTTGATCTTGAGTTTATGACGCAATACTTGCAGCTCATTCATGCTGCGGAGGATCGAAGCGTTCTTCATACCAATACAATCGATGCGCTCGAAGGTTTGCAGGCTTGTGGTGTTTTGTCGGCGAGTGATGCCGACATCATGATCCCGGCGGCTAAGCTCTATCAGAACGTGTTGCAGGTTTTGCGGATCTGCACACTTGGATCGTTTGTTCCTGGGGGCGCATCCGTAGGCCTGAAAGCCCTTGTCGCGCGTGCCGGTGGTCAGCCAGATTTCCAGGCATTGGAGGTTGCACTGCAGGACACAGCTCAGCGTGTTTCTGAGCGGTTCGATGCTATTGTGAGATAACCGTCTGTTGCCACATGTGCCGAAGGTCAGGCGGCAAATCGCTGTTGGGTCGTCACAGGACTCGAGGACACCCCTTGTTCTTTGAACAGGTCATGCTGAGTTGCACGTTCGAACACAGTGACAGAGCGCCAACGATCTCCAGGCGTTGTGGTTGTTAGCAGACCGCCGCCGTATTGCTGGAGCAGCGTGCGTGCAAGGCACAGGTCGAGTGACGTTGTTGAGACCGCATTTTCAGGCAGAGGATCGGCACCTGAGACTTCGACGCGGACGTGGCTGTTCACGCTCTCCAAGTTGACTTCGATACGGCCGGAGGCTTGGGATTGGGCGATCGCCTCCGCAAACAAGTTTGTCATTGCCTGGCGAATTGTCAGTGGGTCACCTGCGATGTCCGCTGAACGTCCACTGATTGAAAGCTCAAACCCCAGGTGTGTTGTCTCGACAGGTAGTCGCGACCACGCCTGTTTGGCCAAATCGTGCAAGCAGGTTGAGCTATGGCTTGTTTGAGATGCTTCGGACGCCTGCGCGTCTTTTGCTGCTGTCAATGCCGTTGTCATCGCAAGCGTTTCTTCGGTGGACTTCAACAGTAATTCACCACTTTCGCGAATGTGTGACAGGTACTCCGCATATCTTGGAGAACCGAGCGGGCCAAACGTTTCTTGCTGCATCAGGTCAGTAAAACCAAGCACGGCATTTAGTGGAGTGCGCAACTCGTGGTGAACTTGCTGCAGCAGTTCGGTCAGGGCATCGTGCGTCAAGTTTGGTGTGAGGTGTGAAACAGAAGCGGGCCCAAAGTTGGTCGTTGGATGGACGGCCGTTTTCGTCGATGACCACTCCGTGTCGGCGACACTTGCGGCGTTGGTCGTTGGTTGTTCGTCCGCTGGACGTCGTGCTGTTCTGGAGGCTGCCCCCCCGTTTCCAAGGGCGAAAACCAGACCTATCAGCGCAGCGATAGCCAGCGCAGCTGCAACCCAAGGGAGGTTCTGTTGTGTGCCCGCTTGGGTTGCGATTGTGATGGCAGCGGCCAGCTGCAATGCGATCAATCCCATAAGGCCAATCGATCGCGAGATACTTCCTTGAAACTGAGGCTTTACGGCCCTTGCGGGATGATACGCGTCTGCATGTGGTTTTACGCAGCTCTCTCGTGAGCTGGCGGACATTGTCCACGCCATGCTATTTCCCCCCGCTGAGAATTTGTCAGTTTGCCCTCGCGATGCGGCCCCCGAACGCGCCTCCGAATCGCCACTTCATCATCGCCTGAACCCGATTCGTCTGTCGAGGAGATTAAATCCTGGTTCTGTGCAGGGGCGTGATGCGCGGTGCCGATGTGCCATAGTCAGCTCTCGGATGGTTCGATCATTTTTGTCACGATCTCAAATACATCTCTAGAGATGCCTTTGGATTTTGCGATTCGCTGGAGTTGGGTCCGGGCCATTTTCCGTCGACTATCTTCCAATGCACTCCAAGAGCCCAAGGCACCGAGCAGCCTAGCTGCAAGCTGAGGGTTGAAGCTATCGACATGGATGATCTGGTCAGCGAAGAAACGATAACCTCGGCCATCGGCATGATGGAATTGCGATGGATTGTGCATCGCGAAACTGCCGATTAAGGCTCGCACCTTGTTTGGTGTGAAGTAATCGAATGTCGGGTCCTTTATCGCGCGCTTGATGTTGCTCAACGTTGAAGATCGAGGTGCTTGGGCAATGGCGGCAAACCACGTATCGATGACCAGATGGTCTTTCTTCCATTTCCGATAAAAGTGGTCGAGAGCTGGCTGGCTGTAGGCCTTACCTTGGCCAGCCAAGAGGAAGAGCGCGTTGGCTGCGTCTGTCATGTTGCCTGCGCTCTTGTAGTGCTTCATCAAGCGCTTGAAGTCATTGTCTGTTCCGCGGGCGGCGAGCAGCGAAAGGGCGGTGTTGCGTAGTGCGCGCTCACCGATATCTATTGCGCTTGCTGAGAACTCTTTGGTTGTCGACATGGATTTGTAGACGGTTTCAAGTTGGTCTCCGAGCTTGCGGCCGATAACGGTTGAAACCTGTTTGTGCGCCTTGTGGATGAGGCCAGGGTCGACCTGCGAGCCAATTTCGCGCGCGATGTCCATTTGGCTTGGCAGTCTCAGAAGTTCAGCTTTGAACCCCGCTTCCAAGTTGGAGTCATTAAGGGCTGTGCTGAGTGCGCGAATGAAGCCTGTTGTTTTTGGCGCTGGCGTTTTTGATTTGAGCTTCTCGATGCGTGCAAGGATCAAGCGCGTGGCCAATGTGTTCAACGCTTGCCAGCGGTTGAAGCCATCTGTGTCATGGGTCGCCAGGAATTCAAGTTCGTCATCGTTACGCGCGAAATCGACGATCACGGGAGCTGAAAAATCGCGGAAGAGAGAAACAATCGGTTTGACCGGAACACTTTCAAATACGAACTTCTGACGCTTTTTGGTGAGATGGATGAGTTCGGGATCAAAGGTCTCTGACCCGCTACGGGCGGCTGCTTTGACGACGTTCCCATCGGAACCCAGCAGCCCGAGCCGGACGGGGATGTGGAAGGCTTTCTTTCGGCTTTGGCCAGGTGTGGGTGGCGTGTCTTGTTCAAGATCAAGCGTGAATGTGCTGCGCTTTTCATCGTAAGATGTTTGACAGGTTATGCGGGGTGTGCCGGCCTGATGGTACCAAAGCTTGAAGTGAGATAGGTCGGACTTTGTCGCCTCTTCAAAGCAGACTAGAAAGTCCTCGATTGTGGCTGCGTCTCCGTCATGGCGTTCGAAGTACAGATCCATTCCCTTTCGAAAGCCGTCTTCGCCGATAATGGTCGCAAGCATGCGGACAAGCTCGGCACCCTTGTCGTAGACCGTTGCCGTGTAGAAATTGTTGATTTCGATGTAGCTGTCGGGCCGAACAGGGTGCGCGAGGGGGCCTGCGTCTTCCGGGAATTGGTGTGCTCGCAGGTGGCGCACTTCGCGAATGCGCTGTACTGTGCGGGAACGAATGTCGGCTGAGAATTCCTGGTCGCGATAGACCGTCAAGCCTTCCTTGAGACACAGCTGGAACCAGTCACGACAGGTAATGCGATTGCCGGTCCAGTTATGGAAGTATTCGTGGGCTACGACGCCTTCGATTGACTGGTAGATCGCATCGGTTGCCTTGTCTGGTGAGGCGAGGATCAAGCGGTCATTGAAGATGTTGAGGCCCTTGTTCTCCATTGCGCCCATGTTGAAGTGCGAGACGGCGACGATATTGAATACGTCAAGGTCATACTCACGGCCAAAGCGCTTCTCGTCCCATTTCATAGAGCGCTTCAAGCTCTCCATGGCCCAACCCGCTCGATCTTCCTTGCCGTGTTCGACATAGATCTGCAGATCGACTTTGCGACCTGACATCGTTTTGAAGGATGATGAAATCGAACCCAGGTTGCCGCCAACAAGGGCGAACAAGTAGCAGGGCTTCGGGTGTGGGTCCTTCCAAACGGCATAATGGCGTTTGCCGCCGTCAAGGTTTCCACGTTCGAACGGATTGCCGTTAGACAGCAACACACCAGCCTCGTCGGCGTCGGCTTCTATTCGTACCTTGTAGGTTGACAGAACATCGGGCCGGTCCATGAAGTAAGTGATGCGCCGAAAGCCTTCGGCCTCGCATTGCGTGCAGTAGACGCCACGGGACAAATACAAGCCTTGCAGTGCCTTGTTTGCTTCCGGATTGATCGCGACGGTTGTTGTCAGGACAAATGCATCAGGTGCTTTGCGGATGTGTAGTGATGCGGGTGTCGTCTTATACTCTTTCGGAGAGAGCTCCGTTCCATCAATTGCAATCTGCTGCAAGTCCAGACCCTCACCATCGAGGATCAATTCATCAGACTTTTGCGTGCTTGCCGGGTTCTTTTTGATTTTGAGTTTTACGGTCACCAACGTGCTCGTTGCATCGAGCCTCACATTGAGATCAACGTGGGTGATCAGATGCGTTGCAGGGCGATAATCCTTCAGGCGAATGGCACGGGGTGTTTCGGTTCTCATGACTTGCTCTTGGTCGGCAGGTTGCCGTGTTACAACTGGTGGCTTGGTTGGAACCAAACTCATGTCTTAATCGTTATGGAGACTGTTCAGCACTCTGTAAATGCGCTGTTGAACACTGTCTTGATGGGTAGTTAGTCAACAACACGCCTTCTGTGAACTGGTTTGGCAATCGGGGCGTCTGTATTTTGATCGAAGGAAACACCACGACTATGACAGTCAAGAAAGTCCTGCTGATTACGGGTGGTTCAACTGGCATTGGTGCATCCACGGCCCGCTTGGCGGTTGAAGCTGGGTACCATGTTGCTCTTGCGGCGCGTAGCGCCGAGACACTCGGCAAGCTGTGTACCGATCTGGGAGACAAGGCAGAAGCATTCGTCTGCGATGTCACTGACTATGCGCAACAAGAAAAACTCGTTGCTGACACGCTTGAACGCTTCGGCCAAATCGATGCGGTCTTTGCCAACGCCGGCACCGGTGGACGACCTGGCGGTTTTTCTGCAGCCCCGATTGAGTCCTGGCAGCAGATTGTGAACGTCAATGTTTTGGGCGTCGCCTATACATTGCGTGCGTCCTTGGCAGCCATCAAAGCCTCGAAAGGTCATGTTCTCATTACCGGCTCTGTTGCCGGGAGACGAACCTTGCCCGGCTCAATGTACTCTGCTTCAAAGTGGGCGGTGTCGGCAATCGGTTATGGGTTGCGAGAGGAATTGAGGGGAACCGGTGTTCGGGTTACGCTCATCGAACCGGGTATGGTCGATACGCCGTTTTTCGATGATCCGAAACCAGATGCGCTTCATGCTGACGATGTGGCGCGTGGCGTCGTCTATGCGTTGACCCAGCCACAAAGTGTTGACGTGCATGAGCTGCTGATTATGCCGACACCTCCGGATGAATCATAAGACGTCCGGTGTGATGTTGGCTTTTGCCGTGATAGTTCAGTCGACCGATCTATAGGGTCGCGTTCGTATCCCTTGAAGACGGGATGTCCGCACACAACGTTACGTACTCACACTCGTGTCAACCACCCGGGGGTTGGTTTGATGGGCGTCTTTGTTTGAGGAAGATTTTACTGTGGCGCAGTACGCGCAAACCGGTCGCGCCTTTCTGAACCGTATCACCGACACGTGGGCTCGGTTGATGGAACCGAATAATGCCGCTGTTCCAGATGCGGACATCGTCGAAACTGCACTCGCGCAGGCTCCGGTGGTCTGGATGTTGGGCAAGGTGCAGTCTGGCAAGACGTCTATCATCAAGGCACTGACGAACTGTTCAGACGCTGAAGTTGGAACTGGTTTCTCGCCATGTACCCGAACGGCGCGCATGTTCGACTTCCCGGCCAATGTTCCGCTGTTACGTTTTCTTGATACGCGCGGGTTGGGTGAGGCTCACTACGACGCAGTTGAGGATATTGCGTTTTGTGAGAGCCGGGCGCATCTCCTCATCGTCACCATGCGTGCCTTGGATCCGCAACAGAGATCCGTTGTTGATGTGGTTGCTCAAGTTCGGGCGCGTCATCCTGACTGGCCGGTGATCGTTGCGCAGACCTGTTTGCACGAAGGCCTGCCAAAGACAGGGCGGCTTCCCATGCCCCATCCTTTTGCCGAGGGTGCTTTTGAAAAGTCTGGTTCTCTTGATGTGGTGCCATTGGATTTGCGGCGGTCTCTCACCTATCAGCGCTCATTGTTCCAAGACGTCAAAGGAACTGGTGCGATACATTTTATACCCATCGACTTTACTCAACCAGAAGATGGCATCGCGCCGTCCGATTATGGTCGTGATGCGTTGTTTGAAGCTATTGCCTCAGCTGCTCCAGACGCCTTGGTTGCGACCCTGAAATCTCTACAAACCGCTGCTGTGGATGTCGGTGCGGGTCGTTTGCGTTCTCAGATCATTGGACATGCGAGCGTGGCAGCGGCGGTGGATGTCATGCCTTTGGCGGGTGCCATTGCGGTCCCGGCCGTTCAGGCCAAACTCTTAAAGGTGCTCGGCGAGCACTATGGCGTTGGGTGGGATCGTCGTTCATTGAGCGAGTTTGCAGGTTGTCTCGGTGTTGGGATTGTTTCGCGCCTGCTTGCCTCGCTAGGTATTCGCCAAGTGGCAAAGCTGGTTCCTGGCTATGGGCAGACGGTTGGTGCGGCCTCCGCTGCGGCAACGAGTTTTGCCACGACATTCGCTTTAGGCCAGGCGGCTTCGTACTACCTGCGGTCTCGGACATTAGCGAGCTTTGAAGATGGCGATGTCGCCAAGGCCTACCAAGAGGCTTTGAAAGAAGCTGTCGGTCTTGCTGCGAAGACTACGCCCGATGTGGCAAAGGCATCGAAAGGTTCGCATGAAACGGGATAGTTTCCCCGCGCTGATTGGTGCTGCAAGTATTGCGCTGGCGATCCTGCTTCCGTTGCTTACTGTGCTGCCGTTCGGCTGGCTTTGGCTTTGGCAAAACGGATATCTGCCTTATTGGCTAGGCGGGACGTTGCTCACTTCCGTGATGATTTTTGCTGGCCGTTTCTGGCTCATTCGGCGTTTTCGACAAACGCTTGAACAAAGAAGCGGTTCAAGCGTCGCGGAAGATGTCGGCTTGGATCGCCCGCTGCCAACACCGCGAGAAGCGCGCGCACTAGAGGCGGTCGAGACCCTTGCTCAGGACATTGACCCTAAACGGCTTTCAAGCCGCGAGGATCTTATTGCGCTGGGGCACCGCACGATTGAGGTCGTTGCGCGAGAAATGCATCCAGAGGAAAAAGATCCTCGCGGCTTGAAAGCCGTTTAGGGTCAATGTCCTGAGCAAGGGTCTCGACCGCCTCTAGTGCGCGTGCTTCTCGCGGTGTTGGCAGCGGGCGATCCAAGCCAGGGGCTTCCGCCTTGTTTGAACCGCTTCTGGCTCATTCGGCGTTTTCGACAAACGCTTGAACACAGAAGCGGTTCAAACA
>JBCBRD010000112.1:0-10611 GCA_039819885.1 Pseudomonadota bacterium
GCTCCACACCAGGCAAAGTCGGAATATCCGCTGAGCGAATGCCCATGACTTTAAACCGCGTCCCCATCCCGTTTGGAGCCATCAGCCGCATGACGCTCGCTTCGATCTCAGCGGATATTCCGACTTTGCCAGGTTTAGAGCCTGCCGAGCCGGGCCCTTCCCCAAGACGGAGCGGTTAACATGACACTCGCCGAACGCCTTAAGCCAGTCGTTGCGCCGCAACTGGACAATGTTGACGGTATTCAACATGGCTTCTTCTCGCGATACGGCGGTGTCTCAACCGGTATCTACTCATCGTTGAACTGCGGGCTTGGGTCTGATGACGACCGCGATGCGGTGTTAGAAAATCGCATCCGCGTTTGCCGCCACCTGGGTGGGCAAGGTGACCGTGTCCTAACTGTGCATCAGTGTCACTCTGCCGTTGCAGTTACAGCCTCCGACCATTTCCCGGCGGATCAGTTGCCCCAGGCTGACGCGATCGTTGCCACAACGCCTGGTCTGGTGGTGGGGGCATTAGCGGCAGACTGTGCGCCTGTTTTGTTTGCTGATCCTGTTGCGAAGGTGGTCGCAGCCGCACATTCAGGTTGGCGTGGCGCGGTTGGCGGCATTCTTGAGGCAACAATTGCGGAAATGGTTAAGGCTGGAGCGGAGCGGTCGCGCATTCTGGCGGCCCTTGGTCCAGCGATTAGTCAGTCAGCTTATGAGGTCGGGCCGGAGTTTGAGGCCCAAGTTTTGTCGTTGAACGCTGAAAACTCACAATTTTTCCAAGTTTTTTCCGAAGGTGGGCGTGCGCATTTCGATCTTCCCGGCTTTGTGATGCAGAAACTTGGTGGGCTTGGAATCGCTGGTTTTGAGAGCGTTACAGCCTGCACGAGCCCGGATGATTCGGATTATTTCAGTTATCGGCGCTCAAAACGCTTGTCAGAACCGGACTATGGTCGCCAAATCTCTGCCATCGTCGTTGCATAAGTGCATAATCCACAGTCTGTTACGCCAATACCCCGTTCATGGCAGCCGTATTGGCCAGGAACCGTTTCCTAGGGGTGGACGCACCTGGAGCCTGTTGTTTAACTGACCATCGAACGTGTACCGGTCGTTGAACTTGTACAGGCCGCAAGGTGAGTAAGCCGGCCGCCGGAAACAGTGGGTCAATAATTGGGGGACGTCATCGTGACGACCAATGATTCTGCTGCTGCTTGGCGTGCGAAAGGGTCTCTTCCGCTCATCCTTGCTGCAGTTTTTACAAGCTTCACCCTCGCAGGCTGCGAGACAACGTCAAACCTCTTGGCGAGCGCTGGTGGGACCGCCGATACGGCTAGTCAGCAGCTTGCTGCCGGGTCACCGACGGCGTCGAAGGCCTTGGTTTCGATTGCACCCGTGATTGGGGCACCTGAGCCGGTTGCAGGTCAATTCAAAACGGCCTTGGCAACAGCGCTTAGCGGGAAAGGCATTGCCGCAGCCACTTCGACGGCGCAGCCAACAGCTTACACGCTGCGGGGCTACATTGTTTCGGCGCGTGAACCTGCTGGAACGAAAGTCTCCTACATTTGGGATGTGACGACACCCGCGGGCAAGCGGGTCAATCGCATCACAGGTGAAGAGCTTGTGGCAGGTGCACCAGCCAGCCGTGATCCGTGGTCTGCTGTTTCTCCTGGCTTGATCCAGACGATTAGCGCCAAAACTGCCGATCAATTGGCCAAGTGGTTGCCGAGCCAAAGCGCCACTGCGCCAGCTGCCGTTGCAGGGGCTGCAGCTGTGCCGACCGCCGCCGTGGCTTCAGCCAATACCGCCGCGACGCGGGTAGCTGGAAGCGCACAACGGGCAGCTGCGGGTGTCACTAACGCAACGACAACTGGGAGCATTGGGGCGTCGTCTGGCGGTTCGAATTCTGTCTCCGCCATCGTTCCGAGTGTTCGCGGCGCGCCAGGTGATGGAAGTGTCGCCCTCTCAAATGCCCTGCGCAAAGAGTTGCAGAACAAGGGTGTGCGGATGGCGAGCGTTGCTGGTCCGACGGCCTACCGCGTCGAAGGCCAGGTTAAACTCGGACCTAAGGCTGCGGGCAAGCAAACCATTGCCATCGATTGGCATGTGAAGCAGCCAAATGGCACGTCTGTCGGCACCGTTTCTCAGAAAAATGAGATCCCTGCTGGTTCGCTTGATGGTGCATGGGGTCAAACGGCCAATGCAGCTGCTGCGGCTGCCGCTCATGGGATTGCCGAACTGCTTGTGCCAAAGAAAACAGCGTCTCGGTAGTGTTGCCGACGTGCTAATCTGACGACTGAAACCGTCCCTGTTTGACGACCGCCCCGGACAAATGCTCGGGGCGGTTGTTGTTTTGTTTACAGACCTCGGGCTGGCTGTTAGAGACGCCCAGCCGTCTGAAAGTGTCATCGAACTGTCGTGGAGCGTTCGCCATGTCCTATGATCCCGCGCCGAAGAAAGGGTCGGGGGCACCGCATCTTCCGAAGCTACTGGCCGGTAACAGCAATCGCCCGCTGTCTGAAGCCATCAGCCAGAAGATTGGCGTACCGCTGGCCAGGTCTGCGGTGAAGCGATTTGCGGACATGGAGATCTTTATTGAGATCCAGGAAAACGTCCGCGGCGAAGACTGCTTTGTTATCCAGTCCACGTCGTTTCCTGCCAATGACAATATGATGGAGTTGCTGATCCTACTGGACGCTTTGAAGCGTGCCTCAGCTCGGCGCGTCACTGCGGTTATCCCTTATTATGGCTATGCGCGGCAGGACCGGAAGCCAGGTCCACGCACGCCGATCACAGCCAAGCTCGTTGCGAACATTCTTGAGCGGGCAGGTGCGGATCGTGTCCTGACACTTGATCTGCATGCTGGACAGATCCAGGGATTTTTCGACATCCCAACGGATAACCTGTTTGCGGCCCCTGTGATGGTGCGGGACATCGAAGCCAATTACTCGACCGAGAACCTTGTCGTCGTTTCACCCGATGTGGGCGGGGTCGTTCGTGCGCGGGCGCTGGCGAAACGGATCAACTGCCCGATTGCGATTTGCGACAAACGCCGCGAACGCGCTGGTGAATCCGAGGTCATGAACGTCATCGGTGATGTCAGCGGTAAGCGTTGCATCCTGATCGATGACATCGTCGACTCCGGCGGGACGCTTTGTAACGCGGCTGAAGCCCTTATTAAGAATGGCGGCACTGAAGTGATGGCCTACATCACGCACGGCGTCCTGTCGGGCGGCGCTGTGAGCCGTGTCCAGAACTCATCGCTCAAATCTCTTGTGATCACCGACTCCATTCTTCCTACGGAAGCCGTAAAGGCCGCGCCGAACATTCGTGTTTTGTCGATTGCGGACTTGATCGGAGAAGCTATCGTGCGCACATCCCGCGAGGAAAGCGTCTCCAGCTTGTTCTATTGAGTCTGATGATCACCAATTCCGTTTTGATGGCCAAAAGCCGCGCGATCCGTCTTGCACAGTTCTTTGCCGGTGTGGGTTGTGTGACTTTTTGCGTTGTCACCTCTGCCGCTGCACCTGTGGCGCTCGCGAAAACACCCAAGTCGGTGGCCTGCATCTGGCTGAACAATGCCCAGACATTCAAGGCTTTTGGGAGGGCTTACGAGGAATTTGCGAAAAGCTGGCTGATTGTTGGGGAAGACTGGTTCCAGGCTTACGAAATCGGAGGCAGTGCCAAGCATCCACTACTGGGCACACCGCGCGAGGACATGGGCACGGTCAACGGATACGTTTGGGCTCGAGATGTGCGCTGTGAGACCTGGAAAGTGGACCTGAAAGCCCTTCAGGAAACATCAAGCAAACTCAGGGATGCAGACGTCTTAGAAGTCTGGGGCGCAAGGCTGATCGCGCGGAGTGTCACGTTTAGCGAAGAAGGCAATGACTGGACGCCTCCGATCAAAGATGGCGTGCTCTGGGAGATCTATATTGCCAAAGAAGGCGGTCAGTGGATTGTTGAAGACAACTCCGTTGACGCCGGCATTCTGTCCAGCGGTGCCAAGGAACGGCGTCCAACACCGGACGAACTGCCAAAGCGCAAGACGCCAAAGGCCTGGCGTTAACGCCGAAGGGCTCCATCTCGCGGATTGCAACGTGAGCCAATCCCCGCTATAGCCACGGACTTACCTCACTTAATTCAACGGCATGAGGGCACCCTTGGAGGCCTGCGTGCTTGTTTGCGACCCGTAAGAGGTGCTTTGCACGGGGCGTTTTCTATTGGAGTTTCATAGCCATGGCTAGTTCCACAGTTGAACTGACCGCCACGGCGAGACCACGTGTCGGCAAGGGGGCCGCACGTCTGACTCGTCGCGAAGGGAAGTTACCCGCCGTGATCTACGGCAATAACAAAGATCCCGAGACAATTGCGTTGGATGCCAACGAGGTCTGGAAACAGTACCTCAAAGGCGGCTTCACCTCGACGGTGTTCAAGATCAACATCGATGCCAATGAGCGCATGGTTGTTGCTCGTGACATGCAGCTTCACCCGGTCAAAGACACGCCGCTGCACGTGGATTTTCTGCGCATCGGCGATGACGGTCTGATCCGTGTGAAAGTGCCGGTCAAGTTCATCAACGAAGGATCATCTCCCGGGCTCAAGCGCGGTGGTGCGCTGAACATTGTGCGTCACGATATCGAAGTGTGGTGCCCCTATGATCAGATCCCACCTTCGTTTGTGGTTGACCTTGACGGCGTTGGTATCGGTACATCGATCCACGTTTCGACGCTGGATATCCCAGATGGCGTGAAGCCAACGATCCAGGATCGCGACTTCACAATCGCAACGATCACTGGCCGTATGGCGAAAGAAGAAGTGGCGGAAGAAGCACCTGCAGCCGAGGGTGAAGAAGAAAAGAAAGAGTAGTTCAAGCTCGGCTTGGATGGTTACTCAGCGGGGCTCGCGGTTGTGCGGGCCTCGCTTTTTTATGGCCTCACGCGCTGGTCGCGCTCCGGCCGGGGCGGCGCAAAGCGCCGGGTCACGCTTGTTCCCCAGACCGCTCGACGCGATCCGATTGGATTAATCGGCGCTAACGTGCGGGTGGCTCGTTTTGGTAGTGGCGCCTCCGAGAGGCTGAAAAGCTCCGTGATGGCCTCAGGCGCTGGTCGCGCATCTTGATAGTCAACACGGGTAAACCCGTGGTTGAACAGACGCCGGAGCGGCTGATCTTGATGGTCAACACGGGTGAACCCGTGATTGAGCAAGCGCCGGGTCACGCTTGTTCCCCGGACCGCTAGACGCGATCCGATTGGATTGGCCGCCTCACCACATTCGTCATTCCCGCGAAGGCGGGAACCTAGGCTTGTCGCCACCGTTGCAAAGTCAGCCGTCAGACATCACACATTTGTAGCTTGATTGGATTTCCACCTACGTGGGGAGGACGTTGAGCGGTTAACACCGATAACCCCCTGGTTGAGCAGTGGTGGATGCGATCTGATGGGTTGAGCACGAACCGCTAGCGTCTTTCTCCTGGTCGGTGGTATCGAACGGTTGGATTTCTCATCACGAGATTACGAGGCGGCATGAAACTCATCGTTGGACTAGGCAACCCTGGCGACAAGTACGCGCGGAACCGACACAACGTCGGGTTCATGGCTGTCGACGAAGTTGTATCACATCACGGGCTTTCCCCTTGGCGACGCAAGTTCCAAGGGTTGATCAGCGATGGGACACTTGATGGAGAACGGGTTCTTGTTCTGAAGCCGCAAACCTACATGAACGATAGCGGTCAGTCGGTCGGTGAGGCGGCGCGTTTTCACAAGATCGAGGAGGCTGACATCATCGTCTTGTACGATGAGATCGATCTGGCGGCAGGCAAACTCAAGGTGAAGAGCGGGGGAGGTAATGCCGGCCACAATGGATTGCGGTCCATGTCCGCGCATGTTGGCAACGACTATGTGCGCGTTCGTATCGGCGTGGGGCACCCTGGCCAAAAGCACCTTGTCGCAAACTATGTGCTCAGTGATTTCAGTAAGTCCGATACGACCTGGCTCGAGCCGATGTTGGACGAGATTGCGCGTGCCTCGGGTCTGTTGGCCAAGGGCGACACGGCGCGCTTTTTGACAGATGTGTCGCGGCGGTTGTCGGAGACTGACGCGAGCCCGAGCAGCGCGCCGGCTCAATCTGCACTGCCGAAGAAAGCAACTGCTCCTGGGGCGACTGGCCGACCCGTTAGGTCAGGGGGGGCACAACGGAAGGCAAGTGGCGGACACCCGGCAGGCGAACGCGCCTCAAAGCGCCAGGGCGCGCTAGCTGAGAACCTCAAGAACTGGCTGAAAGGGCGTGACGGGAGTTGATTGTGTGGTTCAGACCGGACTGCGACGGCGGGTTCTGCGTTTGTCTAAAATACAAAGTCTCCGTCGCTTAATGCCGCCTGCGAGACGCCGATGAGCAGAATGGAGTTGCCTTCGTAATTGATGGTGGTTCCATCTGCTGTCTGTTGGACTGTTAAGGCGATCACGTCATCAAGGCCTTTGACGTCACTGAAGTCGAGAACGTCAACGCCCGCTTCGAAATCCCAGATCCAGTCGTTGCCCCAGTTGTCGTCGAACTCGAACGTATCGGGGCCGGTCCCACCCCACATGTGATCGTTGCCTGTGCCGCCAATCATAAGGTCAGCGCCTGAGCCGCCGGATATTGCATCTTCGCCGGCCCCACCATTGACGGTATCGCCGCCGCCATTGCCCCACATCCAGTCATCACCACCGTTGCCGATCAACTGGTTGGCAATCGCAGTCCCGGTCAGTGAGTCCGTGTATTTCGTCCCCGTGACGTGTTCGATGCCAATCAGCGTATCAACACCACCTCCGCCGGTGTTTTGTGTTCCAGCACCAAGGTCAACAGAAACGCCAGAAGACAATCCAGACGAATAAAGTGCCCAATCGAACCCATCGCCGCCGTCAATGATATCATTGCCAAGGCCACCAGAGATCGCGTCGTCGCCGGTCCCGCCCTTGATCACGTCACTGCCAGCTCCCGCCGAGATGAAGTCAGAGCCACCATGTCCGTCGATGTAGTTGTTACCTGAAGATCCAGTGAGGACGTCAGCATGGGTTGAACCAGCAAGGTTTTCAATGCCAAGGAGGGTATCCCAACCCGCACCACGCGTGTTTTGTTGACCGGTTGCATTCAAGTTCACCCAGACGCCTGAACCTTCAAACAGGTAGGACGCCCAGTCGCTGCCCGCGCCGCCGATCATGATATCGTTTCCGGCGCCACCAAAGAGATTGTCATCGCCGTTTCCGCCATCAAGAACGTCACCGCCAGCGCCGCCGAACATCTGATCATCACCAGACCGCCCATCGAGCAAATTGCTGCCATCGTTTCCGATCAGCCAGTCATCGTGAGATGACCCGATCACATTCTCTATGCTGTACAGCGTATCGACACCGGCCCCGACCGTCTGTTGCGTTCCCAGTCCAAGATCAACGCGGACACCTGAAAACTGATCGGCATAAGTTGCCGTGTCGTTTCCGCCCCCACCATCCAGGACATCGTTTCCATTTCCGCCATTCAGAGTGTCATTGCCACTGCCTGCGATTAGTACGTCTCCGCCATTCAGTCCTGTCAGACTGTCTTTACCACTACCCGACACGAGGCGATTGGCGGAGTTGTTGCCGCGCAAGACATCGTCACCTGTGGTCGTCACGACATTTTCGAAACCGGAGATCAGATCGGCAGAAACACCATTTCGATATGCTGTATTGAAGCTCAGATTGATCGAATAGTTCCCGACCGGAATGTTGGAATAGTCCAGGGTGTCAACGCCATTCCCGCCGTTGAGTTCGTCAAGTCCAACGCTGGCGAATACAATGTCGTCACCATCCCCACCGGAAACGGTATCGGCTCCAAGACCGCCATCAAGCGTGTCTTTCCCACCTTGGCCATACATGAGGTCGTTGCCATGACCACCGTCCATGTCGTCTCTGCCGATCCCGCCGTAAAGACTGTCATTGCCCGAGCCGCCGGACATTTCATCGTTACCGGCCAATCCAAACATCAAGTCATCGCCGGCTCCGCCGTCGAGCGTGTCGTTGCCATCGCCGCCTTCGAGACGGTCGCCGCCACCAAGGCCACGGATGAGATCGTTTCCACCACCACCGCTGAGTTCATTCGACTTGCTCGAACCAATGATGATGTCATTTGCAGATCCCAACCAGACATTCTCAACGTCGCGAACGACTTCGGTACCGTCGGAAGACATCGCGCGGCCCTCAACGATGCCTGGGTTGTCATGCAACGAAGACAAGTCAACTTCGAAAGCGCTGGCCTCGTAGGAGAAGTCCAAGGTGTCTGAACCTGTGCCACCGTAGTACGCGTCTTGCCCCTCTCCACCGAGAAGTGTGTCGTCACCAACATTTCCGACAAGTGAATTGTCTCGAACGTTCCCGATGATGCGATCATTCCCGCTGCCGCCAACGGCGTTTTCGATGTAGCCCTGTGTGGCGTCGGAAATGCCCTCGGTCATACGATGAGCCAGCGATATGTTGTGTGTCAGTCCATGGGTTGAGGAAAACGCGCCCGGACGAAGATCGAGGACCAAATCGGAACCGTCATACCGTAAGTCTAGAGTGTCGATGCCGCCGCCATCGAATATCGTAATGACCGGGCGGGTCGGGTGTCCGTCTTCGCCAAGGTTGGAGAAATCAAAAACCGATGGAATGCCATCAGTGGCAGTGTATCCGTATCGCGTATCACCCGAACGCAAATTCCAGTTGATGCCATAGATCTCCTGGATCGCAAGTATGTCATGCGTGCGCAGTGATTGCTCTCTTTCGCCCTGATAGTCAGCACCGGTCCAGGTCTCGCTGAAGTACGACATCACCGAGTATTGCTCGGTGTCCTCGATGTATTCCGCGTCTCTGAGATAAGTCGGCCGGATATCATCTGAAGCGTCATACTCTCCGGGATGGCTCAACCCCAGCGCATGTCCCACTTCATGCAAAATGGTCGTAAAACCACTGCTGCCAGGATTGGTGCTAGGGAAACCATCATCGGTATCAAGAACGATGCGGGAGGCCCTCTCCATCGACCCGTCGTCGCGTGTCATCAAAACCGTTCCGTGAGCCCCCGAACCTGTTTCCCGACTGACGCCGTAGAAGTAGATGTCAGCTTCTGCATCCGGTTCAACGATTTCAAAAGTCAACGATGTGGTGTGTTCCGTCCATAGCCTGATGGCTTCAAGCGTATTTTCAATCATGGTTTCGTCGAATGCCCGCAAGCCGCGTTCAAGAAACGCATAAACTGCGTCGGGTAGACCGTCTTCGTTGCGAAGATCGTCCTTATCCAAAAGCTCAATTGGAAATTCCGAATAGAATTGAGGAAATGCAATCCGAAGATGCACGGCATCGCCCGGCTCGCCCCATCGACTTCCGCTACCATTCAGCTGCCCCATCAATCCTTCAAGATCATGAGCGCCATAGGAGACTGTTGGCGGTGCGGGCGGCAGTTCCCAGTCCTTAGGTTTGAAGACTGGCACATGGTCGGTCGGCGCACTTGGCTGATAACCAAATGTCGCAGCGGGTACGTCCGCGTTCCCGATGTCTTGATTTGAGTCGTGCGTATAGTTCGATGCACGATCCTCGACGTCGGGTCGTTGGGCGCTGCTCAAATCTTTCTTGTCTTCATCAACTTGTTCTCGGAGTTGAGTCGCAACAGTGCTCGGCACAATTGCATCTGGCATTGTGGCATCATCATCGTCTTCAAGAACGTCGTGATGGGTGGTTTCAGGGTGATTGAAATCGGCTAGGCCAGAGACTGCGGATGTGTCTTCGAAATATTCGGTCCACGTCCATTGAGAGGCATCTTCGTTAGCAACACTCGTAAGAGATGGAGCCTCTTCTGTTGGCAACCTGCCGGCAAGTTCGATTTCAAAGCGACGGTCTTTGTTTTGCGAGTTGTCAGACATGAACGGCTCCATTGAAAGCGCCAGGGTGAATGGGGCTTCTCAATGGGTCTGTCGCTCAGGGCGTCAAAAGGGTTCAAATACGTTGAAAACAATCCTGCCGAATTGCAGCTGACGCAAAATAGGCTAGGTCACATTCGAGGCTTGATCTCGCGTTTGATTATGCGTCAAGAGTACTCGGCAGTGAATATTGTTGCTGTCAACAGGTTGGACGTCCTGCGCTTGCGCCCCCTCAAACGATCCAGAAGTCGGTGGGGGTGAGGTCGGCGATGGTGACGCCGTCGAGGCGAATGGTGGTTGTGGCGTCTAGTGTGATCACGGTTGTTGTGCCGTCTTGAATTGCATTTGCAATCAGGTCTGCGGCCGTTGTGCCGGATGGTGCAGACACCTGGAGGACATCGCCCGCGCCCGCGTTGAAATCCGTCACGGTGTCGGTCGAGCCGTCCATGTCAAACACGAAGGTATCCGCGCCTGAGCCGCCGACCAGGATGTCGTCACCCGTTCCGCCAGTGATTGTATCGTTACCACCATCGCCGAACATGTGATCGTTGCCGGACTGGCCGAAGATGCGATCAGCTCCTCCGCCACCAAAGAAGCCGTCGTTCCCACTGCCGCCGTAAAGGTCGTCGTTTCCGGCTCCCCCGTTGAGCATGTCATTGCCACCATCAGCGAAGATATCATCGTCTCCGGCTTCACCGAACAAGCGATCATTCCCACCACCG
>JBCBRD010000113.1:0-10448 GCA_039819885.1 Pseudomonadota bacterium
GATGATGCGGATGACAAGGCTCTTCAACGGCTTCAAGCCGCCGTTGAAAGCCCGCGTCAGGAACTGTTCCGTCGCCTCAACTTAGCGCCGGGTGCGACCGCTGTACTGGTTGATATGCGACGGGACCTATCGCGTCTCTTGCACGACCACCCCGAGTTGCGAATTGTCGATCGCGATTTCCGCCACCTATTCTATTCCTGGTTCAACCGGGGCTTTTTGGTCTTGCGCACGATCGATTGGCAGACGCCCGCATCCATTCTTGAAAAGATCATGAAGTACGAAGCGGTGCACGAAATCCGTGGCTGGAATGACTTGCGTCGTAGACTTGATCCTGCCGATCGCCGCTGCTTTGCGTTTTTTCACCCAGCGCTCATCGATGAGCCTCTCATCTTTGTTGAGGTGGCGCTGATGAATGAGACGCCGGCGGCCATTCGACCTGTCCTCGATGAACCTGCGGCGCAAGAAGCTGTACGCGATCCGACGACCGCAGTGTTTTACTCGATCTCTAACTGCCAGGAGGGTTTGAAGGGGATCTCGTTTGGTAGCTTCTTGATCAAGCAGGTCGTCGATGAGTTGTTAAAGGCCAAGCCATCGCTGAAAACCTTCGTGACCCTCTCGCCGGTGCCGCGTTTTGCACGTTGGCTGGACCGCGTCATTGGAGATGATCATGACAACGTCTTGACGGCTGAGGATCGCGCGGCCTTTGCGCATCTGCAGGACCCAGGTTGGCCTGATGAAGATGCTCCAGCAGAGGCTCTGAAGGGCTCGTTGATGGCGCTTGCTGCGGAGTATTTCTTGCGGGCGAAAGCGGGTGATGGAAAGCCGGTGGACCCAGTTGCACGCTTCCACCTTGGCAACGGCGCGCGGCTGGAGCAGATCAATTGGCTCGGTGATCCAAGCGAAAAGGGGCTACGGGAAGGCCATGGGTTGATGGTCAATTATCGCTACGATCCCAAAGAAATCGAGCGGAACCACGAGGCTTTTGTGAACGATGGTACCATCTCGTCATCTCGTGCTGTGCGAGGTTTGCTGAGAGCTGCTCCAAAACCGCGGGTACAAGGCGAAACTGGAACTTTGCTGATGTTGCCGGGCGCGCGGGCGAAACCGGTGCCTCTTGATGAGACAGCCGATTAAGTCAGTTGTCGTCGCCGACACTGTGATGCGGACCAATGTCCTACACGTGCAATCTGTTGCCTTGAGAAAGTCCATGCCCCATACACGATACTGAGTAGTTTGGAATATCGCCGCGGCCGGTGACGGAGGTGCTGCAGCGGTTTCGTTTGTATGAGGGCGTTATGCGTTACGACGATCAGGATCGGCAGAGTAGCAATGTGGAAGACCACCGGGGACGCCGAGGCGGCGGTTTTCGGTTTCCTGGTTTTGGACGCAGTTCTGGTGGAGCACGCCGCGTACGAATCCCGACGGGTGGACGACGAGGCGGCTTCAGCATCACAACGCTTCTGATCATCGGTGTTGTGATGTGGTTCATGGGGCTCAACCCGCTATCGCTGATCTTCGGCAATGGGGGTGGTGGTTTCCAGCTTCCCCAATCTGGTGAGATTCCGCGATCAGCAAATCAGCGCAATCCACTCGATATCCCGGGTCTGCCCGGTGGCAAGCAAGCGCCAAGCGGTACGCAGACAGCCGGCCAAAACGATGAAATGAAAGTGTTCATCGGTCGGGTTCTGGCCGACACGGAAGATGTATGGAACCGCGTGTTCAAGTCGTTCGGCAAAAACTATCGAGAGCCCAAGCTTAACCTATTCAGTGGGTCAATTGCGACGGCCTGCGGGACGGGTCAGTCTGCTATGGGTCCGTTTTATTGTCCGGCCGACGAAGAGATCTACATCGATCTTGTCTTTTATGAGCAGCTCAGGCGGCAATTTCAGGCACCTGGTGATTTTGCGCAGGCTTATGTGATTGCCCATGAGGTTGGTCACCACGTTCAGAAGTTGCTTGGGATTGCTACGCAGGTTCAGCGGGCCAAACAGAGTATGAGCAAAACGGACGCTAACGCTGTGCAAGTTCGCATGGAGTTACAGGCGGACTGTCTGGCTGGCGTCTGGGCCAATCTCAATCATCAACTGAATAATAGACTTGAGCAGGGTGACATCCAGGAAGGGCTGAATGCTGCCAGTCAGATTGGTGACGATATGATCCAGAAGCGCACCCGTGGGTATGTTGTGAAAGATAGCTTCACGCACGGCTCAGCTGCTCAACGCAAGCGCTGGTTCACGAACGGGTTTCAGAGCGGGAAAATGCAGTCCTGCGATACCTTCAACGTCGGTTACACTCAGCTGTAGGGCCGGCCCGGGTTTGTGGCTGCTGGCAATCCTACAGCGCGTTGCCAACAAAATCGCCGATGACGCAGCGGGTTCCATGCCGGGAGACATCCTGGCAGAGTTCCAGAGCCTGGATTGCGCCCGCCACGGGTCCAGCAACCAATTCATAGCTGGCTGGTGCACCGTTGCGAGACGTCTGGATATAGCGCGGGGACAGCGCGCCAAGATAACGACCGTGGCGCTCTCTCAGCAAAGTCCATTGCAGGCGCAGACCGTCAACTGACGGTGCAACGGCAAGCCTTACACCCATTCGCGGCGCCTGATCGGCACCCAAACGGCGTGATGGCTGGGCTGTCGGCGTGGCTGGCTGTGCCCGAGCCACTTGGGCTGTCCCAAATCCGTTGGTGGAGGTTGGTTTTGCTGCGCGTTTCGCAGGCTTTGCCACCCGCGCGGCTACGGGGGCCGAAACGGTCTGGCGGAGTTTTGGCCGCTTTGGTCCCCGGATCGGCAGCGGTGGCGGCTTGATGCTTCCGGTAATGATCGGCGCGGTTTTCCGGGCAACGGGAGCTGCAACCTTTTGGGCGAGCTGAACCGCTGCTGCCGGTGTCGTGACGGTTGTCGGTTTCGTCCCATTGATGATCGAGACACCGACCGGTGCTGCTGGTTTCAGCGGCGGCGTTGCGCCGCCAGACGTGTGTCTTTTCACTAACCCAGCAACTGTTGTTGTTCGCACCGTTTTGGACGCCAAGATGCCAGGACCATTCTGCTGAGCGGCACCATCGCGGAGCTGGCCGGCCAGTTTCTGCTGCTGGGCTGAGGGTTCAACCTTGTTGCTCTCGGTGTCAGCAGGACGCTGGAGCTCATCGACGACTTGGGCCAAAGACCGGCGTTTTTCAGCCAGGCGCTGCTTTAAGGCAGCATCAATGCCGGCAACGGATTGGCGTGACGTTGATGTGTTGCTTGCCTCAGGACCGGATCGCTCAACCAGGATCGGCCCTGTAGGTTGTGGGGGTGTGCTGGTGGCGGATAGAGTGGCGACTCCGATATAGCCGGTTGAGACCAATCCAAGCATGGCCCAAAGCGCGACATAGCCCTTTGGAAGGCCTTTGGCGCCACTCGATGCTGCGGCCTGCTTGTTCGGCCGGACGGCTCGCGATGAGGGCTTGTATGACGGCTTTGACATTATACTGCTGACCCAATTTCCAGATGCAGTGGACGTTGGTTCGCAAGTCGAGATCGTCCACGCGTTTCAGGTTTTTCTGCCACAGTCATCGATTGACCGACTCGGCTTGGTGGGTCAACGAACGGACCCGACCGGCTGGAAATGGCTGTGGAATTGTCAAAAACGCATCAGCACCAACGGTTGCAATAGACCTGAGGAGATGTGTTGCATTGGTGCGACTCGACTTTCCGCAGTATGCGTTCATTGCGGTGCAGGTAGGCATTGCCGCCTTGGGCCGTTATGCAGGCACAACCTTCCTTTTTGTGGGCTAACGTTTGGCTCTGAATATGCACGGCTCGCCCGCAATACGCGTGACCTCACTCGCAGTAAAATGGCAGTACGGATGTCCGATATAGGCTTACTCACCATTGTTCTTGCCGCCGGCAAGGGCACCCGCATGAAATCGAACATGCCAAAGGTCCTCCACAAAATCGCTGGCCAGTCGATGCTGGGTCACGTCCTCTCGCTGGCCAATGCCAGGTCTGAGGCGAAAACCGCCGTCGTGGTCGGGCCTGATATGGATGATGTCCAAAATGAAGTGCGCAAGATTTCACCGGGCAGCGATGTCTTCGTTCAACACAGGCAACAAGGAACGGCAGACGCGGTTCTGGCGGCGCGCGAGGCGCTCGAAGGTCACACTGGGGATGTGCTGGTACTTTACGCGGATACACCGCTGATCAAGGCTGAGACACTCGAAAAACTGGCGGGCGAATTGCGGAATGGTGCCGGTGTAGCCGTGCTGGGTTTTGAAGCTGCCAATCCCACGGGTTATGGGCGGCTACTCACGAACGATAAAGGCGAACTGCTTGCTATTCGCGAGGAAAAGGATGCGAGCGAAACTGAGCGTAAAGTGCGGCTCTGCAATTCTGGTGTTGTCGCATTCGGAGTTGACAACCTGCTCAGCGTGCTTGATCGGATCGGGAACGACAATGCGAACGGCGAATACTATTTGACGGATGCCATTGAGGTGGCTCGCGCGGATGGCCAGTCCGCCCGTGTGGTTCAATGTTCCGAAGATGAAGTGCTGGGCGTGAACACGCGAGTGCAGCTAGCTGAGGCTGAAGCAATCTGGCAGACCCGGACGCGCAAGTCCGCCATGTTGTCGGGTGTCACGATGCTGGCGCCTGAGACAGTCACGCTGGCTTTCGATACCGCGATTGGTCCAGATGTGATCATTGAGCCCAACGTATTCTTCGGGCCCGGTGTATCCATTGAAGCGGATGTGACCATTAAGGCGAACTGCCATCTTGAGGGCATAGATGCAAAATCGAACAAAGGCGTCGTGGTGAAGTCTGGCTCGGTCATCGGACCTTTTGCGCGGTTGCGACCCGGCGCGCACCTTTCCGACGATGTCCACATCGGCAACTTTGTCGAAGTGAAGAATGCCACGCTGGGGCAAGGTGCCAAGGCCAATCACCTGTCTTACGTGGGTGATGCGACGATCGGGGAAGATTGCAACATCGGTGCAGGGACGATCTTCTGCAACTACGATGGTTTCGACAAAGCACGCAGTGCACTCGGCAATGGTGTCTTTATTGGTTCGAATTCCGCAATCGTGGCGCCAGTCGACATCGGAGAGGGAGCTTATGTGGCTGCAGGCTCGACGATTACCAAAGACGTTGCAAAAGATGCCTTGGCCATTGAACGCGCCCCACAGTCTCAGCGTAATGGATGGGCTGCCAACTTCCGGGCGGCCAAGTCGTCAGGGAAAGGTTGAGGCATGCGGAAGACCGCTCTTGAATGGCTTGATCCAACCGTCAATCGATTTCAACGGACAACAAGAAGGTTCGGCCTATGTGCGGCATTGTAGGGATCCTCGGAACGCAGCCCGTGGCGGAAGACTTGGTGGAGGCGCTTCGTCGCCTTGAGTATCGCGGTTACGATTCAGCTGGCATTGCGACGATACAGGACGGGGCACTAGACCGCCGCCGCGCTGAGGGCAAGTTGCGCAACCTTGAAGATACACTGCGTGAGACACCGCTCGCTGGCACGCTCGGGATTGGTCATACGCGCTGGGCCACTCACGGCAAGCCAACCGAAACGAATGCGCATCCACATTCCTCACCTCTAGTGTCCGTCGTGCACAACGGCATTATTGAAAACTTTCGCGAATTGAGGGCTGAGCTTACGAAGCTCGGGCATGTGTTTGAGACTGAGACCGATACCGAAGCTATCGCCCATCTGATTACGGAGGAGCTGAAGTCAACGAGCGACCCGGTGGCGGCAGTTCGATCCGCGCTGAAAAAGCTAAAGGGTGCGTTCGCACTGGCGATCATTTTTGCCGGTCATGATGATCTGATGATTGCGGCCCGAGAAGGCTCGCCATTGGCGATCGGTCATGGTGACGGTCAGATGTTTTTGGGTTCGGATGCCATCGCTCTCGCGCCTTTCACAAACGCGATCACGTACCTCGAAGAGGGCGACTGGGCTGTGCTCTGCCGTGATGGCGTTCAGATCTTTGATGCCGACAACGCGGCGGTTGAACGGCCGATCAACAGGTCCGTCGCCGCTGCTGTGTTGGTTGATAAAGGCAATCATCGACACTTCATGGCGAAAGAAATCCATGAGCAGCCCGAGGTCATCAGTCACACTCTCGCAAACTACATCGACATGGCGGATGGGACCGTCAGTGTTCCTGATTTCGGGATTGATTTGGCCAAGCTCAATCGGGTGACGATTTCAGCATGCGGGACGGCGTACTACGCAGGTCTTGTCGCTAAGTACTGGATTGAGACCTACGCACGGATACCGGTTGAGATCGATGTTGCATCGGAGTTTCGGTACCGTCAGGCGCCTTTGCCTGACAACGGTCTGGCAATCTTTGTGTCTCAGTCGGGCGAGACGGCAGATACACTGGCGACGCTTCGTTATTGCAAGGACAACGGCCAGACCATTGCTGCCGTTGTGAATGTTCCGACGTCGACAATTGCGCGCGAAAGCGATGTCGTATTGCCGACGTTGGCTGGTCCGGAAATCGGTGTCGCGTCCACCAAAGCTTATACCTGCCAACTGGCTTCACTGGCGTGTCTTGCGATTGCTCTTGGACGGGCGCGGGGCACGATTTCAGCCGAAATGGAGCAGGAGTTGACGCAGGCGTTGCTGCAGGTGCCACGCCAAATTTCCGGTATGCTGGCAGATGAAAGTGCTTATGAGACGCTTTCCCATGACCTTTCGCGCGCCAGTGACGTTTTATATCTGGGTCGTGGCGCCAGTTTTCCACTCGCGATGGAAGGTGCTCTCAAGCTCAAGGAGATCTCTTACATCCATGCCGAAGGCTATCCAGCAGGCGAACTGAAACACGGTCCCATCGCTCTCATTGATGAGAAGGTGCCGGTGATCGTTGTCGCGCCCGATGATGCGATCTTTGAGAAGACCATCTCGAATGTACAAGAGGTGGCGGCGCGTGGAGGGCAGATCATATTAATCACGGATGCGGATGTTGATTCGGCTGGTTGCGAGCTGTTTGCTCATATCCCGGTTCCCACTGTCCCCAGTTTCATTGCTCCGCTTGTCTATGCCGTGCCAATTCAGCTAATTGCGTACCATACTGCAGTATTTATGGGCACTGACGTGGATCAGCCTCGCAATCTTGCGAAGTCTGTGACCGTTGAATAGCAAGATCTGGCGTGTTCATACTGGTTGAGTTCGCTCCTTGAATTTGCCTCGTTGGCATGGTTCGCCTAGCTTTGCGCCTCCGCGCATGTACAGCGGGTGGCAATGTCCCATCCAAGACGACCAAGGGAAATGACATGAAGCGTCAACTGGCTGAGGGCTCCGCATCTTTAAGCCGAACAGCACGGGTTGGTTGCGGGTTCGCAGCCGTAACAAGTGCTTGGCTGGTGATGGGCGTGATGCAGACAAGCGCTGGTGTCATCCAGGTTGGTCCGCGGGCTCATGTTTCGAATGCCCCTGGAAGTGCACTCGTTCATCGGGTCCAATCCAATGCCAAAGCGGGTCGCAAGCTGGTGATATCGGGCGTCAAGGCGTTTGAAAGCAACCAGCACGCTAGTGCGGTACGATTTTTCACGCGGGCCCTGAACGAGGGTGGTCTCAGCTCGCAGGATATGGCGAAGGCGATGTATTATCGCGCGCAAGCCTACCAGCGCTCCAATCAACCTGCACAAGCGATTGCCGACTACACAAGTGTCTTGTGGTTGGATAACGGATTGTCTCAGAAAGAACGACAATCTGCTGAAGCCCTACGGGCTAAAGCCTACAAATCCGCTGGTATCAAATCTGCTGCGCCGAGCGGCGGGACGGGTGCCACTTCAGGTGCGCGGACGGCAAGTGCGCAAACGTCTTCAAAACCGACGACCACGACAACCGTTCCGCCGGCGTCATCAAATCCATTCTCTGGTATAGGGAGCGCATTTACGGGCTTGTTCAGCAGCGTCACCGGTGGTGGTTCGAACACCGCTGAAGCTCCAGCTCCGGCGACACCTCCTGCGGCCTCTGCTCCTCCCGCGTCAACGGCCTCTACTCAACCCGTCGCTGCCGTTTCAGCGTGGAATAGCGCCACACAGACACGTCCTTCTGCCCCTGCTCCTGTTTCAGCACCCAAGGCGCGGGCGCCGGCGGTTTCACAGCCATGGACAACAGCAGCGAAGGCCGTGCCGAAACCTGTTCAGCCGACACCGCCACCGGTCGCTCGGCAAGCTGAGCCAATCAGGCCTGTGGCAGCTGCCCAGCGCGTTGCGCCGGCAGCGCCGAAAAGGGCACCTGTCCGACAGGCGCCGGTTAAGGCAGCAACCCCGCCAGTGCGAACAGCCGCTTTGCCACGCAAAGAGGCGGCCGCGCCACGTCCATCCACATCTGGGTCAATCACAGTGCAAGTGGCTGCTGTCCGTTCGAGAAGTGAAGCTGAACGGTTGGTTGCGCGCTTGACAAAAGGTTACTCCAGCCAGCTTGGCACCCGCCGCCCATCGATCGAAGAAACGGTCTACGGCAATATGGGTACGTTCTACCGGGTCGAGGTTGGGCCGTTTACCAAGCAGGCAGACACTGGCTCGCTTTGCCAGTCCCTAAAGTCGGCGGGCTACGACTGTTTGATAACAACGAAGTGAGCCTTTCTCAGCTAGAGTGACGATAAGAAGTTGGTTGGCACCTCATTTTGTGAGCATCAGTTGCGTGATCGGGTTTTAGAGTTTCGGATCACGCTCAGGTGGACCAAGCCAATACGCTTTCCACGGCGATCCGTGACTGTTTAATCCGAGCGCTATGACCACGTCACGTAAGTCGAAATCAAAAGCACAAAAACAAAACGCCGCTGCGGCGCAAGAGGCGTCTCAATCGCCTCGCACCGCTGCACAGTCCGCATCGGGAGCTGATCTGGCGGAGCGTTTGCGTAAGCTAGCCGAAGATGATGGATCGACAGGATCGCGTTTCGGATCAAGGCTGCGAACGTACTTCCTAACCGGGCTTATTATCGTCGGGCCGCTGACGATCACGCTCTACATCGTCTGGTCTTTTGTTTCTCTGGCTGACGTGTGGATTAAGCCGCTCGTTCCGACCACCTATTTACCGGAGACATACCTGCCGTTTGCCGTGCCGGGCATTGGGCTCGTGATTGGTATCGTTGGGCTCACAGTCATTGGCGCACTTGCTGCCAACCTCCTCGGGCGCTCGCTGATCTCAACGGGTGAAATGATCCTCGAGCGGATGCCGATTGTGCGCAACCTGTACGGGGCGTTGAAGCAAGTCTTCGAAGGCGTTTTGACGACGGCTTCGCAAAACAACAGTTTCCAAAAAGTCGGCCTGATGGAATTTCCATCAAAGGGCATTTGGTCTTTGGTGTTCGTGACAAATGAAGCGGCACACCACATGACGGCGGTGACGCCAGACGGCGCCGATGACCTGATGGCAGTCTTTATGCCGACAGGTGTTGTTCCGCCGACGGGGTTCATTTGTTTTGTACCGCGCGCGAAAGTCATTTTGCTGGATCTCAGCGCTGAGGATGCCGCGAAGATCATTATTTCGGGTGGGATGGTCATTCCCGAACAGCCTCAAATGGCTGAAGAGGCGATTGAAGCTGTGCGGGACCAACTTGATCGAGAAGCTGAGCCGACTTCCTAGACTGGCGAAGTGATCGCCACGGATTTCACGCGGCTCGGAACAGTTTCACGGCATCATCACACTCAAAGAGATAGAGCAAATGCCTGATGGCTTGGCCGCGCGGGCTCTCTAATCTTGGGTCATCATCAAGGAAGAGCTGTGCATCATCTCGGGCAGCTTCGAGGAGCATCTCAAAGTTGGGGACGGCAGCCACGCGGAAGGCTGCGTCGCCACTTTGGCGCGTGCCTAGCACTTCGCCGCCACCACGAAGATCGAGGTCTTTTTCTGCTATGAGAAAGCCGTCTTCGGTGTCTTCCATCATCGTCAGGCGCTGTTCGGCGATCTGTCCAAGCGGTGTCTTATAAAGAAGCATGCAGAAGCTCTCGCGAGAGCCGCGGCCAACGCGACCACGCAATTGGTGGAGTTGTGCCAGACCGAAACGCTCAGCATGTTCAATGACCATGATATTGGCGTTCGGTACGTTGACGCCAACTTCAATGACTGTGGTTGATACTAGGACATCCAAGTTGCCTGCGGAGAACTCACCCATGATGGCGTCCTTAGCTGGGCCGCTCATGGCACCATGCAGTACACCCACTCGAGATTTCGGCAGGAGCTGAGTGAGGTGTGCTGCACGCTCTTCGGCGGCTGCAAGCTCACTCTTGCCGGTGTTTTCGATGAGTGGGCAAACCCAATAAACTTGAGCGCCTTCGGCAAGCTGGGTGCGCATTCGATCGACAAGCCGCTCCATCGCATCGATCGGAAGTTTCTTGGTGATGACAGGTTTGCGGCCTGCAGGTTTTTCCGTCAGGCGTGACACATCCAGATCGCCGTAGTGAGTCATCAGGAGTGTTCGTGGGATCGGCGTGGCCGTCATCACCAGGACGTTAGCA
>JBCBRD010000114.1:0-10417 GCA_039819885.1 Pseudomonadota bacterium
AAGACAATCGGTTTAGATAAACCCCTCACGCAAGGTTCCGTCGTCGCATCTGATGCATTTTTCCCCTTTGCCGATGGCTTGCTCACAGCCGCCGAAGCGGGTGCGACAGCCGTCATCCAGCCAGGTGGCTCAATGCGGGATGATGAGGTTATCGCCGCCGCAGACGAAAATGGACTTGCGATGGTGTTCACAGGAATGCGCCACTTCCGTCACTAACAAAGGGCGCGCATGATCACACCGAAGCCCGAACCGACCGATCAGCTCAAGCTCAGGCCTGCCACACAAGGCGATTGGCCGGAGCTGAAGCGCTGGTTGAACTTACCCGGCGTCGTCCAGTGGTGGGGAACTCCCAATGCCGTCGAGGCTGAGATCCGGATCGTTTTCGAGACCGCGTCGGCAGTTGCCCGCATCATTGAGTGGGATGGCGCACCAATCGGATATGCGCACGCGATTGATGCTACACACTGGGGCGAGGAACTGCCCGTGGCGATCCCGGCGGGCACCTATGATGTCGATTGCCTGATCGCAGAGCCTCAGCACCGAGGGCGCGGACTTGGTCGGCAAGCCGTCGAAATGCTTGTGAACGAGGTCTTCTCAACAACGCTTTGCGTGGCATGCAGCGTCGTGATTTCAGTGCGCAATGAGCAGGCCGTCCGCGCATATGAAAAGGTCGGTTTCAAATGGGTGGAGGTCTTCGAGGACCCGCAATTTGGTCCAAGTTGGCTGATGATCAAGCATCGACCGGCAGTCTAGCCTCTGAAGAGACACCTGCAACCACATACGAAAACGGCGGCTGCCCGAAGGCGCCGCCGTCACATCGTCAATAACGCAGGTGCGCTAGATGATGTCGATGTCTGCTGGCAGGTAGCTCGTGACTTCAAGGCCGACTTCCTGCTCGCGTACAGTTGGCTTGTTCCAAACTTTCATGTCGTTTTCCTCCAATTGGATGTTGTTGTCTTCTGCAGCTTGTCTAACCCGCCGCTCTCCGACAGCCCAATCGTATTTCAACAAACCAGCGATAAGTCAACATTATCGGTGAAACGTTATTCCATAAGAAGCGCTATGTTATTTCATATCACTTACAGAAGTAGACACGAGCGGTGTCAACTGAAGTAACAACATCAGATTAGCCAGGTTTATGAGGTGTTTACCATAGAGGAGCGCAGGGCTTAGTCGAATTGGCGGTGTGTCGTACGTTGACTGCTGGAGGGGTGTCAGACACTGGGACGAACGTGAGGGCGTGTCCTGGACTGACGTCGGTGTTGTGAGGCGTCTCCTTATACCTTCGGTCGGTCGTCTGAAAATGGCGATCGGGCGATCGCTTTTGATGCATCAAGACTGGAGTAAACCTCATGAAATTTGGTCAATTCGCCATCGCAGTTGCGGCTATCGGCATGATGGCCGGCACTGTTGCGCCGGCAGAAGCCGGTAGTCGTGACCGCGAATGCCTGTTCCGTTGCGGAAAAATGGTTGAGCGGACAGCTCATACGCGCCCGATCGCCACCCGCCCGGCACCACGTGTTGCGTCCTACAAGATGGTCGAAAAGCGCGTGATGGTTCAGCGCGGCCGCCGCGAGTACGTCCGCATCCCCGCCGTTTACGAAGAGCGCGACGTCCGCGTACTGGCCAAGTTGCCTCGGATCCGTTTCGAGCGCGAGCCTGCGGTCTATGACACGGTCATGAAGAAAGTACGCGTCTCACGCAAGCGCGTGAACTATGTCCGAACGCCTGCAGTCACCAAAGTGGTTCATAAGAAAATCCGCGTTAGCCGGGGTGGGATGCGGTTGCAGCGGTGCGAGAAAAACGGGCGCCGTAGCCTGTGCCGCGTCCACACTGCAGCCGTTTACAAAACCGTGCCACGCACCGTGGTCGTGAAACGCGGTGGTCTTGAGCGTCAGGTCACTCCGACAGTCTACAAAGAAATGCCAGTCAAAGTCCGTGTCAGCGGCGGTCGCGTTAAGACAATCCGCGAACCAGCTCAGTACACAACGGTGAAACGCAAGGTCCGGGTAAAGCCATCAAGTTTTCAGGTCATCAACCACCCACCGGTCTACGAAACACGCACAGTGAAAGTTCGTAACGGCCTCTTCAGCCGCTGACTGCGTTAAAGCTTCTTGCCGTAAGGCTGTTCATCAGCAATCAAGCGCCAATAGCGACAATTGAAAACAGAACCAATCGGGGATGCCGCAACACGTGGTGTCCCCGATTGCGTTTCACCATCAAGACGCGGAAAAGCATCTGTAGGCCACCATCCTGAAGGGTGGAGCGGTCAATTCTGATGCGTCAGACCACTTGTGCCGGAAAGGCAAAGGCCTTTTTGAGGTGCAAAGTCGAACTTGTCGTGCTTTCGTCACGGTAACGCGCGAAAGCTGCCCAGGAAGAGGCATTCAAGTTTCCGACCTGAGATGGCTCGTCCATTGTAGACTGCCGAGCATAAAGCTGCTCGGTTGTGGCTCAGCGCGCCGCTACACCGCCGAAGGCTGCAATCTCATGCGAGCAATTTGAGAGTTGGGGGACTGTGCGTTCAATGCGCAATACAATCGCTGTAATGAACACGAAGGGTGGCGTCGGAAAATCGACGCTGGTCCTCGGGTTGGCCGAAACACTCTCCTCGGAACTCAATAAGACCGTGCTGGTTATCGACAGCGATAGCCAGGCCACGCTCTCCAGCATGCTGATGACGGTGAACAACCTCTACGCATTGCAGCGTGACGGCTCCACCATCGTTGACTACCTCGTCGCCCGGGTCCTGCGGGAAACAGAGGTGGACTGGGCCAAATTCATCGCGCGCAATGTCTCCGACGTAGACGACGCAAGGTCCGTCTATCTGCTGCCAAGCGATATGCAGTTGACGTTGTTCGAGCGCGAAGTCTCGAAAGAGGGGCGCCACGCAGCACTGCGCACATCGATCACCGAAATCCTGGCCGCCGTCCGCGGTGTGTTTGATGTTGTGTTGATCGATTGCCCTCCAGGATTGTCTATCCTGACTGAAAGCTGGCTGCGGGAGGCGGACTTCCACATCGCGCCGACGAAAGCCGATTACGTTTCGGTGTGCGGATTGGAAGTATTTCGGCGGTTCAAGGCGCTGAACCCTGAAATGGGTTTTGCCGAAAACCTTGGCGTTGTCGTCAATATGATGGAAGCTAGCTCATCCAATGACGTTGAATACTTGAAATGGCTCCGCGCAACACCTGAGAACCGCTGCTTTGAAGCGGTGATCCCACGACTAAATGCGCTGCAAGATGCAGCACGTTTTAGGACGGAAAGACGGTCGTTTCCAGCAAAGTACCCCGGCCATGTCGGTCGCGCACTGCGAGACTTCGCCGGTGAAGTGCTGCAGCGGCTAGACGAAGCAAACCAGACGTCAGCCACACCACCCTCGACTCAGGCGCCAGTGCACCACCCCGAAACCGTTCACGCTGGCAGTTAGGCAGAAGTCAGTATCGCCAGTCGCTGTGGGCAACGTCCTAAAATATATGAATAAATTGGAGCGGGCGATGAGATTCGAACTCACGACCCTCACCTTGGCAAGGTGATGCTCTACCCCTGAGCTACGCCCGCATCCATGGGTCAGCCGACGCATGACGCGTTGGCGAGCCGCGGTTATCGCTCAACTCCAATTCGAATGCAAGCCTGCAGATTTGACATCTCGTGAGCGTGCCAAACAGATCATGAAGAGTGCAGGCCCCCCTTGGCTAAGCAGGGATTTTAGATCATGTTGCGCAAAAGTGTACTCGGTTTGTCTTGCCGAAGGAGATCAATATTGAAGACAAGAACATGATCCAAAACAGAAACTTAAAGCGCGGCCGTTGATTCCGTCTAAAGTGAACGCGCTTTAGGAGAAGAAGGCGGGCAGATCTCAACAGCAGGTTCACAAGACAATGCCCTCTGAGCCAAACCAATCTCGCCGCGAAGCAGCTCACCAGCCGATTGAAAAAGATCCGCGCATCTGCCTAGAGCAGCGGCTTGCCGAGCTGGATATCCCATTCACAACACATGAACATCAACCGGTTTTCACCGTTGCTGAAAGCGAGGAGCTGCATCGTAAGATCAGTGGTGCACACACCAAGAACCTGTTCCTGAAGGATGCAAAGGGAAAGCTCTTCCTCGTGGTCGCAAGTCATGAGACGGAAGTTGCGCTAAAACAGCTCCATAAGAAGGTCGGTGCCGCACGCTTTAGTTTTGGAAAAGCCGATCTCCTCCAAGAGGTACTCGGCGTCACGCCCGGATCTGTAACAGCCTTCGCTGTGATGAACGATACAGATGGTCAAGTACAGGTTGTCTTGGACCAGTCATTGATGAACAGTGAGATCATCAATGCCCATCCGCTCAAGAACAACGCCACCACGAGCATTGCGCGCAATGACCTTTTGCGATTTCTTGTCGCCCATCAACATGACCCCACCATCTTGGATCTGACATTTGACGCGTCAGCAGGTGCAACGCACAGCTGAGCAGGTGAATGCATCGCTTCGCGCTATAAGAGTTAGGGCCGTGACTTGAGCCGTTAAAACCACGTATTATGTCAGCTAAATCAAAGACGCGGCCGAGTGACCCTGGCTGGTCTGGCTGCAACAAGGAAACCGACAAGATGATTTTTGGCTCGTCGAGCAATGAACAAGCTGCTGGTGCCGGCGCAGACGTCATTAAAGACGGCACAACGGCATCGTTTGCCGCTGACGTCCTTGAAGCATCGAAAACCGTCCCAGTTATCGTCGATTTCTGGGCCCCGTGGTGCGGCCCCTGCAAACAGTTGACACCGGTTTTGGAAAAGGTCGTTCAGTCATACGGCGGCAAAGTAAAGCTGGTCAAAATCAATACGGACGAGCACCCAGGCATAGCAGGTCAATTACGCGTCCAGTCACTTCCAACAGTGTATGGGTTTAAAGATGGCCAGCCGCTGGACGGCTTCGCAGGCGCCCAACCCGAAACTGTAATCCGCGAATTCTGTGACCGGCTCGTTGGCGCAAGTGCCGAAACGCAACTTGCCGAGTTGTTGGAAACAGGGCGGGAAGCTCTCGAAACAGATGATCTTCAAGGCGCAGCCGAAATCTACGCCGCCGTTCTTCAACAAGATCAGCAAAACCCTAAGGCCTTGGCGGGTTTGGCTCAGTGCTACCTGAAAAGTGGCGACGTCGCTCGCGCCGAACAGACAATACAGCTAGTCGCGCCGGCACACAAAAACGACAGCGATATCCAAGCCGTACATGCGGCAATCGCTCTCAGTCAGAAAGCGGGCGAAACAGGACCGGTCAGCGAGCTGCAAGCTGCAGTGTCGGCTAATCCGTCCGACCATCAGGCACGTTATGATTATGCATTGGCGTTATCGGGTCAGGGTGACAAAGCAGGTGCAGTCGAACAGCTTCTCGAAGTTGTAAAGCGCGACCGGTCTTGGAACGAAGAAGCTGCAAGAAAACAATTGGTCGAATTCTTCGAGGCGTGGGGCCCGAAAGACCCCGCAACACTCGACGGTCGAAGACGCTTGTCGTCGCTATTGTTTGCGTGACCAGGACCACGCTGCAAGGCTAGGCGACCCGGGTCCGCGTCGCCAGCCCAGTTGTGCAACGCCCTGAAGGGGACGAGTTCTTGGTTATTACTGAACGCTACCGTAAACCGAGCGATCTACCCTCGGTGATACCTGTATTTCCACTACGCGGCGCAATCCTTCTGCCGCGGGCGACATTGCCGCTCAACATCTTTGAGCCGCGCTACCTCCAGATGATTACCGATGCTATGAGCACTGATCGGGTCATCGGTATTGTTCAACCCGCAGGCGGTGATGAAGCGGACGAAAGCCCAGGCGATCATGACATTGGCGTCCGGAGCGTTGGATGCGCGGGCCGCATCACATCCTATCAAGAACTCGACGATGGTCGGTTCGTCATAACGCTCTCCGGTATTGCGCGCTTCGATGTTAAAAGTGAAAAAACACAAGACACACCCTACCGCAGCATGGCTGCAGACTATGAGAGGTTCGCGCAGGATTTCGAAGCAGGCTGCGGAGAAGATTTGGTCGATCGGGAAAACCTCCTGCGCGTGCTAAAGGTCTACCTGGAAGCCAATCGATTGAAGGCCGATTGGAATTCGATCGTCCGCGCCTCGAGCGAGTTTCTGATCAATGCGCTTTCGGTCATGAGCCCCTATGGCTCAGAAGAAAAGCAAGCGTTGTTGGAAGCCTACGACCTGAAGACCCGCGCTGATGTGCTCGTGGCTTTGGCCGAAATGGAAATTGCCTCAGGGTCGAGTTCTGGCGGCACGCTTCAGTAGCCGAACAAGTCGCGTAAATGCGAAGAGGACGAGATGGCCGACAAGCGAGACCAAGCCGAGGCAAAAACACCGGCCGAAACCGAAGCCGAAGGTTCGAAGGCCGGTGACAGCGTCCTTCGGCCTGCCTCAGAATGCGATACCGTCGATCCTCGAATCTTGGAAGTATTGGTCTGCCCACTTACAAAAACCCGCCTTCGTTTCGATAAATCAAAAAACGAGTTGATCAGCACCGCCGCAGGCCTTGCGTACCCAATCCGCGATGGCGTTCCCATGATGTCAATGGAAGCGGCCCGGCAACTCAGTACGGACGAAAATTGATACGACCCCGGCCCAAATCCTGGCCCATAGAGGTTCAATAGGGCAGCGGTTCGAAGACCATGGTTAACTCAACCGAGTTTTCGAACGTGCGAGGCTAGATCGTGTTTCGCAAAAGTGAACGCGCTTTAAAGACATCAACTCTGCTCACTTGGTCGTGCTGCGGCCGTCTATCCCACGGATTAACCAATAAATTTCAGACTTTATTCAATCCCACATGATTGGTTGACCAAATACAAACCGCCAGGTGAACCCACGCCTAGCCGGTTGATGCTGCGGGTCTAGAAGAGGTCCGAGATAATTGAAACGTGCTTGCGCAACTCTATTGGACATGAGCGAGAAACCAGCAAACCCAAAGCTGATTGAGACGGGCTTGTTGGCAACACGGACAGGCTTGGACCGACCCACGCTTCTGATGGGCGGGTTTGGGTTGGGCTACGTCGCGCTCGGCTTGGTCAGCATCAGTCCGTCCAATGCACTGGACATTGGGCTGATCATACTGGGGACAATCTTCCTTACCCTTGCCGTCGCGCGGGTATACGATCGGGCGGCAAGCTCGGTCGCGGGTACAAGCACGCTGTCTTCCGCAGGTAGTGACAGTATCGATGAACGACTTGAAAACCTTCACGATCTGAAATGGCAGGTCTCAGACAGTCAGGAGCGTTATCGCGATCTCCTAGACAGTCAGGGTGACGTCATCATGCGGTTTTCTAACGACAACAAACTGACCTTCGTCAATCGCGCAGGCTGCAAGGCATTTGGACTGGACCCCAAAACCAGCCTGAATGAGGCATTCGCATTCCATGTCACCGCTGATGATTTGCATGGAGCAGCGAGCAACGGCCCAGATCCGACTGTTAAGACGTACACCAACGCCGTGAAGACCCAGTCTGGGTCCCGCTGGTTTGTATGGGAAGAAAGGCTGATCCCGTCGCCGCAGGGGACGCCAAACGAAAGGCAAGTCATCGGGAGAGACGTCACTGAGGAACGTGAAGCAGAGCAAGAACTCGATGAGGCGCGCCAGATTGCCGAAGAGGCCAACCGAGCAAAGTCACGTTTTCTAGCAGCTATGAGCCATGAAATCAGGACCCCGATGAACGGCATCCTCGGAATGGCCGGGCTGCTGCGGGAAACCGATCAGTCACCCGAACAGCAAACCTACCTGCTGGCCATTGAGCAGTCAGCCCAGACCCTGAAGGCATTGATCGACGAAATTCTCGATTTCTCCAAGATTGAAGCGGGCAAACTTGTCCTTCGAAACAGCACATTCGAATTGGAGCGCTGCGTACAAGAAGCCATCGAACTTCTTGCCCCGCGTGCCTTCGAAAAAGGGCTAGAGATCGCTTGGACGCGAGATGCCAATTTGCCGGAACGTGTGCGGGGAGATGAGGCCCGCGTGCGCCAGATCCTGCTTAATCTTTTATCGAATGCGATCAAATTCACAGATCGCGGCGGCGTAGTTGTCACAATTGCCCTTGGGAACGAATTCGAGAACCAAGACACGACAAACCAGCAAGCTGTTGTGCGCGGTATTCCCATTGAGCTGCGCGTTCGAGACAGTGGGATCGGCTTGAGCGAAACCGATCAACGCATCTTGTTCTCCGAATTCCAGCAAACGGAAATAACACTCAATCGCCATGAGGGAGGTACAGGCCTCGGCCTAGCGATTTCTCAACGTCTGGCGCGCGCGATGGGCGGTGAAATTCGCGTCGAGAGTGAACGCGGCGTTGGGTCTTTGTTCACCGCCGAAATCCTCTTGCAACCCCACGTGCAGACAACGTCCAAAAAGCCTCTGGGTTCATCAGGCGAAGTCGGGCGCGTCTTACTCGCCTTCGATCGCCAGATGGAGCGTCGCGCAATGGCGAGCATCCTTGAGTCTCAAGGCATAGAGGTCGTTGAATGTGAACTGAACACGGGCCCAGAAGCGCTGCGCCGCGCAGCTGTTACCCAGCAACCGTTCTCGCGGATCATTGTCGACGCTGACAGTGGACTAATGCCAGCAGTCAATGTCCTAAGTCTGGCTCGAGATCTGTTTCCAGAATCTGATGTTCACGGATTGGTCATGGTCGATGCAATGGGAAGGGCCAGCCTGCAGACCTATCGCTCACACGGCTTTGATGCCTATCTGGTCAGGCCAGTCCGTCCCGCAACACTGCTTCGACAGCTAATATCGCCCGGCACAGATTCGTCTAAAAATGCGACGCCAACAGCGACATCGCCTCTGCTACCTACCGAAAGCCAGGTGTCTAATGTCGGGGCCGCGAATATCGTTAGACCCCCGCCTGGCGAGACCGAAGATAGTCACAAGCCGCTCGTCTTGCTGGTGGAAGACAATGACATCAATGCGCTGTTGGCCCGATGCATTATCGAAAAGGCTGGGTGCAAACTGACGCTAATGCGAAACGGTCGCGAGGCCGTTGAACACATGGAACGGGTCACAGCGAACACCTCCATGCGGTGCCCAGACATCATCCTGATGGACATCTTCATGCCGGAAATGGACGGCGTTCAGGCAGCCGGCAAAATCCGGCAACTGATGGCAGAACCACCACCGATCATTGCGCTAACGGCGAATGCGTTCGAAGAAGACCGCCAACGCTACCTCAGCGGTGGATTGGACGACTATTTGGCTAAACCATTCGAGATCGACCAGCTCTATCAAATCCTACAAAAATGGATACCGGCCGAGCGGTTAGCAGTAATCTGACCTCCGCTCTACTAGTTGCGATTGCACCGTTCTCAGCACTGAGCGCACCATGATCAATGCTATTGCAGCATGGTGATCATGTGACTTTCTTGTCTCAACATTTGACAGCGTCGAAAACACCCATCACATCTGATGTCCAATCTTGGGAAGGGTGGCCCTACTGCAGGTAGGATGCCGCCTGCCAGGAGACCCGGGGGGGTGTAAGAGAGATTGAGGATGAGGCAGGACCAAGTCGCTCGGCCACGCGTGGCAGCGAGCCCGGCAAGTACAGGTGTTGAGCCGTTTTCTTTGCGGTCGCGCAACCCCGTAAAGCCAGGTAAATCGTACGGTCGCATCGGAGATCTCGAGGTTCGTCTCGCGACGACGAAAGCCGATGTACAGCGCGCGCAAGCATTGCGGTACGAGGTCTTCTACGAGGAGATGTCCGCAAAACCGAGCGCAATTGCCAAACTACGCGGCCGCGATGAAGACCCCTACGATGCGATCTGCGATCATCTCCTTGTTGTCGACGTATCGGGAAATCCGCAGGGTCAGCCCGCATCTCGATGGAACAGCGGTCGCGTGCCTCAGGTCGTGGGAACTTACCGCGTCCTCAGACAGGAGGTGGCTGAAAATACACGCGGGTTCTACACCCAGGCCGAATACGATATTGCGCCGTTAATTGCCGCCAAATCAACCGGCTACAGGTTTTTAGAACTCGGGCGTTCATGCGTTTTGAAACCGTACCGAAACAAGCGCACGGTAGAGCTGTTGTGGCACGGACTGTGGACGTATGTGCGCGAACATGGCGTCGACGTCATGCTGGGTTGCGCAAGCTTTCCAGGAACAGACCCGGACGCCCACGCGACGGCTCTGAGCTTCCTCCACCACAATGCCTTAGCCCCGCAAGATTGGCGCTGTCGTGCGCATGACAAGCTCTACGTGCCCATGGATCGCATGCCCGCCGATGCCATCGACACACGCAAGGCTCTCAAATCATTGCCGCCACTGATCAAAGGGTATCTGCGACTCGGTGCATTTGTTGGTGATGGTGCGGTGATCGATCATCAGTTTGGCACAACCGATGTGCTTGTGATCATGCCAGTTGAACTCACCGACCCTCGGTACTTCGGCCACTTCGGCGCACCA
>JBCBRD010000115.1:0-10293 GCA_039819885.1 Pseudomonadota bacterium
AGTAACCCATTTGTCCCCCGGTCCTCGCGAGTCGCTCAAACTTTCAACGTACAGAAACCAGATAGCCCGAAACATTCAAGGCTGCATCCCCAGTTGGCCGTTGATGATCTGGCATGTGGTCGCGGTCGTGCCTTTGTGGCATCTGCTGCACTGCAAAAAAGGATTATCCTCATGGTGCCGGTGCGGGGCGTTGCTGCGATGTGAATTTCAGAGGCTATGGTCTGGCTTTTGCACGCAAAAATACGGCTTCGACAGCGAATCACCGATGTCTTGGTGTAAACATACGCGTGGCGCACGCGCGCCACGGCGCGGAATTTCGTCATCCGTCGAATAATTTAGGTATCTATGTGCGTTTACAGGCGCTTCAAAGCGGATAAGACGCCCCTGAAGCGGCAGCGCCATGTCGGATGGCGCGCGATCACAGCACCATTGGTCTTGGGAGGCTATAGGTCATGACACGTCGATATTTTGGAACCGATGGGATCAGGGGGTTGGCGAACCGCCATCCAATGACATCCGAGGTGGCACTGAAGGTCGGAATGGCCGCCGGAACGGTTTTCAAGTCGACCGCCAACGGGCATCGGCACCGCGTGGTGATTGGGAAAGATACACGGTTGTCCGGCTACATGTTGGAGGCGGCATTGATGTCCGGCTTCACGTCGGTTGGGATGGACGTCTTCCTGCTTGGACCGTTGCCGACACCTGCCGTTGCGATGTTGACGCGCTCCTTGCGGGCGGATCTCGGTGTGATGATTTCGGCGTCCCACAACCGGTTCGATGACAACGGTATCAAGCTGTTTGATCCTGATGGCTACAAGCTTTCGGACGAAATGGAGCTGCGGATCGAGGAACTGATAGAGTCTGATGCATCGCAGATGCTGACGGCAGCCGACCAAATTGGTCGCGCCAAGCGCGTTGAGAGCGCGCAGGAACGTTATGTCGAATATGCCAAGCGGACGCTTCCACGCAATTTACGGCTTGATGGTCTGCGGATCGTCATCGACTGCGCGAATGGTGCTGGGTATTCGGTTGCTCCAAAAGCGCTCTGGGAACTCGGTGCCGAGGTTGTGTCAATTGGTGCTGATCCTAACGGTCTCAATATCAATCTGAAGTGTGGTTCGACCTCACTGGATGCGCTGATCGATAAGGTCAAGGAAGTGCGTGCCGACATTGGGATTGCGCTTGATGGCGACGCCGACCGTGTCGTGATTGTCGATGAGAAGGGCCAGATCGTCGATGGCGATCAGTTGATGGCTGTCATCGGTGAAAGTTGGCACCGTCGTGGGCGTCTTTATGCTGGCGGTATCGTGGCGACGGTCATGAGCAACCTGGGTCTGGAGCGTTATCTGCAAGACATCGGGTTGAGCATGGCGCGCACACCTGTTGGTGACCGCTACGTCGTCGAACATATGCGCAAGCATGGCTTTAACGTCGGGGGCGAGCAATCCGGACATATCGTGTTGTCGGACTTCACCACCACAGGTGACGGTCTGGTTTCCGCACTGCAAGTTCTCGCTGTCGTTGTTTCGACGGATAAACCTGTGTCTGAGGTTTGTTCGCGGTTTACGCCTCTGCCGCAGATTTTGAAAAACGTGCGGTATTCGGACGGCATGCCACTGGACGAATCGCTTGTGAAGGAGGCGATTGCGGATGCGCGTGGACGACTTGGAAATGCAGGTCGTCTGGTCATTCGGCCATCTGGAACCGAACCGGTCATTCGTGTCATGGCTGAGGGAGATGATGCTGCATTGGTTGATGCCGTGGTTGGCGACATCTGCGATGCGGTTCGATCGGTGGCGCAGGCTGCCTGAACGGCTAGCCGAAGCTTGCCGCATAATGGTTTTTGCAAGAGGTGCTCTGATGGAGCGCCTCTTTTTTTGTGCCCTTGGCTGGTTTCCTAACCGCGCTGCAAAGGCTCTGTTTCATTGAGCAGAGCATCTGGCAAATGGGTTCTCCAAAAAACGAATTTGCGTTGGCGTTCCAATATGGGCGGCAATTAAGCCTCCTTTAAACCTTCTCGGTCAAAGTCTGTGCTGAAGATGAGGTTTATGGGGCTATTGGCCAGGCAGATGCTGGCTTATGTGCTTTCTACAACCCAGCAACGAATACGCGGTCTGTATCGTCGTTGTTGACTGCCAGTTTTGGCGTTTGGTTCACCGTCTTGTTTGACGCGTTTTTGAGCCAGTGAGTTCAGTTCCCTTTTGCATTTGTGGCGCGTTCGTACTCAGCGATCGGTTGTTCCGAAAGCTGCCTGTTCGTCCGTGTGTTTTGCGCATTCGCTTTGCTGCGCAAGCCTACGGTCGGTTCGTTCGAGATCAAATGACGTGGCGGCGTGGGATCATTTATGTGCGCGGCCCGAGAGAAAAAGAGATTGATGCTCATGACCCGGAAAATGTTGAGCCTATCGCTGGGCCTGGCGCTCATGGCGACAGCGGCCGCTCCTGTTTTCGCTGCAGATTGGAATCGTGGCGCCGGTGGTATGAAGGACTACGGTGGTGGGCATGCCGGTATACCCGTGCCTGCACCTGTTCCAATTCCCGAATATGAACCTCAGTGGTACCTGCGCGGCGACATTGGGTACAACTTGAACAGCTCTGGCAATGTAGATTCCGTTTTTGAGCCCCGCACGATTGCTCCGGGTTCCACGGATATCGAGCGCACGGGTAGTCCGGTGAATGGAATTGGATTTGAAGACCTAGAGGGCCAGGGCGTCTTTAGCTTTGGCGTAGGGCGCTATCTTACAGACTCCTGGCGGATTGAAGCGACTGGCGAGCGTCGCCTTGCCCAACGCATCGTTGAAAACCCAACGCGCTTTAATGGTCGGATAAGAAGCATTGCTAACCAAGGTGATGCGCTCACGATCAATGGTGTTGCTGGCACGGAGAGCCACCGAGATTTTTTCTATGACGTGAACCGCTCCGAACAAACAGATCTCAGCAGCTATATGCTGATGGCCAATATGTTTTACGATTTTGATGCGCGCTATGGGTTCAAACCCTATGTTGGCGGCGGCGTTGGATTCGTATTTCACCACATTAATCGTGATTATACAGAGACCGCCTCTTGCTTCCGTCAAATCCAATACAACCAAAACGACCAATCAGTGGCCAGTGATACGTGCGCTGGCGCTGATGCAGTTGCTGACGTAAATGGCGGTGATGACACCACGGGCGTTGGTCTTGGTCTGTCACTCATGGCGGGTGTGGGATATGAAGTTCGCGATGGCCTTCATTGGGACTTAGGTTACCGCTATGTCTATCAGGGCGGATCGGTTGCGATTGCTGCACCAACCTTTAACGGTGTGTCCACTGTTGAAGTCGAAGGGCGCCATGACCATGAAATCCGCACAGGTATTCGCTTCGATATCCAGTAGTGCAATCGAAGCGCTTTTGAGGCTCTGAAGTTTTGCGGACGGGAGCCTTTCAAAGGGAACGGATCAGACAGTGATGTCTGGTCCGTTCTTTTTAATTCTCTATTCCTCCTATATTCCAACGAACGAAATCGATTACATGCACCGTGCTACTTGTCAGAGTTTCAAGTATGTCTTGTCTATGAAGCGTAACCACGGAGAACCAGACTGATCCCCTCTGGAGGCCCCGGATACAAAGGATCAGTTCCAGAGCGGCTGACCGTACGCCAGTTGGTCTGGGCAATCGTCGGTGGCATACTACTCGGCTTTGCCGTGGTCGTCGTTTATCCTGTCTTATGTGAGAACAATTTGATCCAGGACCGATTTTGCCGAGCAGATGGCGTGCCTGCGCCCATCCGAGATCTACCGCGCTAGGCCCCAACGATTGTTGCCTCTCGCGTTGGTTTTTGGCCGGGGTCGGGTACCTACCAATGATTGGTTCCTGGCGCGCCTTTGATGGGGCCGGTGATGTTTGACGTGACCCAGCCACCGTAAAAGTTGCCGGGCTGCGGTTGGACGACATCTCCGCCAACGATGCAGCGGTCCATCGGCTCGGCATAGAGCGCGATGAAGTCGCGGATGTCTGCAAAACGAGGTGTTGGGTCGGGGTAGCACCACGCGGCTGCTTCGGCCGTTTGGTCGCCGCTGACGACATCGAAGTAGCGTGCGCGCCCTTTCCACTCGCAGAATGATGACCGCCCGGACGCTGGTACAAGGCTACCTTGTGTGAAAGCGGAAGGCGGTAGGTAGTATGTTGGTGGATGAAAGGTCTCTAAGACGCGATACCCCCATTGTGTTTCTGCGACGCGCTTGCCGCCAAATTCTACAACGATTGCGAGATCGACCCGCTCGAGCGCGGGAGGTCTTGGATAGTCTGCAACGTTTTCACTTTTTGAAGCCATGTGTTTGAAAACTCTTGTGCGCTTTTTGCATTTCAATCGGAGAAAAACCGCGCCCTAGTCCTTTTTTGGATCATGTTCCGGGTGGAAAACCGTTCATGCTTTTCCTGAACATGATCAATGCTGTTGCCCAGTTGAAACACTCACGCAAGCGTGAGCCAAGTTGCTTTTGTGCGCTGCCGCGAATTGTGTCATCCTTCGGGAGTTGAACGTGGGATGAAGGCACATGTGGGCACGACCCTTCTTCATGATTGTGGTAATGTTGACGGCGATGACTTCCGAGTTGTCGGCCGCTCCTATGCCTGCATTCGTGGATCAGGGTACGTTGGCCACGGGCCTTACCGATCTCTCCGATATCGATTTGCCCGTGATGGCGAAGGCACCGGACGAAAGGCCCCACTGTTCGTGTAAGCGCATCGGCGTCTGCGGGCCTCAACAGTTGGTTGCCATCGATCAAGCCGCAACCCCTCCGTTGCCAAGCTGCAAACCGCTGCTGCTTCGGCCGATTTATGACGCGAACGTTCTGCGTTCGCACATCGGCCTTCTCGATCCTCCTCCTCCCCGAAGCTGAACCTTTTTGTCTGACGACGCGACCATCACTGTGCGATGGCACGGCGGATGGCTTGGCGTCACTCAACTTGCTTTTGGGTATTTGCACGCGTGCTGGAACCGACCGGAACGGATGGACGGTGCACGACTACTGAGGATCATTGATCATGACTTCGACTTCAAGCCGGCCTGCGGTGCCGGATGGCGGAAGCATGGGCGGGTCAACCGCTCAGTTCGCCACAAACGAAATGACTGCGCTTATTCTTCGATTGGGTCTCGGAGCCGTCTTTACGATTGGCGGCTGGAGCAAGCTTTCGCAGCTTATCGATCCCGCCCGATCTGATGCCATTGTCGCGCTCTACACGGGGCCGAAGGGTTACATCAACACGTTCTTCCTTGAGTATCTGTTTGGCGCAGGGGCATGGTTTACGCCTTGGGCTTTCCTGACGGCTCTGTCGTCTTTTGAGTTGATTTCGGGACTGGCCTTGTTGGTCGGTCTGTTCGTACGCCCGCTCGCATTGCTGTACGGGTTCCTACTTTGGACATTCGTGTTCTCATTGCCGGTCGTCCTCACCCCTGGTGTGGAAGTGACGGAGAAGACGTATCTCGCCCCTGCGCTGCTGGTGCAGATCCGGGATATCTCGCTGTCTGGGTTGATGTTCATTCTGTTCAATCTGGGATCGGGCGCGCGCAGCCTTGATCAACGGTTGATGGGACCATCGGTCGTGAAACCTCTGGTCAGTTGGGATCATCTCGGCTTGCTATTGCGGCTGTCGCTGGCTGCCACGCTTTTGGTCGGTGGGTTCTTTGCCGGCATGGCCAACATCAAAGACTTCGGCATGCCCGCTCTTTTGATGATCGTTGCTGGTATTGCCATGATCGTTGATGGTCGCGCGGCGCGTGTGGCAGCGGGTGCCCTCATCTTGATGATGCTGATCTACATGTTCGGCAAGCTGAACTTTGACAAGTCACTCATCGCTAACCTCAACGCAATCAAGCGGGAATTCGCATTCTTTGCTGCTGGGTTTGTCTTGCTAGTTCGTGGCGGTGGCGATCTCTACACGGTCCCAAAACTCTGGAGCCGGATTACCGAGACGTTTGCAGAAGCCAAAGCCCATTTGACGGCACAACCGCTTTCGTTTGCGATTGTGCGTGAACCAGGCAAGTTGGGGATTATTGCTTTTGTGGCGGCAGCATTAGCCTTATTCGCTATCACCGCACCAAGTGCGCAAGCACAGGACTTCTTCGGCGGTGGCAAGCTGTCCAAGCAAATGGTGTCGATCAAAACATCGCAGCGCCCTGGCACGATCATTGTCAGTTTCGCTGATCGTCGGCTCTACAAGATCGTGCGAAAGGGCCAAGCGATCTCCTATCCGATCGGCATTCCGAAAGCGATTGCCCGTTGGGATGGTGTGCTGCGGGTCACGCAAAAGAGAAAGAACCCCGCGTGGCGCCCGACACAATCCATGTTAAAGCGTAATCCGAGGTTGCCGAGCTATGTTCCTGGCGGGCATCCGCAAAACCCACTTGGTGTGCGAGCGCTTTATCTGGGTCATACGTTCTATCGTATTCACGGAACAGATGCGCCGTGGACCATCGGTGAAGCGGCCTCATCGGGATGCGTCCGGATGTACAACGATCATGCGATCGATCTTTACAACCGCACGAAGGTTGGTGCGAAAGTCATTGTGACGTGGAAGCGTTACAAGACCAGCGGTAACATCGCCGGGCTGTAACTTGATCAACGGCTGCGTCGTGTTTGATGTGGCCAGCTTTAGAGAAAATTGACCGGGCGCAAAATTGCGCCCGGCTTTTTTGTTTCAATTCTTCAACGCTATTACCTCGTAGTAGATGCTGTTCTCACCCAGCGTTTCGCAGTGGAACAGACTTCAACCCTCGACATACGAAATTGTAATTCTTGGTTTATGTGACCATGATACTCTGTATGCATTGTAATTTGACGTGCAGAGGCGAGACAAATTCTTCATCTCGAAAATTGTTTATGAAGGCACTACTGATCATTATCGCAGGACTTATGGGGCTTAACGTCTTGCTATCTCTCATCGGAATGGTGTGGGTTGGTAGCGTCAATCAGTCCTACAGAGATAAAATCGGCAGTCAAATGCTTGACCGGATGCATCGAAATCCAGGTGTCTCAGTGAATCCGAGCCGAGCAGAAATCAAGAAACAGAAAGACAGCCTAATTCAAATTACAGCCTATGAAGGAGAGTCACGCTCCGCTGCACGGTCCTTGCGTGTTATTGTCCTTGATTACGACGTAACTGCTTCAAAGGTTCTCGATAGCGAGCAGGACCAAAAGCCCGGCTATCATCGTACGAAAATTGATATCAAGTGGGCTGAGAAAACGGGCGTTCTTGTGATTGCTGGTCGTCCTGTTGAACTAGACTTGGAAACGTCTAGTCGAAAACCTCGTGCGGTACTTGCACTCGAAAGTAGCTCCCCGATCGATGTGGAAGGTGGGTATCCTGGGCTTCTCGCTGGATTCCGTGTTGCGCCTTACGACTCTTTTAATACAACCAAGTCCGACCACTATTTAAACGGTACCGACAAGTATGCGTTTTGCAGTGCAATTCGGTTGTGGTCGAAGCATTTTCGAGTGCGAAGTCATGCGGTTAAGATATCAGCTATCCGTAATGCAGAACGGATTTACGTTGATGATCACAAAGTATCTCACGATGGAAAAAATATAAGAAATCTTCCGACTTTCCGTGATTTTTGCTCGCGCTGACAGGTTTTAGATAAGGATTGCATTGGGATGAAAAGACAGCGAAGCGCACCATCACGTTCTGCCCGTGATATCGTTAGTGAAAGACGTAGTTCTTCAAGGGGGAGCGAGACGTTCAATGGCCTCTTGATGGGTATTGCGGGCTGTGGCGTTATGGTGGGAGTGGTTGCGATATGTTTTGCACTTTCATATGTCGTCGGCGGATCAGGCGCGCAGGCCGTTCCGTACAAAGTGATCGATATTCCATATGGGCCAATCACCATCTCTGAAGGGTCTGTCTATAAACAGCTTCCTGGCGCGCAGTATGAACGCTCACAAATGATGACAGACGTGATGGGCCGCTGCCTCCCGCCATTGTCAGCTCGGGCGCAGGCCAATCTTGGGCGTGACCCGGCCTTTGGTGGTAGGCTTGGCCGTGTCGCAGTTTATGGTTTTGGACGCTATCTAACCTGCTCGATGAGGGGTGAACGTCATCGCTTCTGTGAAAGCCCAGAGCATCGTGGTGAGTTGATTACTGAATTGATCGCCTATTTTCGGGTGGCGGATGCCTTTTTAAAGGGTTGGGAAAAGCACATCGGCCCCAATAGAAAACACTCACCAATTGAGGAGTGGGGCATGCAGATGACGTTAAAGAGTAGAAGGCGAGACATGAGCGCTCAGCAGCGTAGGCCAAATTTGCCAAGTCCTGATGTCGTTAAAGTCATGCAGAAATTGTATGCCGATGGATATCTTAAAAGAACGGACTTTGGTTGGTGGATGCCGCGTGAAATAAAAAAATACTTGAAGGATGTTGAGGTGACGAGGCAGGCCTGTGGTTAGGTTGAGCGGTTAGGTCGATTAAAAACAAACTTCGGTCGATTATTGCCATGGGTATTGAGTATATGAAACTTGTTATTATTGCGGTCGCCTTTCTATTTTCAGGTTTTGCTCTGTTGAGTGGGTTTGCTGAAGGGGAAGATCGAACCTTAGCCTCTTCAAATCAGTGTTTCGGCCGACCAGTGTTGTCTCGTCACGGGGCATTCAGGCGACCGCGAGGCCGTGCCGTTGCGCGCGAGATGAAGTCTGCGAACAAGCTAGCTTCAGCATTGATTGCAGCTGAAAGAGTGTGTCGATTGGATCAGTGTTCACGTGAGGCTGCATGGACATATCATAAGTTGGTACGCGACTACGTGCGTTGGCGCGGCACACAGCATCGTCGTTATTTCCAGAAATACGGCGAGGCTGGATTGCGTTGGCTGCAGATGGAGTATTCAGAGAAATCCCATCGTAGAGCTGTTGAGGGGATGAGAGAGCGCTATCATGCAAAGTTGCTTCATCCCAAAAAAGTTAAATACGGGACTTGGCGTGACGGCGGTGTGCGCCCCTTGGGAGCTAAGGACAGTTATCGAAAAGAGGTTGAACTTCTTTTGAATGGAGATGGAGTGAATTTCCGTCCTTGTTCTGCCGACTAGAGGCAAAGTCAAATTCCCTCACTCGTGTTGTGTGCGTTAGGTGAGGGAAATTTATGTGGCAGCTGTTGGCGTGTATTCGCGCCGCTGCGATGATATCCTCGGCCGCAGTATGCACCCCGATCACCGGCGGGCGATATGAATGCGTTATCATGACTTGGTTGCTTTGTTTTGAGATATTGAACCCTCCCGCATCTCATTTGTTTTGAAACTGAAAAGAGGGCGCTGCTGTTGCAGCGCCTTCGTTCGTTTGGGTGCGTTCAGGGGCGGTTGCGTCGTGCTGTGACTTGGAGGCTTGGCGTTCTCCGGCCGTATCTGCCGTCGTCGATCACGCTGGCGCGACCAGTCAAAGCGCAACGATTGTTGCGCGGCGAAAAAAATCACTTAACTCACACCTGAATGCTGCGGCGCAATGCTTCGTGAGGGATAGCGATGTCGGGTCTATTGGGTGTGGTCGGTGTATTGGCAGCCCTTGGTGCCTTGATCTATCTCGCTTATCGCGGCGTGTCGCTTTTACTGCTGGCGCCGGTCATGGCGCTTGCCGCAGCCTTCGTCTCAGGCGGTGTTCCCGTGCTGGCAGGTTACACGCAGGTCTTCATGGGGGCGATGGGGCAGTTCATCATCTCCTACTTTCCCTTGTTTTTGCTTGGTGCGGTGTTTGGTCGACTGATGGAAGACAGCGGATCGGCAACCGTGATTGCCGATCGGATTGTCGAATTCGTTGGTCCTGAGAATGCCATTCTTGCTGTTGTTTTGTGCTGCGGTGTTCTCACATACGGTGGGGTATCGCTTTTCGTCGTGGCCTTTGCGGTATTCCCGGTTGCCGCCGCTCTGTTCCGATCCAGTCAGATCCCGAAACGGCTTATCCCGGCAGCACTTGCGCTGGGTGCCTTTACATTCACGATGTCAGCCTTACCCGGAACACCGGCCATCCAGAACGCAATCCCGATGCCCTACTTCGGGACGACAGCGTTTGCCGCGCCAGGTTTGGGCATCATCGCTGCGGCCGTGATGTTCGCTTTTGGTGTTGCTTGGCTTATGCGCCAAGCGGCTGCGGCACGCACCGCTGGTGAGGGTTATGCCAGTTCCAATGATCTTCTTGCGCGCGGGTACATCGCTCCCAAGGCGGAAGTGGCTGCCGAGGCGCACGGCGTTGGCGCTGATGTTGTGGAAGAGGCTGTGGCGACCACCGCTGCGCGTGCGGACAGCAACAGCCCGTCATTTGCGATGGCAATTGCACCA
>JBCBRD010000116.1:0-9968 GCA_039819885.1 Pseudomonadota bacterium
GAGGCGGGAGAAATCCGCGCTGCTCCTGAGCTGTTGGCGTTTTTGGAGACGATCAAAGTGCGGTGCAGAAAAGTGAGAGGATCACTAGCTATCGACAGTGGTTCTGCGACACTGTTGAGCCGGTTTGACGCAATCTGATTGACGGCACTATCAAGCTGAACAGCGTACGACTTTGCGACTTGCTGAGCAGTTTCGCCCGCACGAGCAAGCGACGCCGCTTTGTCGGCAATGATCGTTCGGATGGCCAATACGGTGATGAGGATGAGCGGTACGGTTACCAAGCCCACCACAATCGTATTCGGCCGTAGCAAGCGTTTGATGAAGTTGACTGCAGGCACACCGCTTCCTATCCAGCCGCACCCGCGCGCACATCTAACTCCGCCAGTACGACGATCATCATGTTCGGGTTGAACAGTCTAACGAATTCTGTCCAATCAGCCAGTTGCCCAATACAGTAGCGTTCTCAGCCTGCAGCCGATTGCCGGAAACGCCAAAAATGCCTGACTTTGCGCCGCATTCAAAGCGTTTCGCACCTCGTCGAGAATAACTGGCAGCAAAGAGAGCATGTCAGAAAATTGTCAGAGGCCGAAAGGCACGACCCCTGTGAAAAGCGCCGACACCGCCCAGGAATATCCCAACTGCCCGAGTTAGGGCGTCAACTGACTTCATACATCAAGGGCTCGCTAAACCTAGAAGAGTAAATGGATGCCGATGTCGGACTGACAGACTTGGTTAAGGTCCACCTCACTGCCATGCGAATGCGCGCTGCGGCGACAGAGATGACGCCATCGATCAGCCGCTGGCCACCCCAACAAGCGAGAGCAACATCTGCACGGTCGTAGATTGGGTGTTCCAGAAAAGCAGAATTTTGGATGGAGAGTACTTTTCTCCCGTCTACCACACACCCATATCTGCACCGAGCAGGGACCCAACAAGCGGTGCAACACACAGGTTGCGAACACTGGCACTTGTCCGCGATTTGTCGAACCTTAAAGGTCAGACATGACGAAGTTCAAACTCAATGGCGCGAACGTCGAGAGCAGCGCACCAGCTGAGACACCGTTACTCTGGGCCCTCCGGGAGGACATCGGCCTGACTGGCACCAAGTTCGGGTGCGGCATCGGTATGTGCGGCGCTTGCACAGTCCATGTCGATGGAGACGCGACCTTCTCATGTCTAGTGACAGTAGGAGACATCGAAGGGCGGGAAGTGACGACCATCGAAGGCCTTTCACCCGAAAACGATCACCCCCTGCAACGAGCCTGGATTGCCGAACAGGTGCCCCAATGCGGCTATTGCCAGAGCGGACAAATCATGCGGGCTGCCGATCTGCTTGCAAAGAACCCTAACCCTTCGCGCGATGAAATCCGAGAAACGATGAGCCAGAACCTCTGCCGTTGCGGGACTTACACCCGTATTGAGCGCGCTATCGAACGCGCAAGCCGGGAGACATGATCATGACCCGGCCAAGGCTCATACATCAACGCACACCGACATCTGGCGCAAACGGAAATGTTCCCATTAGCCGTCGTGAATTGCTCACAGGCATCGGCGCGCTGACATTCGCAATCGGTGGATCCGGTCTGCAGACAATAGCGAACGCAGCCGATGAGGATGTTACGGGTATCGAAAAAAATACGAGCCCCAATGCTTGGCTTACGATCCACGGCGATGGCGCGATTGACATCATCTTCCCATCAACAGAAATGGGTCAAGGCAGTTCAACCTACCTGCCGATGATGCTCGCAGAGGAGCTTGACGCCGACTGGGCGCGTGTCCGCATTCAGCAACTCAATTCCGACGATCGGCGTTTTGGCAACCCCATTTTCGGTGGCTTTCTATACACTGCCGGCAGCTCAGGCGTATACGCTTACATGCCGCCGATGCGGATGGCAGGTGCGCAGGCGCGGCACGTGTTGATCGCCACTGCAGCCAAAGCCTGGTCTGTGCCGGCCAAGCGTCTTCATACTGCGCCAGGGAAAGTCATCGATCCTGAAACCGGACAAGAACTTAGCTACGGAGAGCTCGCGGTTCGATCGGATTTCGTAACGGCCATTCCGGACTTAAAGACAGCAGATTTGAAATCGCCCGACGATTTCCGACTGATCGGTCGAAGTGTGCCACGCCGTGATATCCCAAGCAAAACGAACGGAACGGCCACTTTCGCGATCGACGTTCGTGTGTCGGAGATGCTCTATGCAGCCGTCCTACGTGCACCGGTGGAAGGTGAGACACCGGCTTCAATAGATGACCAGACTGCGAAGAGCACAACGGGGGTGGTCGATGTTGTTACCCTGCCCGACGGCATCGCCGTAGTGGCCGAAACAATGTGGGCAGCATTTGAAGCACGTGACGGACTTAACGTGACCTGGACTTCAACCTCGGCCTTAAGATCAGCAAACAGTACGCAAGACCTTGAAGCCTACGCCACTGCGGCTGAAAGCGATGCCAAGGCTGCGGTTTGGCACGAAACCGGAGATGCAAAATCAAAGATCTTGAATGCATCGCACCAGCTTTCAAACACCTACAAATCTGACTACGCATACCACGCACAGCTTGAGCCCATGGCCGTTGTGGCCTCGGTAACCGCCGATGGGAAGGCCGCAGAAATCTGGGCTGGCACACAAACGCAGAGCTGGACAACGGCCACCGCGACAAGTGTGCTAGAAACGTCCGCTGACCGGATCAAGCTAAACATGATGACAATGGGCGGCTCTTTTGGCCGTCGCACCGCCCTTACCCAGGAATATGTTCGCGATGCGCTTCTCGCATCCAAGGCAGCCGGCCGACCTGTAAAAGTCGTTTGGACTCGCGAAGACGATCTAAAGTTCGGTTGGTTTCGACCAACGGCTGCACAACGCATGTCGGCCGGGCTCGATAACAGCGGAAAGGTGACAGGTTGGCATCATCGCGTTGCGACGCCATCAGTGATCGCCTATTTCAACCCGCGCCGTTGGGAGCAGGTCGAGCCGAAAGACATCATCTCAATGCGTGGTGCGGAAAACAAGTTCTATGACTTTGCCGATGTGTTGGCGGAGCACGTCATTGCCGAGAGGCGTGCACGGATCATCCCCTGGCGAGCGATCGGCGCTAGTTACACAGCCTTCGCGGCCGAAGCGTTCATGGACGAACTTGCGGCAAAGGCCGGAAAGGACCCGTTAGAATTCCGCATCTCGCACACCGCTAACAACGCCAGCGGTCAGCGGCTCTTGCGGACCGTGGCGAAGATGGCAGATTGGTCGCGGCGGCGTTCTGATACAGCACTCGGCCTCGCCTACGCAGGCTATGGTAATGCCCAGGCCGCCGGTATCGCTGAAATCCGTCTTAACCGCGAAACGGGCGAGATCCGCGTCGAGAACTTCTGGGCCGCGATTGATGCAGGTCTCATTATTGCGCCAGACAATGCGCTGAACCAGATCGAAGGGGGTATTGTTTTTGGGGTGTCGAGTGCGCTGAAGGAACAAGTCACAATTGTCGATGGTGAAGTCGAAGAACAAAACTTTGGCGACTACCAGATCCTGCGCGCCAACGTGACACCAAGGATTACCGTCGAACTCATAAGAGATGGGCCAGAACCGCTTCAAGTTGGCGAAGTCGGCACCCCGATGGTCGCACCCGCCATTGCAAATGCTTTCGCGCGCCTCACCGGCAAACGTCTACGTCACATGCCCTTTACCCCCGAGCGCGTTCTAGCAGCACTTGCTTAAATCTGTCTTGCAGGTTTGCATGACCGCGCCTGCTGGTTTCTGGTAGCGCGCGAGGTATTCCGGTCCTTGCAAGGTCAGACATAGCGCTGCCTTGAGGTACCGTTGCGTTCAAACCTCAACGGACCCAGATCGTGGCTTCAGACGCCAGGCCTCCCAAGGGTCGGTGCCATTGAACCGATTCACGATGCCTTTGATCAAGTAACAGACATGCGAGGGCAAAAGTCGGCTTGGCAAGAAAATGACGTAGGCCGCCATATCGAAAAACCTAACTCATTGAGCACCGCTTCCAAAGTGCCGTTCGCCAATCGCGCTCCGTAGATGAAGCGGGTTCAAGAATAACGCCGAGCCCTTCTTCCGCGGCCATTGCGAGCACATCTCCATTACTGCAAATCATACGAGCACGGACTGTTACCGTATGTTGCAAACCGTCGTCTGAGGTATACGGCCATGTTGGTCCCAATGGGCTGAACTGGCAGGAGAAACCCGCGTCGCCATAATCTGAACCCAGACTGCATTCGATTTCAAGCTGCGGGGAACGATCGGGCCAGAACACCAGGCCGCTGCTAGGTTAGTGTCAATGAAGTCGGAGCTGCCCGAGGTCGCTTACACGATTGACCGGATGCAGTGGTGGCCCGACGCCTGGAAGTTGGCACCTGAGAAGGGGCACGTTTCCGTAAACGGCGCAGAGCTCAGCGAAGAAAAAGCACAGCCTCTCATATCGCATCGGCAGGCGAGCGAGCACGCATTGGGAACTGGACGACAACCGTTTCTGCGGCACCTTCCGTGACCGGTTGGCAGGCGTTGGTAACGAGAGACTCCTGAGATCCTGAGGCAGAACGCCTTTGGCGAAATGGGCGAACAGAGACTGGGCTGTGTTCGTCTGTCGCAAACGTCCGGAAATTAGTCTCTGCCCAGCGCTTGCCGATCCGACCTCGCCTAACCGCCTGAGACCACGGCGTAGTTCCCGACCGCCATCGACAACCAGCCACGTTATAGCGACTTGAGAAGACTGGCTGGGGCGGGAGGATTCGAACCTCCGAATGCCGCTACCAAAAAGCGGTGCCTTACCACTTGGCGACGCCCCAACACGTGATCCGCTAAGGATCAGGCGCGGACCATAACCACATGGCCTGCGCAGTTCAATCCCGTTTCCTCGACGCATTGTCGCGAGGGCACACTTTTTCACCGGCTTTGTTAAATAGATGCAGCTTTCAGTGTTGCAGCAACACACGAACAACCGGCAAACAACCCGAAACCGCAGTCACGGCATCACAAAGCGCGCCTGAAACACCTGGCCGTCCTTATCTTTCCCGGTAAACGCAATCCGCGCCCCTGTGGGCAACGGGACGTTCAGTTTCGCCGTCAAGACACTGCCTTCCGTGACCAGAGAATGCATCTTCATGCCGTCATCGGTTTGCACAATTGCCTTGAACGCCCCACCCGTTACATCCAGTGGTTTGAGATGTTCAGTCACATGAAAAGTCAGAGCCGACGCGCTCGCCACCATCTCAATACCAGTGTGGGATGCAGCGTCTTCAACGAGTTGCCCCCCATGCATGGGTTTCGCTTTCACGCTGTCATCATGAGCAACGGCAACCTGCCCCAATGCAATTCCTGAAAACACAAGACCAATCATCAGACACTTAAGTTTCACGTCATTTCTCCCCAAACGTTCCATAGCTTTAGAATGCTTCAACCGTAGCCTGCCCACGATCAGTGGGCGACACAATGGCCGCATGATGATCGGCGACAATCCGTTCAAGCGGCTTTTGCCCGAATTTCAAGAACAATAACGGCGTCAAAACTGTATCAATCAGAGTTGCCGAAATCAGCCCACCAAAGATTGTCACAGCCAGTGGGTGCAGTATTTCTCGGCCCGGCTCGTCAGCCGCAATCATCAATGGCAACAATGCCAACCCAGCCGAAACAGCCGTCATCAACACGGGCGACAATCGTTCCAACGAGCCTCGCACCACGAGATCCCGACCAAACGTCTCGCCTTCATGAAGGGCAAGATTGATGTAGTGAGAGACCTTCAGAATAGCGTTTCGCGCAGTGATGCCAGCAAGCGTGATAAAGCCAATCAGGCTGGCTACCGAGAATGGCAAACCGGCGATCCACAGCGCCGCAACACTGCCGATGATCCCCAACGGAACTGTCGTCAACACAATCGCTGAAAGCGTGAATGAGTTGTAGCGACTGTAGAGCACAAGAAAGATCAAACACAGCGAGAGCAGTGACAACAAACCAATCGTCCGTGTCGCCTCTTCTTGTGCTTGAAATTGACCTTCCAGACGCGTGACATACCCAATGGGCATTTCGGTTTCCGAGATGACCTGTCGAATATCCGCAACAATCGCCGCCATATCCCGTTCGCCATCACCATTGGCAAGCACGACAATCCGTCGTTGCTGGTTCTCGCGCAAAATCTGGTTCGGCCCCTCACTCTCTTTCACGTCAGCCAGTCGAGATAACGGAACGTAGCCCGAAGGCGTCGCCACCAGCGCCTCTCCAAGGCCGAATGTCGAACGGTCTTCATCCTTCAATCGCATTACCACATCAAAACGACGATTGCCTTCGATGATCTGAGAAACAGTCCGCCCATTGGTCAGACTAGCCAGCGTCTTGGTTAGCTCTGGCGGTGTCACCCCGTAGAGTGCTGCGCGCTCGTAATCCGGCACGACTTGCAATTGCGGGATCAACACCTGTTTTTCAATCTGAAGATCAACCAGACCAGGAATCCCTGCTAGTCGCCCGCGCATATCAGCAGCAAGTGTCCGTAGACGATCGAGATCCTCACCAAAAATTTTCAAGGCAATCTGCGCACGCACGCCGGACAGCATGTGATCGAGCCGGTGAGAAATAGGTTGTCCAACATTCACCGCAGCAGGCAGCACCGCCAACCGTTCGCGGATCGCTTCAAATATGTCATCCCGTGTTCGCTCCGAGTGTTCCAGATCAATATCAAGTTCACTTGAGTGCACACCCTCCGCATGCTCATCGAGTTCGGCACGGCCCGAGCGCCGACCAACCGTTTTCACTTCTGGAATGTCCATAATCAGTCGCTCGGCAATAGACCCAAGTCGATCGGACTCCGCCAGCGAAATGCCGGGATTATACATCACCGACACAAGCATCGTCCCCTCATTGAACGGCGGTAAAAAAGCACGTGGTAATTGCGTTGCAAGAAGGGATGCACTCAACACACCGAAGACAACAACGCCCCCTACAAACCTCGGATACGCAAACGTCCAACCAAGCAGTCGGCGATTTCCTCGCTTGAGAACGGAAACGACAAAGGTGTCCTCATCAGCTTTGACGTCATGTGCCTTAAGAAGGTAGTAGCACATCACCGGCGTGAGCGTGATGGACGTCAACAAACTCGCCAAGATTGAAACAACGTAGGCCACGCCCAACGGGCGAAACAATTGCCCCTCCAACCCGCTCATTGCAAATAACGGCACGAACACAAGAACCACGATGGCCGTCGCATAAACAATGCTCGAACGCACCTCATGTGACGCATCCCGAACCACCGTCAAGCGCGGTTTCGGGTTGTCGGACGCCGCATTCAACTTCAATCGGCGCAACACGTTCTCGACGCCGACAACAGCGTCGTCAACCAACTCGCCGATGGCAATCGCCAACCCACCCAGCGTCATCGTATTGATCGAGAGACCGAAGGCCTGGAACACCACGGCGGTGATCAAAATCGAAATCGGAATGGCCGTCAGCGAGATCAACGTTGCACGCCAATTCATCAAGAACAAAATCAATACGAGTGCAACGACAATGGCAGCTTCAACCAACACCGATTTCACATTCTTGATGGATGTCTCGATGAACGTCGCTTGGCGGAATTGTACTCGGTTAGCCGTGACACCCTCAGGCATCGCCCGCTGGATCTTGTCGAGTTCTTCTTCCAACTTCTCCGTCAGTGAAACGGTGTCTGCTCCGGGCTGCTTTTGCACGCCCATAATCACAGCGACTTCACCCTGAAAGCCCGCATCGCCCCGCTTGACACGCGGTGCAAAATCCACATCAGCCACCTGATGCAGCACCACTGGGCGCGCACCGCGCATCTCGATAACGAGATTGCGCAAGTCCTCAAGCTTTGTGGTGCGGCCAAGGTTCCGGATCAAAAACTCACGACTGTGTTGATCAATGAAACCGCCACCGCTGTTTGTCCCGAACTCTGTGATCGCTCGCTCAATCATCGCCGGAGTGACGTTCAACCGCTGCATTGCGATCAAGTCGGGACTAACCCGATATTGCCGCACCTCTCCACCGATCGGTATGACCTGGGCCACACCCGAGACCGTCAGCAACTGGGGTCGAATAACGAAATCTGCAATCTCGCGCAGTTCCATTGCTGACGTTGTCTTGCCGGTAATCGCGACCAGCATAATCTCACCCATGATGGAGGTGATCGGCCCCATCTGAGGACGTATCCCTGCGGGCAACTGCTCGCGTACAAGAGCCAGTCGCTCACCGACAAGCTGGCGATTGCGGTAGATGTCCGTTGTCCAGTCAAACTCCACATAGACAATCGACAACCCGACACTCGAAACCGACCGCAACCTAATCACACCCGGCATACCGTTCAGTGCGGTTTCCAGCGGGTATGTCACAAGCTGCTCAACCTCTTGCGGGGCGTACCCATCCGCTTCGGTGAGCAGCGTAACGGTCGGACGGTTAAGATCGGGAAAGACATCCACCGGCAGCCGCTGGATCGTGAATGCTCCGTAGAGCGCAACAAGCAGCGACGCCGCAATCACAAACATGCGCTGGTTGAGACTGTGTGTAACGAGAGCCTTGAACATTGTGACTGCCCCCTAACGGATTTGGTTCACGAGAGGCGCATTGTGCACAATGATCTGTGCCCCAGCTTCAAGCCCAGCGATGATCCTCACGCGCTGACCATCAATGTCCTCTAGTCGCACTGCCACGGGCTCATAGCGCTCCGGTTCCAGCCGTTTGAACACAACGGACTGGCCATTGGGGGCCTGCGCAATAGCAGCGCGAGGCACAATCAGTCCCTCAATCGGGTCACCACTCTCAAGCAGAACTTTTACTGGCGCGCCAACACTCAAATTGTCGTTCGGCTTGTCGATTCGAAACTGCAACGTCGTGGAAAGCTGTTGCAGCGCGCGACTTCGGCCAATGAACTTGAGATCAAAAAAAGCCCCACCCACGGTTTTCGCACGGGCGGCAGCATCGGCAACGGGGAACCCAGTTTCAAACGTCACTGCCTCAACCCACAGGCTTGTCGGATCAAGCACATGAACCAGAATGTCAGTCGTGGCGATGACCTGCCCCGCAGCCATCCGGACATCAGCAACAATGCCATCGACAGGCGAGACAAGGGTTTCAGCCTGCCGCTGACTTTGCGAAAGCGAAGCCCTCCGCGCTTCCAGTCCCTTCAATTCAATTTGTAGGTCTTCCAGGTTTGCACGACTGGCCACATTCTTCGCAACCAATCGTTCCTGCCGCGCGATGCGCGCTACGATAAGCGCCATCTGCTGTTCAAGTTCACCGGCAGTCTGGCGCACATCGGAGGCATCAATCGCTGCAAATGCTGGTTCGATGAAAGCCAACACATCTCCGGCCTTCACGCGTTGACCCAACACCGGCAAACCACCTTTCGGTGGTTTTACACGGCCACCAATCGTACTTTGCACGAGACCACTGCGGTTCGGATCTGAAACAACGCGCCCAATCAGCCGCGACGTTGTCCGCACAGTTTCCGGGGCCAGAATACGAGTTCTGATTTCAAGCAGGCGCTGCGTCGGCTTCGGCACGAAGACCGACCCATCCACCAACCGCTGAGGCGCATCCCCATTGACACCCGCACTCCCACCTCCACCGCCATGATCATGCCCATGATCGTGCCCAGGCCCCGCGTGCGCAGGCGTTGCCCAAACAGTGCCAGCACCAACAACCACGACAAGACACGCAAGCGCAGCAACAACACCTTTGCGACCGGTGAAGAACACACCCAACAGCAGTCCAGCAACCAGACCCAGTCCGGCAAGGACCGGAGGATTCAACACCTTACGCATGATTGGTTCGGCCGGAAGACCAACGAGCCCAAAGAGCTCCGTTAGTTGATTTGCCAGCGGAGATGTTTCCTCTCCTTCGCCGACATGATGGACAGAATGATCATGGCCAAGTCCGTCATCACCACGCAAGCGCAGCAACAACACCTTTGCGACCGGTGAAGAACACACCCAACAGCAGTCCAGCAACCAGACCCAGTCC
>JBCBRD010000117.1:0-9909 GCA_039819885.1 Pseudomonadota bacterium
GGAGTGACCGCCAGCGGTACGGAAAAGACCAATCAAATCACGTTTGGCACAAGCCTCAAAAAGCTGATCAGTTCCAAGCACCAGGCCGGGGGGGCACAGTTGCGTTCGGGTCTCATGGCTCTTGGAAACGAACAGCTCGCAGGGACGGTCGTAACTCAAGGTCTGGATATCTGGGCCGAAGGTAAACTCGCGCAGTCAGACAGCGGCACAGCCTCGAGCGACATTGGTCTCCTCTACATTGGCACAGACTACCGCTTCAGCCCCTCGTTCTTGGTCGGGTTCTTGGCGCAGGTTGATTGGACGAACGAGCGTGATGACACGGAAGGCGTTTCAGCCGAAGGTACAGGATGGATGGTCGGGCCATATGTGGCTGCGCGACTCCACCAGAACCTACTGTTTGATGGTCGCATCGCTTATGGGCAGGCTGCCAATAAGGTCAGTCCGTTTGGCACGTACGCCGACGAATTTGACTCAACGCGATGGCTCGTAAAGGGACAGCTCACGGGCGATTTCAATGTTGGAAACTCGAAGCTTACTCCTCATGTTGGCCTGATATATTTCGAAGAGCATCAGCAAGCCTACATCGACAGTCAGTCTGTTTATATCTCGAGCCAGTCAGTCTCATTAGGCCGACTAACGTTTGGCCCCAAACTGATCACCACGGTTCAAAATGGCGAGAGTACGATCACGCCTCACATCGCCATGACAGGCATCTGGGATTTTGATCAGGCTGAGATCGTAGATCTAACCACTGGTCTCGTTGCGAGTTCTGACACTTTACGCGGGCGCCTGGAGGCCGGCGTGTCCATGACAGGGCCGAGTGGCACCACGCTGTCTATCGATGGTTTTCTTGACGGAATAGGCGCTCAAGATCTCAATAGCTACGGAGGCAGCATGAGGTTGTCTTTGTCTTTGAACTGATGAGCAACGAGTTGATGCACTGCTGAGAGGCTTTTCGCTAATCACAGATGTATCGGTGCTTGGCGCGAGCCGACGGCTATCTTTCCCAATCCATTCCAAATCAGGCACGCGCGGATGAACGCGACATCGGCACAATCAAGAGCGTGACGAATACATGCGACTAACCTTTGGGCTGCGCGTGCCGTAGCGAGGTGCGTCGCCCTTGCGTTATGGCTGGTCAAAAGACCGCATGATCGCCTCGTTCGACTGAGGCCTCGCCGCTGATGACGCGCGCATAGTGATCATACAGTGTGTCGGTGCCGAAAGAGGGCGTGGCATTTTCATCGTATCGGTCCGTTTTCGGGTCAAGAACGAGCATCGACTCGGTGGCATAGTAGCGTCCGATGCGGGCGAGTTCAGCCTTGTCGGCGATCGTGGGACTCAAGCGTCCGATTGTCCCAAGAACCCAAACGATCACATCGAGAAGCGCCACCGGCACGCGCTTGAAACGAGGCTCGCGACCCGTGAGAGCAAAAAGCAGCTCGCCCTGTTCTTTCGGAGTGATCGCAGGGCCCGGTCCGCCAATCGGTAAGATCCGATTTTGGCGTTCAGCGTTGTCCAGGCATGTTGCAATGTATTGTCCAAGATCGGTGTCACTAATCGGTTTGCAGGCTGTCGTGGTCCCATCGCCGAACACGAGGAAGGGCTTGCCGTTTTTCACACGATCGATTTGTCCAGACAGCGATTTGAAGAAAGCCGTTGGACGCACAATCGAATACACGAGGCCTGACTCAACCAGCTCTTTTTCAAAAGCCAGTTTGGCATGTTGAAAGCCAAGCAGTGGTTTTTGTACACACATCGCCGACAATAAAACGACCTGTGAAACACCTGCACCCTTTGCAACAGCGAGAGCGTTGACGTGTGCTTGATAATCAATCGCCCAGGCGTCTCTCGGAACACCTGTACGCGAGGCCAAACACGAAACGAGGGCATCAAATCGTTCTTTGCAGAAACCATCCTCGACAAGCGATCGCGGATTGGTCACATCGCCAAACCTGAGCTGCGCACTTTCGGAAAGCTGTTGGCTGGCCTCAGTTGATGGTTTCCTCCCCAGGCCCGCTTTTGGCCGCACGAAACAGACAACCTCATGACCTTGCTCGATAAGGGCCTGAACGGTCGCACGCCCGATCGTACCTGTTGCGCCTAGCACGAGAACGCGCCGCCGAGGCAAAGACTGGCCAATTGGTGTAGATGGCGAAGGTCGAGTGTCGTTCATGGACTACGCAAAAAATGGAGCCGTTGTGAAAACCGGCCAGGATGGCGTTTAAATTGCCGACGACCGACAACGTGCAGCCATGACCTCACGGCGCGTTCATCACAAGCGAAGCGTAAGCTGTCAACCTTGGTTGACAAGCGACACCGTTAGCATGTGAATGGCGGTTGGACTAAAACGCATGCGAGTAGAGATGCTGAGACTTTGCAAATGACGACGAGCACGCCCCCCGTGCGCATGCGGTCTTATCCCGCGCCATCTGCCGTGCTCGAACTCCTCAAGCCGATCACATGGTTCCCGCCGATGTGGGCGTTCGCTTGTGGTGTTGTCTCTTCTGGTGTGTCTATCGTCGACAACTGGACGACCGCACTACTCGGCGTAATCCTGGCCGGTCCACTGGTCTGCGCAATGAGCCAGGCCATCAACGATTGGTACGACCGGCACGTCGACGCCATCAACGACCCACACCGCCCAATTCCATCCGGTCGCGTGCCTGGCCTATGGGGCCTCTACATTGCCGGCATCTGGACCGTACTGTCGCTGCTCGTCGCCGCGCTACTCGGGACATGGGTGCTAGTCGCGACGGTGATCGGGCTGGTGCTCGCGTGGGCCTATAGCGCGCCGCCCTTTAGGTTGAAACAAAATGGGTGGTGGGGGAATGCTGCCTGCGGTTTCTCCTACGAAGGCCTTGCGTGGGTGACTGGCGCTGCAGCGATGCTCGGCGGCAGCCTCCCGCCCTGGGAAGTGTTGGTGTTGGCCGGCCTCTACAGCATCGGAGCGCACGGAATCATGACTTTGAACGACTTCAAAGCCATCAAAGGCGACAGCGAAATGGGCATCCGCTCGCTCCCGGTTTCTCTTGGAGCCGACCGAGCAGCCCAGGTCGCATGTGCGATCATGATCGCTCCGCAGCTTGTTGTGATTGCGCTGCTGCTGGCCTGGGGGCAACTCATCCCGACAGTGATCGTCGTAGCGTTGGTGATCGGGCAAGTTCTGATGATGCGGCACTTCCTCCGCGCTCCGATTGCAAATGCGATCTGGTACAGCGGATTTGGAATACCGCTCTTCGTTTTGGGTATGATGGCCTGTGCATTTGCCGTGCGCGGACTGGCATGATCGGACGAGTTCCAGCCTTTGCGCTAGCAAACCGCGCAGCGCCAAGATCGGGGCGTGTATAGCTGCCGGGCAGCGGCAGTTCCCCAACAACCGGAACGTGCAGGTTTAATCAATTCGGCAAGTATTTTAATTATGCTCTAAAAGTGAATTTTACACGATTGTTTTGCCCCTCCCACCGTAATAGATTGGCTTTTCAGACGCGAAGACTATGATTTTTATTGTGGCAAACCGATGCCGCCAATTTTTTATTAAGCTGCCCGCCAAACGCCACAATTCTAGACGTGTTTATGTCCAATAGGACGAAAGCGTTTTATCGGTGCAGTGACAATTATTCTGTTTGGGGGTCTGCAATGAGTGGAGCTTTTCGCAGGTTGGCGAATGGCGTCGCATGGGCGCCGATTTGGTCTGTGAAAACGCTGAGTATTTTTGCAGCAGCTTTCCTCATGTCGACCTTTTCCTGCGGCATCCACCAGACAGCTTTTTCCCAAGCAATACCGACGGAGCGAGCGACTGGTGCGCGTGCAGCGGCTGAGCGAACGCGCAGACAGTGGACCGAGACACTTAATTCAAACACGGTTTCCGTGATTTCCGGCAATCCAAATGGCGCATACCTCTATCTCGCCTATGACCTATCCGCAGTCCTGGACGACGGACAGGAACTGCGAATCCTGCCGATGATCGGAAAAGGAGCCTATTCAAACATTGCAGACGTGCTGCACTTGAAGGGTGTCGACCTTGGGTTGAGCCGAACGGATGTCATGAGCCACCTGGCTGCCACCAACGAATTTGGCGGCAATATCAAGGGGCGCATCACCTACATAGCCAAGATCTATAATGAGGAGATGCAAATTCTTGCGGGCCCGGGGATTGAAAAACTGGAAGATCTCAATGGCAAGAAGGTCAATTTTTCAGATGCGGGAAGCGGCAGTCAATTCACGACACGTAAAGTCTTTGCTGCCCTTGGGATCAAACCGATTGAAGTCAATATGGGTCAGAACGATGCCTATGTTAAAATGAAGTCCGGAGAGTTGGCTGCAACGATACTTGTGTCCGGGAAGCCGTCGGGTTCGTTCAAAAATTTCGTGAAGTTCGAGGGAGCTAAGGTCCTTCCGGTGCCGTTCGACGATGTCTTGGCACGCGATTACTTTCCAGCAGAACTCACCCATGACGACTATCCCAATCTTCTCGAAGAGGGGCAGAGCGTCAATACAATTGCGGTTGGTGCCGTATTGGTCGCATTCAATTGGAAACAGGATAACGAACGGTATCGTCGTGTTGCTCGTTTTATCGACCGGTTCTTTTCGAACTTCGAAAAGTTCCTGAAGCCGCCAAGGCACCCCAAGTGGCGCGAGACAAATCTAGCTGCTGAGTTCAAGGGTTGGACGCGACATCCACGCGCGGCTGAATTGCTGAAGAAGATTGAGAACGAACGCAAGGCAGCTCAACAGCGCGCGCAGGCAATTGGAACGCAGACGTCGTCCGGCGCGCCAATTGATACAGAACTGGCCTTCCGACAGGCAGCGGGTGGCAATGCCATTAAACAACAAAAACTCTTTGAGCAATTTCTTGAATGGGTGGAACGTCAAAACAACTGAATGCGAGTGAGGTAACTCTCACCAACAAGAGGTTCTTGACCATACCTCCCAAAACAATAAGACGGTGGAGGGACGACCATCATGGCGGATGGGGAGATACTGCGTTTTGCAGCGCTATTATGCGTGCGCCCGCGCAGTCATAAGCTGCAGCGTAGCCACAAACTAAGCACGACGCGGATGAGCCGCGCGGTGGCAAGTCCGAGCGGCTTTGGCGAGCATGCGTTTAAAATCGCCCTCGTATTGGGCCTAATTGTCACGACTTGTGTTGGCGCAATAGCACAATCAGTCGGCCCCGATGTTAGCAGCCCGCAGAAGGTTGGCGGTGCGATCATTCAAGTTCCCGACAGTCTGCCGACACAGCCAAAAACTGACAACACAATACCGATCACAATTGTGATGGCAGACAGAGCTCAGCAGGACTGTGAGCTTAGGATCATTGGCCTGCCAACAGCAGCGCAGCTTCTCAACGGGCGCGAGATCGCTCCCGGGGCCTGGTCCATACCAGTGAGTGACGCCACACAATTGCGATTGCGCCTGCCAGACCTCACTCCATCGCAATGGAAGATCACGATTGCAGTCGTAACGCCAGATGGCGGCGTGCTGGCACGCACCTGGAGCACGCTTCTCGTAGCCCGAGCGGAACCCAGCCTACCGGACGTGGAAATTCGCCGACAACCAACTACGTCCGCAAGTGGAAGCGACCAGGGTGCGTCGCCTATAGCTGTGCCAACCGCGACCGGTGCCCTGCCGACCGGCGATGGCGACACATCCGTTCAACGACCAGCCTTCTCGGCTATCGAAACCAAAAGGTTCCTAGAAATGGGCGGGGCACAAGAAGCCAACGGCAACATCTCCGCAGCTCGCCTGTTCTACAAGAAGGCAAGCGACCTCGGCGATCCGGCAGGGGCCAGAGCGCTAGGCCGTAGTTATGATCCAGACGTCTTGTCCAGCCGGGGCGTTGTAGGCATGTCCGGCGACGCGAAGACGGCGGAACGCTGGTACGCGAAAGCCCGGGAATTGGGAGGTGGTGGCACATCGCAGTAGCGCCATTCCAAACGCTTCTGCCTGTGTGTCGCCTGCATAGGTAGAGTTACTCGGCTCGGATTACCAAAATACGCATCAGCCGACGCGCAATTCCACGCCCAAGACGTAAGCCCATCCGGCTCTACAATTAGTCGACCTGACGAGCTGCAGTATCGACAACTTTGCGCGCTGCGGACTTGGCGTGACGTGCAACCTTTGGATCGCGAGTCACCATAGCAGCGACGATCGCTCCATCCATCAGCAAGCCAATCTCGTGCGCAACCTTAGATGGCTTTGGTAGGCTTGCCTGTCGCGCCATCTCGGTCAAACGCTCCATAACTTTTGACTTATGCGCCAAAGCGATCGAGCGATAGCGGTCATCTTGTTTGTCGAACTCACCGACGGCATTGATAAACGGGCAACCAAAGAAGCGTTCCTGCGAAAACCACTTCTCAAGGATGGAGAAGACCGCAACAAGTCGATCGTCAGGCTTGCCTCGAAGATGATCAAGCTCGTCAAAAAACCACGTTCGCCACGCAAGCCCCTCGGCATTGAGCACGGCTTCAACCAGGCCCTCTTTCGACCCGAATGTCTTGTAGAGTGTCGCTTTCGCTGTGCCAGCAGCTTCGACGATTGCATCGACGCCGGTCGCGCTGATGCCACAGCGGCAAAACAATTCACTGGCTGCAAAAAGGATGCGGTCGTGAGCGCTGTCGCTCGCTGGCACGGTCGGTACCAGTGGGTGAGGCCGCGTGGCGTTGTCGATCGCTGTATCCATTTGCGTGCAACTCATTTTGCATCTAGTCGCGCCGTTGCGACGTCCTTCCTCTTACCCATACATGAAAACCGTCGGAAGTGCCCAATTAGGTGCAGTGACCATAACCACGCACAACACCACCGTGGTGCCAAACAAGGCAGCACCTTGAGAGCTTCGTAGGCACTTCGAGGTTTAGAAGCATTTCGTCACATTCAAAAATACAATTCAAAACCAGTTGCTTAACGCGAGTTAACGAGTTGGCACGTTTCATGCCAGTGTTACGGCAGTGAACAGACCGGTCTTTCTACCCAATGTGAAAGGCTGACGACGCGATGTCGACAGCTTGAAACCAATCCGCTGTCTTAAATCTGGAGCATGACGTGTCCAAGCATAACGGCGCGCACATCTGCATCGAAGACATCGACCATCGCTATCGTGGTACGCGATCAAACGCCATTGAAGGTGTATCGTTGACGATCGAGCCGGGAGAGGCGGTCGCATTGATCGGTCGATCTGGTTGCGGGAAGTCGACGCTGCTGCACATCATCTCTGGGCTTATGGCTCCCACATCCGGGAGGGTTGTGTGCGACGGACGTGAGGTCAAAGGGCCCTGCGCAAGCCGGGTCATGATGTTCCAGCAGCCATCGCTATTTCCTTGGATGACCGTCAGCCAGAACGTGGCTTTGGGGCTGCAGTTTAACCGACGGATGAACGAAGCGCCGAAGCGGATCGAAGAGCTGTTGGGTCTCGTAGAGCTTTCGAGTTTCCACGACCGTAATGTGCAGGACCTTTCAGGCGGGCAACAACAGCGCGTGGCACTGGCGCGTTCTCTCGCGCTCAAGCCCGATGCACTCCTTCTTGATGAACCATTCTCGTCACTCGACGCCTTCACGCGCGCAAGCCTGCAGCGCGACGTTCGGCGCATCGCGCAGGATCAAGGGATTACGCTGATCCTCGTCACACACGATGTGAACGAGGCAGCACTCATGGCAGATCGTGCCGTGATCATGCAGTCGGATCCTGGACGTATCGTGACGTCGGTCCAACTCGCTGAGGATGGGCCGGATGGCGACCAGAATGAGCGGTTCAAGACCTCACGGGACGCTTTGATCGAGGCATACGAAAGCGCAGCTGGATTACGAATGGATCATGCACTCCAGCCCGACGGAGGCGGATTGCGCAACGTGGCAGGAGAAGCGTTGGCAAGTTGAAACGGTTAGGTCGATTTATTTTTGGAGGCGTATGGGTATGTCAGGACGTAAGACACCGGGACTTGAAAACCAGGCGAGTGAAGTTGATCCAGACGAAGAGTACTTTCCATCTGACTTTTCAAGACGGCAGACGCTGGACATGCTGGCCGCTGGTGGATTGGCAACAGCCATGTCATCGTTGCTGCCAAGTTTGAGCAACGTCGCGCAAGCCGCACCCGATGATGACGTCGTTCGTATTGGTTATCTGCCGATTACAGACGCGACAGCACTGCTTGTTGCCCATGGTATGGGATACTTTGAAGACGAGGGACTGAAAACGGTTAGACCAACGCTCATCCGCGGTTGGTCACCACTCGTTGAAGGCTTCGCCGCCGGTAAATTCAATCTCGTCCACTTCCTGAAACCGATCCCCTTGTGGATGCGCTACAACAACAACTTCCCTGTGAAGATCATGTGTTGGGCCCACACAAACGGATCAGGGCTGGTCGTCGGCAAACACACCGGTGTGACATCATTCGATCAGTTGGGCGGCAAGCAGGTTGCTGTGCCCTATTGGTATTCCATGCACAACATCGTGCTGCAGATCGCGTTGCGCGGCTCGAAGCTGAAGCCCGTGATCAAGCCACAAGGTGCGGCTCTCGCGCCTGACGAAGTCAACCTCCAGGTTATGCCCCCACCGGAGATGCCGCCGTCATTGGCTGCGAAAAAGATCGACGCATTTATCGTCGCTGAGCCCTTCAACGCCATGGGCGAATTGAAGGCAGGTGCAAAGATGCTGCGCTTTACGGGTGACATCTGGAAGAACCACCCATGTTGCGTTGTCTGCATGAACGAACAGGTGACATCCAGGAAGAAGGAATGGACCCAGAAAGTCATCAACGCTGTCGTTCGAGCGCAGGTATACGCGTCACAAAACAAGAAGGAAGTCGCGCACATGCTGTCGCGCGATGGTGAGAAGTACTTGCCGATGCCAGCCAAGATCGTCGAGCGGGCTATGACGCTCTACGACGAAGAGTCCTACAAAGATCCGCAGGCGATTAAGAACGCCGATTGGGGCAACGGGCGTGTCGACTTCCAACCCTGGCCCTATCCATCGGCAACTAAACTCATTGTCAAGGCAATGTCCGAGACAGTGGTGGGTGGTGACACAAAATTCTTAGAGAAGCTTGATCCCGAGTTTGTCGCCAAGGACCTCGTTGACTATGAGTTCGTGAAAGCCGCGCTCGAGAAATACCCCGAGTGGAAGAACGATCCTAGCGTCAATGCTGCCGATCCTTTCAACCGTGAGGAGATTGTCTCCCTTTGAGCGGCGAAGCGGCACAGAACTCAGCATTTGCGCCGATGGGCGGTGATGCGGGCAATGCCACACTTTCCGAGCACCAGTCGTTGGCGCGGAAAGTAATGACTGGTGCTCGGACCATCGTGCCGTCCGTCATCGGTATTGCTTGCCTTTTCGCAGTCTGGTGGATTGGCGGTGCGATCGTTGCCGCCAATCCCGACACAGCCTCATTTGCCGATTTTGCACCCGGTCCCGCACTGGTCCGGTTCCAGGAAATGGTGATCAACGGAGAGGCGTTGCATGACACGTTGCCAAGTCTCTACCGGGTTGGGCTTGGATTGTTGTGGGCGACAGCAATTGGCGTTCCGATAGGAATACTCGTTGGACGCAACAAGTTGCTCAATGATGCAACGAACATCCCATTTCAGTTCCTGCGGATGATCTCACCACTGTCGTGGATGCCGATTGCTGTTATCGCATTCACGACTTGGGACGACGCGATCATCTTCCTCGTCGCCATCGCAGCGATTTGGCCCGTTCTCTTTTCTACGGCCGCAGGCGTTCGGCGCATTGATCCAGCCTGGTTCAAAGTCGCCCGAAACCTCGGCGCACGGCCCCTGCATGTTCTGACTGTTGTCATTCTACCTGCGATTGCTCAGGACATTCTAACCGGAATTCGGTTGGCACTAGGCGTTGCCTGGATAGTGCTCGTTCCAGCCGAGTATCTCGGTGTCACGTCCGGGCTTGGCTACGCC
>JBCBRD010000118.1:0-9859 GCA_039819885.1 Pseudomonadota bacterium
GACGATTGGCACACCGTTAAGAGCAACAGGGTCACCATCAATCGTAAAACGGATCAGTCGCATGGCCTTCGCCCGCTCCGCCAGCTTTGCACGGAACGTCGCTGGAAGGTCGCGCCCGTAACCCTCGCAATCCACGCAGACGCCATTGTCCGCAGCGAGCACGTGCAGCCGTAACCCACCACGCGGTGGAGACAGTGCTTCTGCAAGATCTGTCAGTTGAGGCAACAGAGCAGGAATGGCCGGGTCAGCAATGGGGCACTGCTCAATGGCTATCACATCATGTGACTTGGCCGCATGAAAACCGACGATAGGTCGTTCCCCCGGCGCTCGCGATACCGCCGTTAGCGTGACACGTCTCCGAGCCCCAAGTCCGACGCTAATCAACGGGGCAAACTCGGGCGCCAGCCCGCGTTGAGCAAACGCAGCACGAACCAAATCGCTTTTCCAGCCAGCATAAAGTGACGGGGCCGCGTGCTGCATGGCACAGCCCCCACACACACCAAAGTGGGGACAGACAGCCTCAACCCGATCCTCATGCGCTGCGATGATTTCGGCCAAGGCTGGAACACCACCGCCACCAGTTTCAGCACCCTCAACATCGCTATCTGCCGTCAGCCGTACGGTTTCCCCCGGTAGCATAAACGGTACATGCATGCCTGGATCGCCAGCAACCAGAGCGCCGCCTTCATCAAGACGTCGCAAGAGGCCATCGCCCTGCGCCCCCAGTCCGACGACGCGATAGAGCCCTGTCGCGTCATCTGCTTGCTGCTCAGCCACGTCGCGCTCCAATCAGGTATTCTTGGTTGCCGTCTCCACCGGTGATCGACGCCGGCACCTGGCCGACAACTGTCCATCCAGGTTCTCCCGAGAACAAATCTGAAACAGCCTGCACCGCCTCTTCGCGTCGGGTATAATCGCGCACAATGCCACCTTTCCCAACATGGTCTGGTCCAACCTCAAACTGTGGTTTCACCAAAACAACAAGCCACGCCTGATCGACAGCAAGCGGCAAAACGTGAGGCAACACCTTTGTCACCGAAATGAAACTGACATCGCACACCAGCGCTGTCCGATCCGCCTTAACCAAACCTTCTGAACCGACCCTTCGCGCATCCGTCTTTTCAAGTGACCGCACCCGCCGATCTTCAGCGAGTGCCGGATCAAGCTGCCTCTGTCCAACATCGACGGCAATCACCTCCGATGCACCACGTTCCAACAAGACTTGTGTAAACCCACCGGTGGACGCGCCTACATCAAGGGCGCGAACGCCATCGCAGCAAAACGAAAACGCGTCGAGAGCAGCAATCAATTTGTGCGCTGCACGCGAAACAAACCTAGCGTCTGCCCGGTCCAATGTAATTTCTACATCAGACGCCAGCATCTGCGACGGTTTCCGCGCGATGCTCCCAGCCACTTGAACCTTGCCCCGCAAAATCAAATCCCGCGCCTGAGACCGTGAGATAACCAAATCGCGCGCAACAAGAAGCTGGTCGAGACGCTGTCGGGAACCGCCAATTTGCTTTAACACCATGATCAGGAGATCTGCTTCGACTTTCGTACAGTAACTAATTATGGTTTCGCAAATCCCTGCCTAAACCGCTCGGCCCAACAAAACAAAGCGGGCAGAGCATTTGGCAGAGATGATGCACGTTCATAGAGGAAGCCACATGTTCAAACAAATCGCTCTCGCAATTGCTTTCGCAGGCACATTCGCAATAGCCGCCCAGGCCCAGACACCATCTCCTGAAGGCGCAAAAGTCTACTTCATCGAACCTGCTAACGGTGCTGAGATTTCTGGCCCTGTCACGGTCAAGTTCGGCCTATCAGGAATGGGTGTTGCGCCGGCTGGCACTGAGAAAAAGCACACCGGCCACCACCACATCCTGATCAATCAGAAGCTTGAAAGCTACGAAGACTCAATTCCTGCCGATGAAACCCACAAGCACTTTGGCGGCGGACAAACCGAAGCTAAACTAGATCTTCCAGCAGGCACACACACCCTCCAGCTTGTCCTTGGCGATCAAAACCACATCCCACACAAGCCACCAGTTGAAAGCGAAGTGATTACGATCACGGTAAAGTAAAGCCTCGACTGAAAGTAACATCCCGTCTGAATCACAACGGCCCTTTTTGCAATGCGCGAAAAGGGCCGTTCTTTTTTGTGACGAGCGTCGTGGTCTCGACTAGGCGCGATCGCCACCGAGTTCATTTGCGACTTGTTCGCGGCCAAGTGCGGCAAACACCTTCGCAACAATACCCTCGGCATCAAGCCCGACATCCACATACATCTGGTTAGGCTTCCCATGATCAAGGAAAAGATCAGGCATAACCATCGCACGCACTTTTAGGCCGCGATCGAGAAGCCCCTCGTCGGAAAGATGGTGCAGCACATAACCACCAAACCCACCGACAGAGCCCTCTTCGATCGTGATCAGCACTTCATGGTTGAGTGCCAATTGACGAATAAGGTCCGTATCTAAAGGCTTGGCAAAGCGCGCGTCCGCAACCGTTGTCGACAAGCCAAATCCGGCAAGCTGGTCGGCAGCTTTGTGACACTCAGCCAGACGCGTACCAAGCGACAACAACGCGACCGTTGAGCCCTCACGCACGATGCGACCTTTACCAATCTCCAGCGGAATGCCGCGCTCAGGCATCTCAATCCCGATGCCTTCGCCGCGCGGATAGCGGAATGCGCAAGGCCTGTCATCAATAGCAACAGCCGTTGCCACCATGTGTTTCAGTTCCGCCTCATCGGCAGCCGCCATGATGACGAATTCCGGCAGACAGCCAAGATAGGCGACATCAAACGAACCCGCATGCGTTGCGCCATCGGCGCCAACAAACCCTGCACGGTCGATCGCAAAACGAACCGGAAGCTTTTGGATGGCAACGTCGTGGACAATCTGATCGTAGGCGCGCTGCAAGAACGTCGAGTAGATGGCCGCAAACGGCTTGTAACCTTCGGTCGCCAACCCCGCAGCAAATGTCACAGCGTGCTGCTCGGCAATCCCGACGTCGAAAACACGATCCGGAAATGCCTTGCCAAAGATATCAAGACCGGTCCCACCAGGCATCGCCGCGTTCACAGCAACAATGCGATCGTCCTGCTCAGCTTCTTGCACAAGGCTTTGGGCAAAAACCTTCGTGTAGGCAGGCGCATTCGGCTTTGGCTTGACCTGCGCACCGGTTACCACGTTGAACTTGGCCACACCGTGGTACTTGTCATCAGACTCCTCAGCGGGGCCGTATCCCTTGCCCTTCTCAGTCATCACATGAACAAGGATCGGACCTTGTTTCGTGTCACGAACGTTCTTCAAAACCGGCAAGAGCTGGTCGAGATCATGCCCGTCAATCGGGCCGACGTAATAGAAGCCTAGCTCTTCGAACCAAGCACCACCTGTCCAAAGGTGCCGCGTGTATTCTTCAACGCGCGCCGCGCGCCGTTCCCATTTCTTCGGCAGGCGCTTTGCCAACTGCTTGGCGATGTCACGCATATAAAGGTAGGTACCGCTCGATGTTGCACGCGCCAGATACGAGGACATCGCACCGGTCGGCGGAGCGATCGACATGTCGTTGTCGTTAAGAATGACGATCAATCGCTCATCACGGGCGCCTGCATTGTTCAAGGCCTCATACGCCATACCAGCACTGATGGCACCATCTCCAATGACAGCGATTACATTATTCTCGCCGCCTTTGAGATCCCGTGCCACGGCCATGCCGAGCCCGGCCGATATTGATGTCGATGAATGACCCGCACCGAAGGGGTCGTACTCGCTCTCTGCCCGCTTGGTGAAACCCGACAGTCCGGTAGGCTGCCGAATGGTGCGAATGCGATCACGCCGCCCCGTAATAATCTTGTGCGGGTAGGCCTGGTGTCCAACATCCCAGATCAGCCGATCGTCCGGCGTATTGAATACCCAATGCAATGCGGTCGTCAGCTCAACCACACCCAGCCCGGCCCCGAGGTGACCACCGGTTACCGAAACAGCCTCGATCATCTCCTGCCTGAGTTCATCGGCAAACTGTCGGAGATCACTCTCAGGAAGCTTGCGAAGATCTTCAGGAACATCGACGGTGTCGAGAAGCGGGGTGTTACTCACGTGAGCCATCCTAGTTGGGCAGCAGCCTTGCGGCAGATTTTGGTGCGATCGGAAAATGTCCAGTCTAGCGTCAGATCAGTGGCAAGGTTTTGGGCCATTGGTCCTGCTTGAAGTGTCAGCCTAGCCTGACACAAGTAAAAACAAAAGATGACACTTCCATTTTTCTTGATTTCGCAGAACCCAAAAAGAGTTCACTGCATAGCAGCAGTTATAACGGCATTGTTCTAGCGCACAAAACAGCAACTTGACGCCGCAATGCACACACAAGCGCGTCAGTTTCCGTCCAGCGGTTCTGTTCCGGAAGGAGCCCCGCTCTTATCAAACGTGATCTTCTCGACCTTGGCTTCGGCTTGTTTGAGTAGGTGGTCGCAGTGCGATTTCAGCGCCTCCCCGCGCTCGTAAATCGAGATGGATTCTTCCAACTCGACGTCCCCGCGCTCAAGCCGCCCAACAATGGCTTCCAGCTCTTTGAGAGCACGCTCAAAACTCATCTTCCCAATGTCGGCATGCCCTGCTGGAGCCTTGCCCGACGGGCCCGTATCAGAACCAGCTCGATTCTGTTCTGTCATCCGCTCAATTCTCCAAACCAATAGCCCGCATGCAGGCATGGGTGACGCCCGCAACCGCTGGACGGACTCACCCCCGTGCTTCAGCGACTATACCTTGTGGTAACCAGAACAGTGACCTCAAGACCCCGCCTGCATCAACCCATGCACATGCACGGCGCACGACTTTGCAAGCGCATTGAGGTCATATCCACCCTCAAGCATCGAAACAATCCGCCCATCACAATGCTTGTCCGCAACATCAGACAATACCTGAGTTGCCCAGATGAAGTCAGCCTCAACAAGCTCAAGGCTTGCGAGTGGATCAGCAGCATGGGCGTCAAACCCCGCCGAAATCAGCACCAAGTCAGGTGAAAAGCTCCGCAGCGCCGGGATAACACGGCTTTCGAATGCATCTTTGAACGCTTCACCACCATCGCCAGAGCGTAGAGGTGCATTGCAGATATTCCCAACCCCTGTTTCAGACACCGCCCCTGAACCCGGGAACAATGGCATCTGATGCGTCGACGCAAAAAACATATCCTTCTGCGCCCAGTAAATATCCTGAGTGCCATTGCCGTGATGAACATCAAAATCGACAACCGCAACACGGTCCAAGCCGTAGGTTTCCTTTGCATACAGTCCGGCAATGGCGACATTGCTGAAAAAGCAAAACCCCATCGCTTTGTCGGCTTCAGCATGATGCCCGCACGGCCGAACCTGGCAAAAGGCATTCTTGACCGCTGATGCTTGGTCCATGACCGCATCAACGGCTGCCAAACCCGCACCAACCGCCCGCATTGCCGGCTCCCAGCTATGCGGTGACATCACCGTGTCTGGATCGAGATGCCTGGACGGCTGACCGGGTTTAGGCACCGACGCTTTCAGCTCAGCCAAATAGTGCGCCGGATGTGCACGCAAGATGTTCTCCTCAACATCATCGCGCAGAGGTGCCTCTTCGCGCACCAAGTCAGAAAACAGCTCATGCGAGAACACCCGATCGAGTGCGCGCATCCGGTCTGGACGTTCGGGATGACCGGGCCCGTTATCATGCTCGACAAAAATCGGGTGGGTCAAAAGCAAAGTAGACATCAGTGAGATGGGCCGTGCTGCAGGGATAAAACAAAGGTGAACTCGCAATTTACTGCGGTTGATCAGACAAATGCACGGACTATTTCAAGCAGCACGTCATATTTTCAAGTGGCTACTCAATTCATACCAAACTGTTTCCGCAAAACGTCCATCGGTAAAACCTCAACACCAGCTGGCGGAACCGAGCCATCAGGCACAAAGAAGTCGGGCGCCAAAGGCTGTGTCGCGTCAACCCGATAGGGATCAAAGTCTTGAACACCGCCAAACTCAGACAAAAAACTGTCGTCGATTAGGAACTGCCCGGAAAACTCGGTTGACGGCTGAGAAACGAGTAGACGAACCGCATCGCCGACGATCGCAGGCGTTCGGCTCATGCGCATCATAGCATCACCGCCCAAAACGTTCTGGACGGCAGCAGTCGCAATCGTGGTCCTCGGCCAAAGAGCGTTCACAGCGATTTTGTCGCCCTTCAACTCATCCGCCAGCCCGAGAACACAAAGGCTCATGCCATACTTCGCGATCGAGTAGGCGACGTGACCAGAAAACCATTTGGGTTGCATATCAGGCGGCGGCGAAAGCATCACCACATGCGGATTGCCCGACTTCCGCAAATGCGGAACACACGCCTTTGTGGTGAGAAACGTTCCGCGCGTGTTGACCTCGAACATCAAGTCGAAACGCTTTGCTTTTGTCGCTTCAATGGGTGTCAGCGACAAGGCCGATGCATTGTTGATGCAGATATCGATCCCACCATACGTCTCTACCGTCTTGGCTACAGCCGTTTCAATTTGTGCCTCATCCCGTATATCGCAGGCAATCGGAAGCGCATGACCACCCGCTGCTTCAATAGCCTCAGCCGCCGAAAAAATCGTGCCCTCTAGTTTGGCTTGCGCCTTCACTGACTTCGCAGCAATCGCAACATTTGCACCATCGCGCGCCAGCGCCTGCGCAATAGCAAAACCGATGCCTCGGCTCGCACCAGTGATAAAGGCGGTCTTCCCAGCAAGATCAGTCATGCGCGCGCAACAACTTTCCCAAACAGCCACGAAATCATGCGAACGGGGATCATGACAAACCCCCACACCTGCAACAGCATATGCACAAGGAACGCCGGACCGCCGACAACAGGCAAAAAGACAAACACATATGCGAGCGACTTAACCACCCGGGCCGCATAGTAACCCGCCGCACTCCCATATTCGGAACGCGTTTCCTTCTTCCAAACATAGCGCCACCAGCTTCGCGACGTACCCCAGCCGAGAAGCCCGAGAAAAATACCTCCGATATAGGCAAACTGGTAACCAGATGGGACGCCTGGAACCAACCGAAGATCAAGTTCCTTCTGACGCTCTTTACTGTTCAAATTCGCTGTGACCGCATTCGTAACAACGCTTCCGGTAACCTCAGAGGCCACCGTCGCAAACCATTCTCCGAGTTCACCGACAACATCACCAAGCGGCACCGCTGACGTTGCCGTTGGCAGGGCCTGCACAACGACCCGCCCCTCGCCTTGTCTCTGGACACGGACGGTGAACGCCCCGCGATCGCCAGCGAGCGCATTGAGGAAATCAGCATACGTAGCTCGCTTCATCGCAGACTCCAGCCCATCAACCTCCACAGTCTGCCAAAACCAGTTCCGACCACCCGGTTGCCGTGAAGCTGACGATTGGAGGAAGACAACATTGACATCATTGCGTGTCGCAGCCGCCGTCAGATCCGCAACATCAAGGCGACGCTCCGATCCGCCGCTCGGCGTAAACACAAACGTATCACCATCAATCCGGCCCTTGAGCAAAACGGTCTGACCACGGACATCTGCAAAGGCCGACATCAGACGATCCGGCTTGATGCGGTCAACCCGTGCGACCGTCTTTCCCTTTGTGAGCGCAGGCACCGCCCGCAACGCATCAGCACCCACTTCATCAAGCGCCACAACGCGAATGTCTGCCTTGTTAAGCTGCCGTGACATCTGCCAGACCGCTTCTTCGAAAAGTTTCGGTGCAACAACCGGCACTTCCACATTCTGGCGCATGCGCATCACGTAGCGCTGAGATGCACCCGACCCGCGCGGCAGCAACCGATAGGCCTTCTTGTCAACGGTCGCATAGAGCCTCGCCCCATCAGGCAGATCTCCCAGGCGATTCTGATTCTGGAAAACGGCATCGGGGTCGAGATACAGCGCAAGCTGACCTGCAGTCCCCTTTGAAGCAGCATCAGGCGCAAGGTTTGCAACGACCCGACTCATTTCATCTGGATTTGCTGCGGTGAAGACATCACCATCTCGATTTGCAAACGACCAATGCCCCTCAGGCGAAGCGTGAACGGCAAGCCGAACCGCATCAGGATCATCAGGCAGCTTCTTCAGTAGAGCGACACCATTTTCGAGCCCGGACAGACCAAGCTTGCCCGCACCGCTCCCAGCGTCGCCCGCTTCTTTCGCCAACCGCGTCAACCAACCAGCATGGCCAAGCGAAGCAGATACCATGACGGCGAAAACCGACAACATACCCACCGCGACTGAAAGACTACGACGCTGCATCATCTCAACTTCACCATCAGCCCCTTGCCTGCCCGTTAGGACTAGCCTGTACACCAAGAGAAGCCTGGAACGCCCTCATTGCTTCCGGTGACGCCAAGTGCTTGGCAAAAACGTCAATCTCGCGCTCCGTCTGATCAATTAGGGTCTGACGATCCGCTTGCATCAACAGTTTTGAAGCCAGCATCGCTTCCCTCGGTTTGGCCGCAAGTTGATGAGCCGCATCGCACGCCACCGTCTCCAAATCATCGGATGCAACAATCGTGTTCACCGCGCCAGCCTGCAACATCCAATCAGCATCGACGACCCGACCTGCAACCAAGAGCTCAAACGCCCCTAGATACCCAAGTCGAGCTGGCCCGAGAAGGCTTGATCCAGCTTCTGGCACAAGACCAAGGTCAACAAACGGCGTTGAAAAACGAGACCTTTGGGTCGCAAAAACCAGATCGCAATGGAATAACACCGTCGTGCCGACGCCAACGGCCAACCCATCGACACCAGCTATCAAAGGCTTGTTCAACCGTGGCAGCAAGCGGATGAATGCCAACACACTTGCCGACAAGACACTATCAGCCAAGTCTCGCCCTGAAACATCTTGCGCACCAGCTTTCAAAACCGCCGTGGCGAAATCCGCAATGTCATGACCCGCAGAAAACACGCCGGGCTGACCGAGCAGCACATGTGCGGCAATTGACAGATCATCCTCTCCAGCTTGAAGCCCCGCGACCAGTGCGGAATACATCGCCCGATTGAGCGCATTTTTCTTAGAGGACCTGTTCAGCCGCAGAATATGATAGCCCTCCGGCCTCACATCGCGCACAACGAGCTTAGCACCTTCACCGGTTCCATCGGGCGCACATCCTGCACCTGAACCCGGCACGTTCAAACTGTCCTTAGAAGCAACCATGTCCTTCAACTTCCAACTCGCGCAAACGACCACATAGAGACCATGCAGCCTGACATTCAAAAAGCAACGCCGGAAGGCATAGCCAAGGCAGCATGCGCCATAAAAGAAGGACAGGTCGCTGCTTTCCCAACCGAGACCGTTTATGGATTGGGCGCTGATGCCACCAATGCAAACGCCGTAGCCCGCGTCTTTGAAACCAAGGGCCGTCCCCGGTTTAATCCGCTCATTGCCCATGTGCCTTCGCTGGAAGCAGCAAATAGACTGGTCGAGCTTCCACCAGCATTGCAGCGTCTCGTAACGCAGTTGTGGCCCGGCCCACTGACGGTTGTCGCACCTCAACGGCTATCCAACGGCATCTGCGATCTTGCCACCGCCGGACTTCCAACCCTCGCTGTGCGCGTGCCAGCCAATCAAACCGCGCGCGCACTCCTTGAAGCCGTCGGCCGTCCTATCGTCGCCCCATCAGCCAACACATCTGGCCGCCCAAGCCCGACTCAGGCGGCCCACGTCGCGGCCGATTTTGCCGATCACGATCTCCTAATCCTCGATGATGGTCCCTGCGCACTCGGTCTTGAGTCAACCATCATCGGGCTCGATAGCGACGACACCCTGACGCTACTTAGACCAGGGGCAATACCATCTGCACGTGTTGAGCAGATCGCAGATGCCGTTGGAT
>JBCBRD010000119.1:0-9819 GCA_039819885.1 Pseudomonadota bacterium
GAGCCAGCCACGGTGTCACCACTCTTCAACCCAATCGGAAAGCTGTCGATATAGGCATTAGGCTTGCGACCATCGAAGGTGATCTTATCGATGAACTCGGACTGTGGTTTGCGGTAACCGTCGGTGCCGAATGGGAAGTCTTCTTTTTTGACATGACCTTCCGCGATCAGCATCTCGGCAGCCTTCATGTAGATGTCTGGGCGATAGACCTTCTTAGCCACTTCGTCGTACCAGCTATCAGGCTTGGTCTCGGTGATCTGACCCCAGCGGCGCATCTGCGTCAGGTACCAAACGGCGTCCGAATAGAAGGGATACGTCGCGTAGTAGCGGTAGAACACGTTGAAGTCTGGGACCGAGCGCTTGTCGCCTTTTTCATATTCGAATGTGCCGGTCATCGAGTTGGCGATAACGTCAGCATCAGCACCGACATATTCGGACTTGGCCAACATCTTCACAGCTTCCAAGCGGTTGGCGTTGTCGTTTTCATCCAACCACTTACCGGCACGAATGAGCGCCTTTGTCATCGCCAAGGTTGTGTTTGGATACTTTTCAGCAAAAGCCTTTGTGATGCCGAAGACTTTTTCTGGGTTGTTCTTCCAGATCTCGTAGTCGGTAATCACAGGCACGCCAATGCCCTTGAACACTGCTTGTTGGTTCCATGGCTCACCGACGCAATATCCATAGATGGTTCCGGCTTCGAGCGTTGCCGGCATCTGTGGAGGCGGTGTCACGGAAAGAAGAACATCGGCCGTGATCTGACCTTGGATGTTTTCCTTGGAGTAGTATCCAGGGTTCATTCCGCCAGAGGCGAGCCAATACCGAAGCTCATAGTTGTGCGTGGAAACAGGGAACACCATGCCCATCTTGAAAGGCTTGCCGTCTGCTTTGTATTGGTCGACGACTTTCTTCAATGCCGAAGCTTGGATGGGGTGCTGCGGGCGACCATCTTCCATCTTTGGAATGTGGGGCTTCATCAGCTCCCAAACTTCGTTCGATACCGTGATACCGTTGCCGTTCAGGTCCATCGAGAAAGGCGTGATGATGTCTGACTTCGTGCCGAAGCCGATGGTTGCCGCAAGCGGTTGACCGGCCAGCATGTGTGCGCCGTCAAGCTCACCGGTGATGACGCGGTCCAGCAGAACCTTCCAGTTGGCCTGGGGTTCAAGCGTAACAAACAAGCCTTCGTCTTCGAAGTAGCCAAGCTCTTTTGCAACTGCGAGCGGGGCCATGTCAGTCAGCTTGATGAAGCCAAACTTCAATTCGTCTTTTTCGACCTCTAGCGGCTCTGCATTGGACGTCGTGGCGTAACCTAAGACCGCGGCAGCAACGCCGAATGAAGTCGCTGCGGCCATAAGCCAACGGCGCGATGTCTGGAAATCGAGAACGGACGTTGTTCTGCTCATATATTCTTCCACCTCTAAGATGCGAGACCGGCGTGGTGTCGCCAATTCAGTTCATTGACCGGGAGCGGTTGTTGCGCCGTGCTTCCGGCACAAAAAAACGCCGCTTGGACCATGATCAAAACAGACACGTGTCTGTTTCAAACCTGCCAAGGCGACGTTGCCGTGAAGCTCAACATTGAGCCTCGTGTTGCTTGCAACATTAATGATCCGACGCTGGACCGAAGCGAGCTGTTATTTACTTAACAAGAAGCATGCCAAAAACCCCCCGGCACTTATTATCAAACCTTTTCAATATCTTAATTCGTCGGCTTGTTTTAACGCCCTGCCTGTTGATGCTCATCTATTGTGCAGCGCAGCGCAATTCTTGCCCACTTTCCACGCACTAACGTGGTTGCGCGACTGCGAGTTGCTGGAGCACATCTGGGTCTGAGCTAATGGTTACCGTTTTTAGATAGGACGAGACGTTCGTTACATCAAAACGAGCAGCCGCCCTTACGGCATCATCCACCTTGTTTGGTATCGGGGCGTCAACTTGAAGAGCCGTTGCATAGAGGTCTGAGCTGAAGACGGTTTGAGCTAGGCCAACGATGTCGATGTCGCCTGTCAACTGACCCCAACGCGCCATTTGAGTGAGGAGCCAAGCGGCATAAGTCGTTGAAGGCTGACTGGCACCCTCGCGACTGAAGATCACGAACCCTCGGTCATCCCCGGGCGTCTGTCCCGGCTGTCGGATAAGCGCACTCGTGAGCGCGCGTACTATTATGTCCGTTGGCACATTCAAATACTCAGAACGGCTCAGGATCTCGGCAGCCTGCACTCGGTTTGCCGATTGATCTAGCCACTGGCCTGCGTAGACGATCGCTCGGATCAAGGCTTGGAGTTCATCAAGGTGCTGGTCCGCCCATCCCGCGCGCACCCCCAGGACCTTTTCAGGCGCTAGTCCCCACAATTCACGTTTTGTTGCCAGGATGCAGGCTTCAGCCCGTTCGACCGCAACGCTGTTCCAGGGTTCTCCTGCAACGAAGCCGTCAATCTGGCCAGCTTGCAGGCTCTCAGTCATCAATGATGGAGGCAGGATGACGAGGTTGACATCATCGTCGGGGTTCAGACCGGCGCCGGCCAACCAATCGCGCAGTTCATAGTTGTGGCATGAAAAGGGATAAACCGTTCCAAAACTGATTTGCGGGTCGCCCTTTTTTTGCCGGAGCCTGACAACTTTCGCCAATGCTTGTCCTGCAGCTCTGCCACCCTTCAACGTATTACTCTGATCCGCATCGAGCATCTGCAAGTGCAGCGCTTTCGAGACGGTGATTGCATTGCCATTCAGGCTGAGTGTCAAAGGTGCAATGGTTTTAGCTTGGATGTGGCCAATGCCCAGTGTTGCTGCTAACGGCATTGGCGCCAACATATGCGCGCAGTCGATGTGGCCGACATTGACCTTGTCGCGAATGTTAGCCCACGAGACTTCTTTATGAAGATGGAGTGAGAGGCCCTCTTGCGTCGCGAACCCAAGCTCGCGGGCGATCACAAGCGGGGCTGCGTCAACCAATGGTATCAAACCGACGTGCAGGCTTTTTAGCGTTGCCATTTTTAGCCTATGTTCTTGTTCTCATTTTCTAGAGAGGATGTGCCGCCGCTCACACCTCACCCACCCCGTCATGCCCTTCGATTTGGATGGCCTACTCCAACAGTTCCGCAGCGCTGATCAGGCTCAGTGCTACATCGTAGATCTTTCTGTTTTGCATCATTGCCGATCGTCGAAGCTGTGCATAGGCATCGGCCTCGCTGAGGTTTTTTCTGCTCATAAGAATGCCCTTCGCGCGGTCAATCACTTTGCGCTCTTCGAGAGCTGTCTTGGCCTCATCCAATTCGCGCTGGAGGCGGTCGAATGCCCGAAAACGCGACATGGTCATGTCGAGGATGGGTTTGACACGCTCCTTCTTGAGGCCGTCCACGATGTAAGCTGAAACACCAGCCTCAATGGCCCTCTCGATGGACATCTTGTCTGCCTGATCAACAAACATCGCGATTGGACGACGGACAGCGCGCGAGACTTGGAACATCTGTTCCAGCATGTCTCGGCTTGGGTTTTCCAGATCGATCAAGACGACATCTGGATCGACCTTATAGATCTGATCGACCAGACCCAGAGGCTCTGACAGTATGATGACTTCACTGAAGCCAGCCTCTTTGAGCCCGGATTCGAGAATCGCCGATCGGACAGGGTTTTCATCCAGCACTAGAATGGTGAGATCAGTGTCGGTCGTTTCTGACATGGAATAGCTTTGCAGTTGGACGGACTTTGATCTTCGAATGGACAAGTGCGCGGCGGTCGCTTGATCGTTCACAGGCAGGGGTCCGAGCTAGTTGAGCCAAGGCTATTGCGGCGCACTGTGCCTAGAACCACCATTGCCCGCAAGTGTACTCCTGCCCAATCCCTCAAGTTCCCATTTTACACAAGCGCCCTGCATTCGCTGGACCGATGTTGGAACAATACGCGTAGTTTAGTCATACAGATAGTACGCGCGGGATTTCTGCTGGAATGCAGCAACATCCGCCTTCCAAGTGTTGACAATGGCCGATCCCGACGCGCCAGTCATTAGCATTTTATAGAGGCGTTTCGTCCCGGAGATCGCGTAGAACATCGGTCTGTTCTTCACTAAACGCGTTATCCCTTTCTGGCGGGCCTGCGCCATCACCAAGGCCAGCGCATGGATGCCCACTTCCAGCGGTTGATAGGTGGCCACATTCGTGACGTTGATCTGCACACCTTTGATCATCTGACCAACGAACAAGGGGTTCTTGGCGACGTTCGGAATGGATCTTGGGCGGTACCTGGTGGCTTCAAATGTGACGCCTGGAAGCGACAATGAATTAAGTTGCCGTACCATCCCAGTGTTATCCAACCAAGGCGCGCCAAAACGGGTAAACGGCTCATCGGTGCCGCGTCCCTCGTTGACGAGTTGGGTTTCCCCAAGCACACCTATTCCTGGATACACAAGTGCTGATCTAAACGTTGGGATGTTCGGGCTCGTCCAGACCCACGGCTGACTTGTCTGAGGCCAGCGCATAACGCGTTTCCATCCGACCATCTTACCAATGCGCAGATCGAGGTCTTGGAGCCCTTTCAACCACTTTTCGGTTTTTATCATGATGGCCAATTCAGCAACCGTCAGGCCGTGCACGATGGGTATCGGATATTGCCCCACGAAAGACGTGCGTGCAGGCTCCAACATAAACCCAGACACGTAGGTCCCGCCTAGTGGGTTTGGGCGATCGAGCACCACGAAGGGAATGCCTGCCTCGGCTGCCGCCTGCATCGCGAGGCCCATCGTCGATATATACGTATAGAACCGCGCGCCGATATCTTGAACGTCGAAAACCAGAGCATCCACACCGCGAAGCATGCGCTGCGTTGGCTTCCGGGTGGAGCCGTATAAACTATGCACGGTGACACCGGTTCGAGGGTCGCGACCGTCGCGCACCTTCTCACCGGCTTCGACTTTACCGCGAAATCCGTGCTCTGGTGCGAAGACAGCGGCGAGCTCGACCGCGCCTGCATCGTGAATCAAGTCCGCGAGATGACGACCCTGTACCAGCCCGGTTTGATTTGTAATCAGTCCCAAACGCATCCCGGCGAGGGCGGAGAAATTCGTGGCCACCAGGTCTTCAGCACCCGTGATCACTGTTGACTTGCCTTCAAATGCGTCGGGAGCGGCCACAGCTCTAGATGACATCATCCATAAACATAAGATCAGTGCTCCCGCTTTTAAAACCGTCGTCATGTTGTCCCCGCATCAAGACGCCACCGCTTTCATACCGCACGCGTTCCTTTGACCCATTGGATTTGTTCAGAGCATGGCGTCTCTGTCTTCGGAACGGCTTGGTCTTGTGTCTATTGGCAAGTCGTATTTGTTTGGATGACGAGCTGGTTAACGGGCAGCGCAAAGCGGCTCTCGGCGGCATTGTTCTTTTCGCCTGCAAAGTGTGTTGCAAGGTCGGTGAGCATCTGCTGGTGAAATGGTGTCGATAAAACAAACGAGGCATAAAAGAACCCGGCCGCCTCGCGGGCGAGGACTTCAGGTTCAGATGCCAAGCTGAGCACGACCGGCGTGATCGACACACGGGCGCCGGGGAAACTCTCAAAGGCGAGGCTTTTGAGTGCAGCTGCTGTTCGCACACGTGGGTCACCCAACTCGATGGCGCCGTAATCTGGATACTCCCGCTGGACGGCTGCGTAGATGATGTCGTGGATTTTGGCGTATCCCGGTGCGGTTTCCGCATCGCCGTCGACAATGGCTGCAAACTTACCGCCGGGCTTCAACACGCGGTTGGCCTCCGCCATGACCGCAGTCACTGGCTCCATCAGCGTCAATGCCCAATGGCAAAGGATCACATCGATTGAACGATCAGGAATGAAGTCGAGTTTCTGCGCCAATCCTTGATGGAGTTGCACAGACGTGTTCGCCAACCGTTTCCGCGCGAGCGTTAATTCAGCTTCGCTCATATCTGCGCCAATGAGTGATACTTCACTTCCGTGCCGTTGGTGGCACAGGTCGAGCAGAACTCCGCTTCCACATGCCAAGTCCAGTACACGGGTGTGGCGCTCAGGATCGATGACATCGGCCAGCAACTCGTAGCTGTTTATTCCGTTTTCATCTCGACAATGCCATGCGCACGCTTCGGTAAAGCCAGCATTCTGGTGATGCACGGTCACGAGATGATCGCGCAGATCGGCATGGCTGGGTTGCTTCCCAAGTTCCAGGCTGCGGGTCCAATGTGAGACGACGTTCACGCGATTGCTCATTTTTTGGTTTGGTCCTTGGTCGCTTGTGCTTGCGGCTGGCGAGTTGTGAAGTGGTGTTTAAGGAGAGGGCGATTTCTCAGTCGCAAGGCCTGGAAGAAGGACAGCGAAGATAATGGCGCAAGCAGCAACATATACAGCCATTACGACGAACTGAGTTTCTAGTTGAATCCCTGCATCCAGGAGCTGACCCATCAACCCCGGGGAAATGGCGGTTGCCAAAACCAGTAGCGCAATACTGAGTGATCTGATCGAACCTAAATGGTCGGTTCCATAGAGTTCGGCCCACAATGCCCCCAACACAATTGTGGCGCCGCCGGCTGTTGCGCCCATCAGTACCATGAATAACGCCGCAGAAGTGAGCGTGTTTGTCATGGCCATCAGGACCAGCCCGCAACCTAATGGAATGAGGTAAATCGGAAGAAGCCTTGCCGCACCGAAGCGGTCCACGAACCAACCGCACACGAGCGCCGTGACAGTGGCGCTGAGAGCGTAAAGAGGATAGCAGGCGGCGAATTCTGCCAAAGCCCACTTCTTTGTCTCGACCAGATGGACTTGGTGGAACAGGACACCGGTTATGATGAAAGGTGGCGCCATGAGTCCTGGCAGCACGGCGTAGAACCGAGCATCACGCAAAACTTCTCTACGCGTCCATGAAGCGCGCATTGGAACTGACTTGATTGAGTCGGCAGATGCGGTCTCGTCGAGCCGACGCGCACTGATCATACGGCCCAGTATCCAGCTCGACGGGATCATCACAACGAGCACACCGAAGGATGCAGAAGTCCAAACCTCACGCCACGTCATCAGCGTCAGCATGAGAGCAGCCAGCAATGGAAAAACAGCTTCACCTGCCGGATAGCCCAGAACGGCAATGCTCAACGCGCGACCGCGTTCCTTGTCGAACCAACGCGCCATTGCGGTCATGGACAAATGACTGAGCATCCCCTGGCCGCATAGCCGAAGTCCAAAGAGCGCTACGCATAGCATCAGAAGTGTTGTGGCATTCGCGAGCAATGCTGCAAATCCTGCCAGCGCCAACAACGTGATGATGCCAAGAGTGGGAATCTCGATATGATCTGCCGTTTTTCCCAACCAAAGCAATAGGAGCCCGCTTGCAAGGGTTGCCACCGTGTAGAGGACACCGAAGTTGCCGTGTGACAGGCCGAGGTCTGCTCTGATTTCACCTGAAAACAGTGAGATGAAATAGGTTTGACCGACGCTGGAGCCAAAGGCCAGCAAGAAGCCGAGGCCCAGTTCCGGACTTGCCCGACGCAGAAAGTCAATGGGGATCATGCAATCTCGTGTCGGCCGGTTGGGCCGTTCGACTCTCGTTAGGTTGATATGAAAATCAAAGAGACCCGCTGCTGGAACTTCCAGACGCCGCTCTCCAAGCAGGTCTGTAGATATGCTCCTGTCTTTGGTTTGGTCAGCATGTCGTCCAAGCTAATGGTGTCATCGAAAACGCAGCGTTGCAGGTAACCTTCAACATGGTGGCGCTCACTATCGGGCGCGCCATTGGTGTAGGTGATGTCGCGCGTTTCGAATGATGCACCCATTTCGTTGAGCACGTTGGTGATCTCTTCAGAGCTTGAGTACGGCTCGCCTTGCGCTGCTTTGAAGTCATCAAGGTAGTGCCGATAGAATTTCAAGTAGTGCGCCTGATCACTGGCATGGGCAATAAAGCCAGCGCCGGTCCCCTTGGCCATGGCGTTTACGAAGCGTTCCAGGCCTGCACGGAGTTCGACTTTTGGAATGGCATAGAGCGCATGCGTCGCCCAGACGATGTCAAACGTTCCAGGCGGGCATGACAGCTCCTGAAGTGTGATTTCGAATTCTTCAGCCGCAGCGAATGGCGGTTGCAAGACACTTCGTGCTTCCTCGATGGAGAAGCCAGATGGATCCAAGAGTGCATATCGAATTGGTTCGACGCTTGTTGTGTCCACGCCGCCATAGGCCATCAATGCGGCTGGGAATTTGCCAGACCCGCAAGCGACATCGAGAAGATTGAGCGACCGGGTACCAGCATCTCTCTGGCGGTCCTTAAGCCACTCCCTCCAATCCACCGCTTCTGCTAGGTGCCGATAGTCGACGGAGGCCAACGCATAAAACGCCTCCATTTCACTTCGGTTCTTTTCGCTCCAGTGATCGCAGCTGCGCGCAAAGGTGTCAGATGTCTCGGCCATCGGTGGATTTGTCATCGGGCTATGCCTTGTGGTCTGCGTTTGCAGGCCAGCACACCGGGTTGAGTTCACTTGCAGCTCGTCCTCCGGGTTCGACACCGGGAATGAACTTTTGCCAATCTCCTGAGACCATTGTTGGCTGATCGAGAACGCGTGCACCGTCGGCAAAGTATGTGTTGGCCAGCACCACGCGGCTCTGTGTGGTTCGATTGCTGGCGGCTGTGTGAAAGCTCAAATTGTGGTGGAAGCTGACTTCGCCGATTGCAAAAGGTCCGTCTTCGATTTCAACGCCATTTGCCTGAAACGTGTCTGCGATCTGCTTGTCGTAACTCGTGTCAAACTTGTTGAATGTCAGGTCTTTGACAAGTTCAAACACGCTGAGGGGCTTTGCAAACGCTAGCGGACCCATCGCGACCGGGATCGGCTGCGCAGGTATCCAGGCTGTGACTACGTCATTGGTCGCCAATGGAAAATGATGATCGTCGTAGTGCCATGGGGTGCGCCCGCATCCCGGCTCTTTTGACAGCGCATTGTCGTGATAAAGCCGGACGGCCTTCACGCCGAGCAGGTCTGCTGAAATCTTGGCAATCCGAGGGCTCAAGACGTAGTTGCGAAGAAGCTCATTATCGCGCCACATCATCTCAAGACTCAAAAACCGATCTTGCACGCCTCCATCAAGATCGGTCTCGAATGTTTCACCCAACATGCGGAGCAGTTCCTGGCGCAGACGAACAACCGCACCCGGCGACAAGACGTCTTTAAGCTTGATGAAGCCTTCCGAGCGGAATGCTGCACACTGGTCATCAGCCAACGGGTATGGTGTCTTCAATTCCGTCGCGATTTCGATGTCCGTTGGTACATCGATCGGGGGTAAAGGTGGAAGGTCCAAGAGCTTGCCGCCAGCGTTCTCACCGCCTTCGTTTTCGGCCAAAGTCACATACCAATCCCACCAGGCCTGATTGTCTTTTTCCCACGCTTGGTTGATGCCTTCGCTGCGCGCATTTTCTCCGGCAAGCATGCTGTTCGTTTGCAACGGCTCTTTGGTCACGGATTGGTCCCTATGCAAGGCGGCGTTCCTTTGGCCGCAAGCGCTGCTCACTTAGCAACACTACTCGTCACGACCGCACCCGAGAGACCTATCACGTAGGCGGCAGGCTGACACCGGGACAGCTCAGTCATAATGCCGAAGACTGCACGCATATGGACGCACCGCGGGCTTCGCAAACCTGCTTGGACTCGTGTGTGTTGCTCCCGGCCCGTTTTAGAATGCTAGCTCTGCCTGAACGATCGATGCATTTCGTGTCAACGCTCTACCATTGAACCGCTTACAGCTTCACGACCTGAGCCTTGCCGCTTTTTGCCGCCAGCTTTGCTGCAACTGATGCCACTGCAAGGTCCTGGAGCCCCACTCCGGTGCCGTCAAAGAGCG
>JBCBRD010000120.1:0-9743 GCA_039819885.1 Pseudomonadota bacterium
CATCGTTTCGTTGGCGAATGCGCACTGCGACTTCACCCGTTTTCTCATCGCGCACGGTTATTCCACTGCCTGCAGGTAGCAGTTCACCTGCGACGCGGGAGCCGACGTAGGTGAATTCTTCGCGGAAGGCGTAGAGCCCGACGAGCCCGATGATGATCGCCAGCCAAATGCTGGCATGTTTCAAGGCCGTGCCCGCGCGGCCTGCATATGTGCCTAGGAGTGTGAATGCGAATACGGCCATCATCACCATCGCGATGACAAGCGCCCAACGGTCGGTGACGCCATATTCTGCTAGAACGCCGGCATCAGCCGTTAGGACGTAGAACAAACCCACTAGAGCTACAAGAATGGCAATCAGCCAGGCTAGCATTTTGGTTCTTGTCCCTAAAAGTCGCCGCTTACTTTATCAGGCACTCGTTTGGTGTCCCTACTATGCCGCTCCGGCAGTTGCGCAATGACCCGTGCACGGTGCAGATCCGACATTGAGGTCCACGCTGTGATCTCGTCGATGCTACGAAAACACCCAAGGCATAAGCGTGATTGGGGGTCAATTTTGCAGGTGCCAATACAGGGTGTTTCCATAACGGGCCGTCGTCAATCCTTGTAGTGATGGATTTTGTATCTGAGTATTCTTCGGTTTGAGCGGCCGGTCTACCCGGGGGCCGTGCCGGCAGGCGAATCGCGATGCGAGTTGGTTGCGGGTGCTATGTATGGTGTCGAGTTGTGTGACACAACCCATCCGGGCCCCGTCGCCGGGCCAGAACGCTCAGCAAGCACTTGCGCTGTAGGGATGGTCTGTTTCCGGACGGGATGTGCTGTAGAGCGTAGTTATTCAGGCTGTTCAGCCGTGTGCGCGGGCCTGTTGTGTGTTAACGAGGCGGGGCTGGCGCATCGACGCCGAAACCTGTCCGCGATACCCGCTGACCTTGTGGCTTTCCTGGCCGAGTGGCTGGAGGGGGCCTACTGCCTGAAGGACGCGGTTGGGTGGGATAAACACCACAGCTTCGGTTCCCTTGCGCAATTCAGAGCGCAATTCAAATTGGCCACCATGTAGTTCGATCAGTTTTTTGACGATCGGCAGACCAAGTCCAGTCCCGCCTTCTGCGGTCTCGTGGGCCAGTGAACCTTGTCCGAAGGCTTGCAAGACCTTAGGGATTTCTTCCTTCGGAATGCCTGGTCCGGTGTCGCGGACAGAAAGCATTTGTCCACCGTCTGTCGTGCCACAGACCGTGACCATGACGCGTCCGCCGCGGGGTGTGAATTTCAGCGCGTTGGACATCAGGTTCAGGCAGATCTGGCGCAGGGCGCGTTGATCGACCCAAACTTGCGGCATGTCGAATGGCGTGTCCTCAATAATTGTGAGACCTTTGTTTTCAGCGCGCAGTTTAAGCAGGCGGTGGCAGTCTTCGACAACGTCACTGAGGCGCTGGGGCTCTTCGTTCAGTTCGTAGCGGCCAGCTTCAATGCGCGACAGGTCCAGGATTTCATTGATGAGGTTGAGCAAATGCGAACCACTGTCGTGGATGTTGCCGGCATATTCTTTGTAGGTGTCGTTAGGCATCGGGCCGAGGATCTCGGTTTTCATAACCTCTGAAAAGCCCATGATCGCATTCAGCGGGGTCCGCAGTTCGTGGCTCATGGTCGCCAGGAAGCGCGACTTGGCCTTGTTGGCTGCCTCGGCCCGGCGGCGGGCTTCATCCGAGATTGATTTTTCCTCTTCCAATTCGGCGATTAGCGCGTCTTTTTGAGCGCGAAACTCCAACATCGCGAGTGATGTTGAGTTCAGGCCTTTTGCCAGGAAGATGAAGTAGATGTGGACGCCAGCAGCCATGGAGGCCAACGCGAAGTAAAACGGGTCGCCTAGCAGAAGCAATCTGCCGACGACGGCGATTGTCATCGGTATTGTACCAGCATGCAGGATTGGCATGATCGTGGAGGCGAAGGTCATGCGGATCGCCAAGAGAACGATCAAGGTGGCGAAGATAAAGACGTGGGATGAGAATAAGAACGCTTCGCTCGTAATGGAGTGATCGCCAATCCCAACGAGCGCAAATCCAGCCCAGGTCATTCCATTCAGGAATTCGGCGCCTACAAAGTAGCGACGCCACTTGCGCACATCGACTTCAGATCGAGGCAGTGCGATGAAGCGTCTACACAACTCAAGCAGGAAGACCTTCGCAGCGATGACGATTGTGAGCCAAAGCGCAGCTTCCCAGGCTGGCGCCCAAAACAATGATGCGATGGAAAATATGATCGAAAGGGCTGGCATCGTAACGGCCGCGCCCATTTCGTTTCGTACGAACATAGTCAGTAGTTCGTATTGGAACTCGGGCTTGATATCTGACCCATTGGCCAAGCGTTCGCGCGTTTCCTTGATGGTATCATAGGAGCGTTTTTGCGCGTCACGCCTCCCTTGGAGCCGGGCATATTCATCGGTTGAGGCGTTGCTTTCCATTCCGCTCGCCGCTCGGTGCCCCCAGGTGTGCCCCTGACAAAAGGGGGTTGCCGCCGGGAAAAACACCTCTGTTTCAACCGGTAAGATTTCTGCTCCACGGTTAATTTCTGCCAAATTCTCTAAATTACGGTTTACTCGTTGTTTTCAATCCAAGGTTTTTTTATGAAACGCAGCAGATCAAGGAACTCTCAAAATCCACGTTTTCGTCGCCGCTCGGTGTGGTTAACCCTGCTTATGGTGGCCGCGCTGGGCCTTTCGCAATGGTTGGAAGGCGGTGGCTGGTCGTTTCTCGGCGGCTCTTCCAATGGGCTTGTAGCTGAAGGGCGTGCGCGCCTTGTTGATGGCGACAGCCTGTTTATTGGCGGTCGTGAAGTGCGGATGGTGGGCATTGATGCGCCTGAAGGGCCACAGATCTGCCAGAGGGGCGGGCGCGATTGGCGTTGTGGGGACGCTAGTCGGCAGGCACTTTCCAAGATGATAAATGGTCGAGCAATTGTCTGCGAGGGTGAGAAAGAGGATCGCCACGGGCGGTTGCTTGCGACGTGCAGGCTCGGTGGGAAGGACTTAAACCAGGAGATGGTGTCTCAGGGGTATGCCGTTTCCTATGGTCGCTACCGTGCTGACGAACGTGCTGCTAAGGCCGACAGGCGTGGCGTCTGGGCGCGAAACGTTGTGTTCCAGACACCAAAGGCGTGGCGAAGATCAAATGGGATTGGCCGGTGACGCCATCTGATGGTGAGGGTGTTTTGGATGCAACTGTCAAAGTCTTGAGGTGACATTTGCAGAGTAAAACGTCATTGGCGGGCTGGCAGTGGTTGGTACTCCGGACCGGCGCTCCGCCAAGCTTGTGTTGAATGCGCCCAACACCCCTTTCCGGGATCGGGATATTTGCTTGGATACACAACAACAGCAAAGGACTTCCCAATGAAGCTGATTGAAACGCATCAGGCTCCTAATCCAAGACGCGTGCGGATTTTCTTAGCCGAGAAGGGAATTGAGGTTGCGCTGGAAGAGATGGCGCTGACGGTTGAAAATATCCGGTCGGAGGCTTTTACGGCGCTTAATCCAATTCAGCGCGTTCCTGTTTTGGTGCTTGATGACGGTACGGCGATTTCGGAAAGCGTTGCGATTTGCCGCTATTTCGAGGAACTGCAGCCAGATCCACCGCTTTTTGGAACCGGTGCCCTGGGACGTGCAATGGTCGAGATGTGGACGCGGCGCGTTGAACATTACCTGCTGTTTCACATCGCGCAGTGTTTTCGCCACCTTCACCCGGCGATGGTGGAACGCGAGGTGCCTCAGGTCCGCGATTGGGGCGAGGCCAACCGGCCTAGGGCTCTCGCCCAACTGAAGGTCATGGATGATGCTTTAGCCGAGAGTGAATTCATCGCTGGGGATGCCTACTCGATCGCTGATATCACCTTGTTGGTTGCCGTAGATTTCATGCAACGCGCCAGGATTGATCGGCCTGACGGTCTGTCCAATCTCGATCGCTGGTACGATATGGTTCAACAACGTCCGAGCACGGCTGCTTGACCGGTGCGAGTGACCTACAACTTGTGTTGAAAACGCAAAACACATTCTAGAAACAGAGAACGGTCAGTATTCTTAAAGGGTTTTGGGTGCGGGCCATCTACCAAATAGGCGTTTTGCGGGTTGTGTTCCGCAGGGAACAGCGTCAGGAAACTCGCTGTCATATGGACGAACGCTCTGGCTGCGCAAGGATTAGAAATGAAGCTGACGGTTGTCGGTTCAGGCGACGCGTTTGGCTCTGGGGGACGGCTTCAGACATGCTTTCACGTGTCCCACCCCGGTGGTCGGTTTTTGATCGACTGCGGTGCAACCACTATGATTGGGATGCAGCGCTGCGGCCTTGATCCCAATGATGTCTCGCTCATCTTTATCTCCCACCTGCACGGGGATCACTTCAGTGGTCTCGTTTGGTGGATTTTGCATGCGCAGTATGTCGGGAAGCGGACGACACCGCTGACCATTGTTGGTCCCCCTGGTCTTGAGGAGCGATACCTGGCTGCGAGTGCGGCGTTGTTTCCTTCGGCCAAGTCGCGTGACCTCAAATTCGACGTCATCTTTGAGGTCTACGCCCATAATGGCGTGAGCACGCATTTTGGCATCGAAGTTGAAGTCCAGGAGGTCAGTCACCCTTGTGGTGCGCCGCCTTATGCTCTGCGGCTTCAAGTGGCCGGAAAGACGATTGCTTTTTCAGGTGATACGGAATGGGTTGATGGCCTTACCTATATCGCCCGTAACGCCGATCTCTTCATCTGTGAGTGCTACGCTCATCAAACCAAGACACCTTATCATATGTCGTGGGCTGAGCTTAGAACCAAGTTTCCGAGCGTTAGCGCGAAAAAGATCCTTCTAACTCATATGAATGATCAGATGCTCGCGTGTCGTGATGATATTGACCTCGATTATGTCTCGTTCGCTGAAGACGGTCTTGTGGTTGATGTTTAGCATCAAAATCGGTGTTTGAGTTTATGGCAGCGAGCGTTCGAAACACCGGTGTCGGCTCGCCTAAAGGTGCGCGAGCCCTTGCAGCATACGTCAAACGCATCAGGGCATGCCGCGTATGCATCGAGCAGCCAGTTCGTGCACCGCTTCCGCATAAACCACGTCCAATTTTGCGTGTGACGCAGTCGGCGCGTCTTGGGCTGTTTTCACAAGCGCCGGGTATTCGTGCCCACGAGGCAGATTTGCCATTCAAGGATCCATCCGGGGTACGCTTGAGGGCGTGGCTGGGCTTGGACGAAGACACATTCTACGACGCTGATTTCTTGGCCATTGCCCCGATGGGTTTTTGCTTTCCAGGTTACGACGCTAAGGGCGGAGATTTGCCGCCTAGACGTGAGTGCGCTCCAACTTGGCGGGCTGATCTTTTGCCGCAGCTTGCGGGTCTAGAGCTCGCGTTGCTGGTTGGTAGTTACGCGCAGCGTTGGCACCTTGGGTCATTGGCGGGGAAGACGTTGACGGACACGGTCAAGAATTGGGAGACCATTCTGGACTCAAGCGCTGCCTTCGGTCCTGCCTATCTTCCTTTGCCGCACCCGTCATGGCGCAACAACGGATGGTTGAAGACGAACCCGTGGTTTGAGGCTGAACTTGTGCCAGAGCTGCAACGCCGTGTGCAAGCGTTGCTGGCAGCACATCAAGAATCTCTGACGCAACTACTCTAGGCAGCTTGGCTTTCTTTGGGATCAGTTGCTTGCTCTGCGGCTGTCGCGACAGTGCTGCGTGACAGCGGGACTGCGGCTTGCTGATCAAGTTCATCACGTAAGAAGTCGAGTTCAAAACCGGCCTTCTCAAGGTCGGCAAGGACTTCGCCAACTGGACGTTGACGTGCTTCGGATGCTGCCCAGATGATTGCGGAACGCATGCCAGATTGGCAATGGGCCAAAACCGGCTCAGTGGCTTCGCTGATTGCTTTGGCCATCCCTTCGACGGTCTCATCACAAAAGAGCTCAAGTTTGGTTGATGGGACATGTGTGTAATGCAACTGAAGTCCCGCTGCAGTCTGCGCCATCACATGGGCTGGGACTTGATCTGCTGCCTCGCCATCGGGTCGATTATTGATAATCGTCTTGAAGCCCTGGGCTTTCAATCTTGGCAAATCCTCCGGCTGGAGAGCTGAGGTCACTGCGAATGTGTCAGTAATGAATGTGATTTCAGGCATCTCAGCGATCCTTTGTCGTGCTCTAACGCTACGGGAGGGCACCTTGGCAATGGTCGTATTGTTCCAGGACTATGACTATTTGTCGGTCTACTTGCAATGTGCAAAATGGCCGCGTTGAGCAATTTTTTGCTAGATTCTGGTTGTTTTGCTGCTAATTGTGCTGTGAACCGGCAGATGACAGCCGTATTTGTAGAAATTTTTCGCGTGAGGTTCCCGTGCTCGACGAAATGGACGTAAAGATCCTGCGCATTCTTCAAGAGGATTGCACCAAGCCTGTCGCAGAGATCGGCCGCGAAGTTGGCTTGTCAACGACGCCATGCTGGAGGCGTATCCAGAAGCTTGAAGAGGCAGGCGTTATTCGCAAGCGCGTTGCCGTGCTGTCGCCTCCGGAAGTCAATGCGGGCGTCACGGTCTTTGTTCAAATAAAAACCGACCAGCATTCAATCGGCTGGTTGGAAAAGTTCCACAAAGTCGTTGTGGAGTTTCCAGAGGTGGTCGAATTCTATCGCATGTCGGGTGAGATCGATTATCTTATGCGTGTGGTCGTGCCAGACATCGCCGCTTATGACGCGTTCTACAAAAAGCTGATCGACAAAATAGAGATCGCAAAGGTGTCGTCGACGTTTGCCATGGAGCAAATCAAGTATACGACGACCCTTCCGCTGGATTTCATTCCCAAGGTGAAAGCCGAGCGCGCCAAGAGTTAGAAGCTGCAGTTGGCCGTTCTTGGCGCTTGGGTCATGTGGCAAACTCTTCAATGACCACACCGCCGATGATGCGCATGCGGCCGCGTACGAGAGCGAGTACAGTCCCGTCTACATTTGTGATTTCAACATCGTAGTAGGCGTTGCGACCAGCCCGTTTTACTTCGCGTGCGTCGGCAACCAAAATGTCGCCGACAACCGACGGGGCGAGGTAATCGATCGAAGCTGAGGCGGTTACGGCACGTTCTCCCAGGGCGTTACAGGTGAAGCCAAAGGTAAGGTCGGCCAACGTAAAGAGCACGCCGCCATGTGCTGAGCCGAATGTGTTTGTCAGGTCGTCGCGTAGCTTGACCGCGAATATGGATCGACCGCGTTCGGCAAGGCGGACCTCAACGTCGAGGTGTTTGAAAATGGGATTGCGTGCGGCCATGGCTTCGATAATGGCCGCAGGCTCTGGTTGGTTTTGCACGGGAGTATTACCCAGTCAGCTGGTGGTTTTGTCAGCATTATCGAGGCGGGCCAATAAGCTTGATGTGTCCCAGCGACGACCACCCATCTTCTGGATCTCGCTGTAGAACTGATCGACAAGCGCCGCAACGGGGAGGCTTGCTCCATTCTTGCGGGCTTCTGCTAGGCAGATGTCCAAGTCTTTGCGCATCCAATCAACGGCGAAGCCATGGTCATAGTCACCGGCGAGCATCGTTTCCCAACGGTTTTCCATCTGCCAGGACTGCGCTGCACCCTTGGAAATGGTTTCAATAACAGCAGGAATGTTCAGGTCTGCCTTTTGAGCGAAGTGTAGTCCTTCTGACAGCCCTTGCACGAGACCGGCAATGCAAATCTGGTTGACCATCTTGGTCAACTGGCCAGCCCCTGGGCCACCCATCAACGCCGTCTTCTTTGCATAGTGGTCCATAACCGGGGCAGCTTTGTCATAAACCTCTTGTTTGCCACCACACATGACGGTCAAGGCGCCGTTCTCCGCGCCAGCCTGTCCACCTGAGACAGGTGCGTCGATGAAGTCGAAGCCTTTGTCGGTGGCTGCAGCAAAGAGTTCGCGTGCAACTTCTGCCGAGGCCGTTGTGTTATCGATGAAGATCGTTCCAGGTTTTTGCGTGGTAAAGGCGCCGGTTTCGCCGAGCGTGACGGAGCGCAAGTCATCGTCGTTGCCAACGCAGCAAAAGACGAAGTCTGCACCGTCTGCCGCTGCTGCCGGTGTCTCGGCAGTTGTCCCGGTGCCGTAGTCGGATACCCATTTTCGTGCTTTTTCAGACGAACGGTTGTAGACGACGAGGTCGTGACCGCCCTTGTTCGCTATGTGACCGGCCATCGGGTAGCCCATTACGCCAAGTCCGATCCATGCGATTCTTGCCATTGAAGCTGTCTCCCAGAGAGGTGTTTTGGCTTTGCTCTTTTCGCGCTTCATAGCCGCTACGGACGGTCACTGGCAAAGGAAAATGCAGATGGAGAGAACGTTGTGACCGGGCGTGAGGGTGTGTCTGATAAGGCGGTCACTCCAAAAGTTGCCGCTGGTGCGATCTCGATCAACGACGTGCGTGATGCGGCAAAGGCCATCGCAGGTTCTGTCCGTCGAACGGACCTGGATCACAGCCAGACGCTTTCGGCAATGCTGGGTTGCGAGATCTGGCTGAAATTTGAAAACCTGCAATTTACAGGTTCGTTCAAAGAGCGTGGTGCGCTCAACAGGCTTTCTTCACTGAATGCGGAGGAGCGCAAGCGTGGTGTGATTGCGATGTCAGCTGGGAACCATGCGCAAGGTGTTGCGTATCATGCGCATCGTCTCGGTATTCCAGCAACGATCGTCATGCCGGAAGGCACTCCGACGGTGAAGGTTGAGAATACGCGTGGGCATGGCGCTAACGTCATTTTGCACGGCGCGACGCTGGAGGACGCCGCACAGTTCTCCTCAACATATTGCGATGATCACAACCTTGTTTTCATTCATCCGTTTGATGACCCTCGTGTGATTGCAGGTCAGGGCACGGTTGCGCTTGAGATGATTGCGGATTGCCCGGAACTGGACACGCTGGTTGTGCCTATTGGAGGTGGCGGATTGATCAGTGGGATGGCTGTTGCTGCCAAAGCTATTAATCCAAGCATTCGTGTTATCGGCGTCGAGGCGGCTCTTTATCCCTCGATGCACAATGCGACGCGTGGTGCGAGCCTTCCGATACAGGGCGATACGCTTGCTGAAGGTATCGCAGTGAAGTCTCCCGGCGAACTCACTGCCCCATTGGTTGAGCAGTATGTCGACGACATCATTCTTGTCGATGAAGCTGCATTGGAGCGTGCTGTTTCGTTGTTGATTGCCATCGAGAAGACGGTTGTCGAAGGTGCTGGTGCAGCCGGGCTCGCAGCGGTTCAGGCGCGGCCAGAGCTGTTTGCCGGGCACAAGGTGGGCCTCGTGCTGTGTGGTGGCAATATCGATACGCGTTTACTGGCGAGCGTGTTGCAGCGTGAATTGGCGCGCGAGGGCCGCTTATCGCAACTGACTATCGATATTCCAGACCGCCCTGGGCAGCTTGCAAAAGTCTCACGCATTCTCGCTGACCAGCACGCCAATGTGGTGGAGGTTTATCATCAACGTGTTTTCACTGAACTGCCTGCGAAGGGGACGGAACTGCACTTGGTGATTGAAACGCGGGATCGGGCGCATCGGCAAGCTTGTGTGGCGGCGTTGGAGGAGGCTCAATATGCCGTGACAGTGAAGGCAGCTCGATCACAGCAGGGTCAGGTTGATGACATCGCAACCCAGGGGCCCCGTTCGTGATGGACCTTGTCGTGGCCTTTGAACTTGTGCCCTGGCTGCTGTGGCTGGTGGCGTCATGATCTCGCTGTTTCAGAACGTCCTTCTAGACGTGACGCTGCCGAT
>JBCBRD010000121.1:0-9640 GCA_039819885.1 Pseudomonadota bacterium
GCCGTGATAAATCTCGTCGGAGATGAACCAAATACCGTTGTGATCGCAGTAGCTGCAGATGTCTTGCATTCGCTCTTTTGAGAGCATCGTGCCGGTTGGGTTCGCTGGCGAGGCGATCAGGACACCTTTGATGTCGTGGTCCGATTTTGCTTGTGAGATTGCCTCAGTTGTCGGCATCCAGCGTGACGCGGTGTCCGTTCGAATTGGGACCTCTGTTTGTCCGAGAGCTTTGAGAATTTGTCGGTAACAGGGATATCCTGGGACCGGTAGACCGATTTTGGTTCCAGCTTCGAACAAGGCCAAGAACGTCAAAACGAAGCCCGCTGATGATCCGGTCGTGACCACAATCTGATTGGTGTCGACCTCGACACCGTACTGCGTGCCGTAGTGACGGGCAATCCTCTCCCGCAATTCTGGAAGTCCGCTTGCGACCGTGTATCCAAGTGGATCAGTGTTAAGGGCATCGGCGGCTGCCTGGCGTGCCCGTTCAGGTGCGCTTGTGCCTGGCTGGCCGACTTCCATGTGGATGATCTTGTGGCCCGCTTCTTCCAATGCAGCGGCCTGAGCCATAACATCCATCACGATAAAGCTATCGACATCCGCGCGTGTGGCGACCGTCGGCATTTGCAAACTGGCTGTTTTCGAGCCTGAAACAGGCCCTTTTGACTGATAGTCCGGCATTTCGCGCCTTTTTATGCTTGAGTTTAGCACAATCAAATTGGCGTTTTCGCCGGTGCATGTCGTGCGGACAGCTTTTGCCGCCTTTGTCGTGCCCTATTGTCGTTGGCTGATCCAGCAGCTATTCGCAGAGCTCCGAGGAATTGATGTGTGTTGTGAGGCTTGTCACGCGTCACATTGATCAACGACTGGGCTCGGTTGCAATCTGGTTGGTTATTGAAGGCAAACTGATGGCTCGCGCCGATGCGCAAGTCTGCCATAAGATGCGATGTGCTCTGTTAAGTTTTGAACATGGCCCTGGAACACCGTGTTCGATCGGTGCTTGATAGCGGGAAGGGATGGGGAGGCGATATGAGCTGGCGGAAAACCATGGTCGAGACGTGGACACGGAAATCCGTTGCCTTGATCACCGTTGTCGCGGTCGCTCTCTCGTCCGCCGTACCAGCTCAGTCGCAGGGTATTCCGCTTATCCGGGATACCGAGATCGAAAACCTTTTGAACGATTATGCGCAGCCGATCTTCAAGGCTGCCGGACTGGGTGGTGGGCGCGTAAAAATGCGGATCGTCCGTAGCCCGGTGTTTAACGCGTTCGTCCTCGATGGCCGCAATGTGTTTATGCACACTGGTGCGATCCAGACGGCCAACTCGCCTAACGAGATCATTGGCGTGATCGCCCACGAGGCCGGACATATCGCTGGCGGTCATATGGCGGCGCTGCGATCACGCATCGCGAAAGACAAGACACGCGCTTTGTTGATGCAGATCTTGGGCATCGGCTTGATGGTCCTTGGTGGAGCGACGGACAACCAGCAGCTTGGCGGTGCCGGGGGCGGTGTTCTCTATGGTGGTCAGGACGTCATCATGCGATCGTTGCTATCGGAGCGGCGTTCTCAGGAATCTGCCGCGGACCAGGCCGGTCTCAGCTATCTCAATTCAACCCGCCAGTCGGGCAAGGGTATGCTGCTTACGTTTGAGCGGTTTGCCCAGCAAGAATACATATCCGATACCTACAAAGATCCATTTGTGCGCTCGCACCCGGTTGCGACAGACCGGCTGGCGCGACTTCGGCAGAATGTGGAGAGCAGCCCGTATTACAACACGAGAGATTCTGCATCACTGCAGCTTCGCCACGATCTCATGCGCGCTAAGTTGGCTGGCTATCTCGATAGTCCAGCCGTTGTCTTCAATCGTTACCCTCGTTCTGACAACTCATTGCCAGCCAAGTATGCTCGTGCCATCGCTAGTTTCTTCAAAGGTGGCAATCGGGGAATGGCGCAGGCCCTAGCCGGGATGGACGAACTCATCGCTTTGAAGCCACGGTATGCGTACTTCTATGAGGCAAAAGCCGATTTCCTGATGCGGTCTGGCCGCAGTAAAGAGGCGGTCCCCTTGCTGCGGAAAGCCATTAGCCTTGTGGGTGGGAAGCCAAGTCTGATGCAGGTTCAGCTGGCGGCAGCGATTCAGTCTTCGAAAGGTAAGTCTGGTTTACGTGAATCGGTGTCGTTGCTTCGACGATCGCTCGTTAGTGATAAGAACCCGCGCGCATTCCGATTGCTTGCAACGGCTTATTACAACCAGGGAAATGGCCCGAAAGCGGATGCTGTCACCGCGCAGGCCTACTTTCTGGAGGGTAACCTTAAGCAGGCCCAGATTTTCGCCAAGCGCGCGCATTCGCGTTTGAAGAAAGGCTCACCTGAGTGGATCAAGAATGATGATATCATCAAGTTTGAACCAAGCTCGTAAGTCGTAATGCGATCGCGATGGGATACCTGTGGGATTCTTATTGCTTTTATGATGTTGCAGGTCATGCTTGGCCCGCTTCGAGAACAACGACCGCGGGAGAGCCGCGCTGGAGGATGAAGACCACATGTTCACTCGCAGATATGCTTCGATGCCAATCACCCAAACACGCTCGGCCGTGACCCGTCGTACGTCGTCTCTCCGGGGCGCTGTTGTGGCGGGTGCTGCAGTGCTTGCAGCTGCTGTCGGCGGTGGTCTATCGGCGGTGGCACAGTCAGAGGCGTTCAACCCCGAGCAAAAGTCAGAAATCGAAAAGATTGTGCGGAGCTATTTGCTTGCCAATCCAGAAATCTTTCTTGAGGTTCAGGGCGTTTTAGAGAAACGCCTGCAAGAGCAGCAGAGTGAGCGCCTGAAAAACGCCATCTCAGAGAATGCGCAAACGTTATTCAAGCGTGCGGATGCACCCATCGCAGGCAACCCAGATGGGGATGTTACTGTTGTTGAGTTCTTTGATTACAATTGTGGTTTCTGCAAGCGTGGGTTTAAAGACATTGCCGATCTGATTGCAGCTGACAAGAACGTTAAGGTCGTACTGAAGGAGTTCCCAATTTTTGGCAAGGGCTCTGAGGATGCCGCGCGTGTTGCTTTGGCTGCTAAGGCTCAGGGCAAGTATTGGGAAGTGCACCGCGCATTGCTCGAAATGGAGGGCCGTGTTGACGGTGCCTCGGCGCTTTCAGCGGCTGAGAAAGTCGGTCTCGACATCGCGAGACTCAAATCAGATATGACGTCTGGCCCCGTCAACGAAGAGATTTCGACCGTGCGGGATCTGGCTCAAAAAATGGGCATCAACGGAACGCCGCACTTTCTCGTCGGTGATCGCACGATTGCCGGTGCACCAGAAGATCTACTGCAGCAGTTCAAGACCAACGTTGCTGAGATCCGGAAAGCGGGCGGTTGCACCGTTTGCTAGCTTGGCAGCCTTTTGGCCGAGTTCACGAGCGGTATGGGGTTGAACTACTGGTTGACGTCGAATGATTTTCGACGTCGGGTAGCCAAGTCAGACGGTACAATTTGAGGATATGTCAGGTCGCCGGACCATAGGCCGGCGGCCTCTTTTTTGCGCGAAGTCTGCCGTTCTGCGCCGGGCTTCGACCCACACGAGCAACGCGTTCATTCTATTGGCTAAGCGGGTTTCGTGATTTGGTGAAAGCTGTTACACCACCGCTGGCGTTTGTATCCGATCTGGCAATCACACCTTTCACTTGGTTTCACTCAAGTCCGCCCGGCCTCCTGGCGGCATGGTCACTTCAAAATCATGGGCAAACCGATCCTGGTCCTCAATGGGCCAAATCTCAATCTTCTCGGTCAGCGTGAACCCGAAATCTATGGTCATGCGACACTTGAGGACATTCAGCTCGCGACTGAGCGCGTGGCTAAGGCTCACGGCTTTGATATCGACTTCCGGCAAAGCAATCGGGAGGCTGATCTTGTTGACTGGGCGCAATGGGGTCGCGAAAACGCGTGCGGACTCATCGTCAATGCTGCAGGTTACACGCATACATCCGTTGCACTCCTTGATGCCCTGAATGCCGTCACGGTACCGATCGTGGAGGTACATTTGTCTAACATCTTCAAGCGCGAAGACTTCAGGACGCATTCCTATGTTTCATTGGCGGCCGACGGCGTAATCTGCGGACTAGGGGCGCAGGGTTATGAGTTGGCTGTGCTCGCAATTTCGGGCAAATTGGCAACTACGGAATGAGTGAAAAAGGTTCCAAAGGCAATCAAGTGCATCCACCTGCATGTGATCCCAACGAAGAAAGAGCCACTGCGCATGACTGCTAAAGACGCTGCGGCACGCCGCAAAAGCGAAACTGACTTGATCAAAGAGCTTGCCGAACTTTTGGACGAGAATGGCCTGTCTGAGATTGAGATTGAAAACGATGATGTTCGCGTTCGTGTTGCACGGCAGTTGACAGGGGTTGGACCGGCTCAGGCGGTTCCCATTGGTGTGCCTGTTGGCTCAGCTCCTGCCGCCGATGCAGGTTCCACTGCTGCCGAAACTTCAGATGCCTCGAAACACCCTGGTGCGGTTAAGTCACCGATGGTCGGAACTGCTTATCGTGCGCCGGAACCGGGTGCGGCGTCATTCATTGAAATCGGCAGTCGGGTCAATCAGGGCGATACGCTCTTCATCATCGAAGCAATGAAAACGATGAACCAAGTTCCTGCACCGAAGGCGGGGACGGTGGCTGCTATTCTTTTTGAAAACGGGCAGCCAGTCGAGTTCGGCGAACCCATGGTCATTGTTGAATAGGCGCTTAGCTCAATAAGAAGGGCAATATGCCATGTTCGACAAAGTCCTGATCGCCAACCGTGGCGAGATCGCTCTGAGAATTCAGAGGGCGTGCAAGGAGCTTGGTATCGCGACCGTTGCGGTTCACTCGACGGCTGATGCAGATGCTATGCACGTACGTCTTGCTGATGAGAGCGTTTGTATTGGTCCGCCACCTGCCTCTGACAGCTACCTCAATATCCCAAGGCTTCTCGCGGCCTGCGAGATTACCGGGGCGGATGCCGTCCATCCTGGATATGGGTTCTTGTCTGAGAGTGCGCGGTTTGCAGAGATCTTGGAAGATCACGCGATCACGTTCATCGGCCCGACGTCCGAACACATTCGCACGATGGGTGACAAGATCGCCGCCAAGGAAACTGTGAAGCGGCTAGGAATTCCAGTCGTGCCAGGGTCTGATGGCGCGGTCGATACTCCAGAAGAGGCGCTCCGCGTTGCCGAGGGGATGGGTTTCCCGGTGCTCGTCAAAGCTGCGTCAGGCGGCGGTGGGCGTGGCATGAAGGTTGCCCAAACCGCAGGTGATATGAAGGTCGCATTTCAGACTGCGCGCTCGGAAGCAAAAGCGGCATTTGGCGATGATGCGGTCTATATCGAGAAGTTTCTCACCAAGCCGCGCCATATCGAAATCCAAGTCTTTGGCGATGGGCAGGGGAACGCGGTTCACCTTGGCGAACGCGATTGTTCGTTGCAGCGCCGCCACCAGAAAGTGTGGGAGGAGGCACCCTCACCAGCTTTGAATGCACAGTCCAGGGCGAGCATTGGTGAGACTGTCGCGAAAGCGATGCGTGATCTTAAGTACCGTGGCGCGGGAACAATCGAGTTCTTGTTTGAAGACGGGCAGTTTTACTTCATTGAGATGAATACGCGATTGCAGGTCGAGCACCCGGTGACGGAAGCCATTACGGGTATCGATCTGGTGCTAGAGCAAATCCGCGTGGCATCGGGTGGTCAGCTCAGTCTTGTGCAGGATGAGATCGTGTTTTCGGGGCACGCGATTGAGTGCCGGATTAATGCCGAAAACGCGCGCACGTTCCGGCCCTCACCGGGGCAGATTACCTATTGGCATCCACCGGGCGGTCTTGGTGTCCGTGTCGATTCCGGCGTGTATCAAGGCTATTCCATTCCGCCCTACTATGACAGCCTGATTGGCAAGTTGATCGTCCATGGCAAGACGCGGAACGAATGCCTGATGCGGTTAAAGCGTGCTCTGTCCGAGTTTGTGATCGACGGTATTGAAACCACGATCCCGCTGTTCAATGAACTGATCAGGCAGCCGGATATTGCTAACGGGATGTATGATATCCACTGGCTCGAGAAGTTTCTTGGTAAGCCATCTTCTGATTGATTGCCGCGAGGCTGCCTGTTTTTGATGCCAACTAGGGAAATCAGTTATGCTGTCCGCAGAGTGTCGTTGTTTGGACTGACGCGACTTTGACCTTAGTGATAGCGCGCTTCGGTGGTTAGCAGATCGATCGAGGAGAATTGAAGTCGTGGCGACGCGCGACGACATCATGATCGAGATTACGCCGCAGGTTCTCCTGAAGGCGTACAGTTGTGGCATCTTCCCCATGGCTGAAAGCTCGGATGATCCTGCTCTGTACTGGATCGAACCGCAGCATCGTGGGATCTTGCCACTCAATCAGATCCACATTCCAAAGAGGCTTGCGCGCACCATTCGGACGACCAATCTTGTGGTCAAAATCGATTGCGACTTTGAAGGTGTCATCTCGGGTTGCGCTGCATCTCAGCCGGGACGACGGTCCACGTGGATCAATAAGCGGATCCGTAATCTTTATCGCGAGCTGTTTCGCCTGGGTCACTGCCATACTGTTGAAGTGTGGGATGGCGATACTCTCGTTGGTGGCCTGTATGGCGTAGCGCTTGGTGGGGCGTTTTTTGGCGAGAGCATGTTTTCATCTGCGCGCGATGCTTCGAAGATTGCTCTTGTTCACCTGTCGGCACGATTGGTTGCCGGCGGGTTCTCTTTGCTCGACACGCAGTTTGTAACTGAGCATCTCCGCCAATTCGGTACGGTTGAAGTTGAGCGCGATGATTTCCATCATCGGCTTGAACGGGCGTTGAAGGTTCGTGCTGATTTTGATCTGCTACCGCACGACGCCAGTTCTGAGTTGGTGTTGGCGTTCATCGCGCGTGCTCGCCAGGGCCGATAAATCTCTCGTCTTTCAGGCGACAATCGCCATCTACTTTTTGATGCGCGATCGCATGTCGGCTGCAAACTCTGCTTCGAGTGCGGCTTCAAATTGCAGCAAGTCCTCTGGGACTGGCATGCCGAATGCTTTCATCTCGTTGATTTTTTCCATTAGCTGAAGATAGAGCTCATGGCGGTCTTCTGGTTCGTTTTGCATCTGTGTCATCAACACACCGACTTCGGCTTTCAAATTTTCAAAACTCATTGCGTTTCTCCTGGCTGATTACAACTGTGAGCAGGGGGCCTGTCTTTGGTGCGTGGGAGATTTGCTTTCATTCAGTGCGCAAAAGGCTGCCATACAATTTAGTGGTTTTGATTGATCTGGAACATGAAAAAGGGCCTGACATTTCTGTCAGGCCCTCCAAAACCGTTTCATACAAGGCGACCACAGCATTTAAACTGGTCGCGGTAGCGCTTTGTTACGTCGCATTACTCACCAAGGATACGGCGTTGCCACCATCCGCGACGAGACGTGGTTTGTTCAGTTGGTGTTTCTGAGGCCGCCTCAGCTGGTTGCTGAAGCCGTTCAGTTTCATCTGGGTTGACGTCCCCGTTTGGGCCAACCGTGACGCGTTCTACGCGGGGTTTGTCGATGATCGGAGCCGTGCGCTTCGACCGGTCCGGAGCCAGATCTTCGGTTGGGTCCGCGGCACTTTCCGATTGGCGCGTTGTCTCTTGGGCTTTGACGCTTTCAACCCCGGGCGTGAGCTCCACCTGCTCAGCGCTACCAGTGGATTGATCGCCTGCAACTGTGGCTGAAGCTTCTTCGGCATCTGTCTTTGGCTTGGCTTTACGTGTCGAGGCGCGACCGGTGCCTGAGCGCGCCCGTGAGCGGCGTTTCGGGCGCTCTTTGTCGTCTTCACTGTCATTTGCTGCTTGTTCAGCACTGCCGACGTCATCGGCTGCGCTGGCTTCCGCTGCGGTCTGTTTGTCTTCGTTTGTGTCGCTTTGAGCTTCACTGGCGTCAGTCGTCGATGGGCTGGTTGCAAGCGCCTCTGGTGCTTCAGCATCTGCAGCCCCAGGCGTGGTGATCTCTATTACGCCTGCAGAGACAGATGGTTGTGGGCCGAAGCCTGGGATATCCGAGTCTTCATTGTCGCTTTCGGCCTCGTCACCGTTTGTCGTATCTTCTGACGCGTCCTCGCGTTGCGCTTGGCGCTCGCGGTTTCGGCGACCGCCACGGCGTCCGCGTCTGCGTCCTCGGCGAGACCGTGGCTTATCATCGTCACCGTTCTCACTGTCATCGCCTTCACCGAGATCGCCGGACGTATCGTCTGAAGATGCCTCGCGCGCAGTGTCGGTTTCTTCGCCATCTTCCCGGCTTTCGATGTCTTCTGCATTGGTTTCAGACGTGCGACGTCCACCCCGTCTCCGGCGTCGGCGGCGTTTTCTACCACCTGCCTCGTCGTCACTGCTGCGTGCACTAACGTCTTCACCATCTGATGTGGTTTCGATTTCAGATGTGGTTTCTTCGTTCTCGTCGTCTGTCTCAAAACCCCAGTCCATATTGACGGCGGCTTTGTCTGCGGCGCGGCGTTTTGGAGGTGCGCTAGCAGGCCCCCGTTCAATCGCGAAGTTCGCACCGACCATTTTTTCGGAGGCTTCAATGGCGATTGCGTAACCGCAACGGTTTTCCATATCGACGACGAAGTCGCGTTTGTTGTTCAAGATGTAGAGTGCGACATCTGATGTCGTGGTTGCCGTGAGTGACCCGCGCTGACGGCTCATGACTGCGTCTTCCAGCCCACGCAGCACGGCCAGTGAGATGGACTCAGTTGAGCGGATGATGCCAGTGCCCTGACAATGCACACACTGCGTTGTGGAACCTTCGAGGACGCCTGTCCGCATCCGTTGCCGGGACATTTCAAGCAGACCGAAATGCGAAATGCGGCCAACCTGGATACGGGCACGATCGTGCCGGAGCGCATCTTTTAGTTTGCGTTCGACGGCGCGGTTGTTGCGCTTCTCGTCCATGTCGATGAAGTCGATCACAATCAAGCCAGCGAGGTCTCGAAGCTTCAGCTGACGTGCAAGTTCTTCGGCAGCTTCCAAGTTTGTGTGGAGAGCTGTTTCCTCAATCGAGAATTCACGCGTTGAGCGGCCAGAGTTTACGTCAACCGCAACGAGTGCCTCGGTCTGGTTGATGACCAGATAACCGCCGGATTTCAGAGTGACCTGCGGGGAGAACATTGCGTTCAGTTGCCGCTCGATCTGGTAGCGCGTGAAGAGTGGCTCTGGGTCTTTGAAGGCGACGACGTTTTTGGCATGCGATGGCATCAGCATGCGCATGAAGTCTTTGGCTTCGCGGTAGGCGTGATCGCCGGCCACGACGACTTCGTCAACGTCCTTGTTGTAAAGATCGCGGATTGAACGCTTGATCAGGTTGCCTTCCTCGTAAACGAGGCTTGGGGCTGTCGATTCCAGTGTCAGCTCGCGAACACTCTCCCAGAGCCGGAGAAGGTATTCAAAATCGCGACGAATTTCTTGTTTGGTGCGTGCTGCGCCTGCTGTGCGGATAATCAGCCCCATGCCTTCTGGCACTTCCAACTCGTTGGCGATGGACTTCAGCCGCTTGCGATCCTGCGGGTTGGTGATTTTGCGGGAAATGCCGCCACCGCGCGCTGTGTTGGGCATCAAGACAGTGTAGCGACCGGCAAGGG
>JBCBRD010000122.1:0-9604 GCA_039819885.1 Pseudomonadota bacterium
AACGGTCCTTCTCCAAGTAATCTGCAGCCAGCTCCAACATGGCGGCACGTGTCTCAACACCCGTCTGTTCCCACGCGTCAAACACACCAACAGACCGGCCTAAAGCATCGTCAATCTCAGCATCTTCTGCGTAGCGGACGCTGCCAAGCCGAACCCGAAAATCATGCGGCGATACGACATCCTTAAGCGCACCCGCCGTAACCTCTACAGACTGACCACCGACGATCGATGCGACATGAAATGGTTCGCTCAACGCAGTCCGCATATCGCCAATCAAAGCCGTCCGCACATCCGACTGTGTAAGTGCCAGTCCTTCACTCGCTGCGCGGTATGCGGACAGCAGCAGCCTCAGGATCTTGACGCTCAGCTTCAGCCCGCAAAACCGGGTTTGCAACAATGTCTTCAAGCGGTGTCGACGCATCTCCAAGGCGATGCACAAACGAGGTATTGGCGCCATTTTCAAGCAAGCGGCGAACAAGGTAAGCCAGCAAATCCTCATGGCCACCTACCGGCGCATAAATCCGGCATCGTGCCTTCAGACTGTCATCATAGAGCACATCATCATAGAGCGTCTCGCCCATCCCATGGAGGCGTTGGAACTCAGCCGGAGTATTGCCAGCGAACGTGTATGCCGACGCAAGCGAATGCGCGTTATGCGTCGCAAACTGTGCATAGAAAACCGAAGGGTCTGAGAGCAGAAGTCGAGCACACGCAAGATATGAAACATCTGTATGCAGCTTACGGGTGAACACTGGATAGTCGTCCCAGCCGCGCTGCTGCGCCCATTTAATCTCACTGTCCCAGTAGGCCCCTTTCACAAGACGAACGGGAATAATGCGTTCCCCGCGATGCGCAAGCTGGCGCAACCAACGCAAGACGGGAATGGCGCGTTTTCCATACGCTTGAACCGCAATGCCCATCCCATTCCAGTTCGCGAGTTCGGCGTCTAGAAAACACGCACCGAACACGCGCAATGTCGGCTCCAGTCGCTCCTGCTCTTCCGTGTCGATCGTCACAGGAATCTGTGCGGACTTAGCTGCTTTCAAAAGCTGCATCAGTCGCGGCACCAATTCGACTGCCAACCGGTCTTCCTTACCCGCCTCAAAACGTGGATGCAGCGCCGACAATTTGATCGACACACCCGGTCTTTGCATGAAGTACTGCGGATGTGGGTTGTCCAGTGGGCCAGCCGCCGCCCCAACCGCTTCGATTGCCCCCAAGTAGCGGTGGAAATAAGCTTCCGCATCGGCCTCGGTCTTCGCCGCTTCGCCCAACATGTCGTACGAAAACAGATAGCCCTGCTTCTCAAAAGACTTGGCGCGCGCCAAAGCCTTCTCGATCGTTTGCCCAAGCACAAATTGGTTAGCGAGGATCTGCACAGCCTGCCGCACAGCACTCCGTATGACAGGCTCCCCTGACCCAGCCACCAGCCGTTTCAGAGCTCGCAACGGCGCATTGCTTTCGTCCGCCTTCAAACGCACGACACGTCCGGTGAGCATCAAGCCCCAAGTGGATGCGTTCACCAGCAGGCTTCCCGAATGCCCCAGGTGTTTTTCCCAAGCACCTTCTCCAAGCTTCTCGGCAATCAACTTGTCGGCCGTCGCGTGGTCAGGAATGCGCAGCAATGATTCTGCCACGCACATCAACAGCACGCCTTCCTCACTGGAAAGACCGTACTCTTGCAGGAACGCCTCTATGCCCTTAGACGCACTCTTCCGCGATCTTGCGCTCTCAACCAACCGGCGCGCCAATTGATCGATACGCTTTTGCTCAGCCGATGACATCGCTGCGCGCTCAATCAACCCACCCACGAGCCGGGTTTCATCGCTTAGGTGCGCAGCCGCAATCTCCGACAGATCAGGAAGCGCGGCCCTTGACCCACCCAGGCCAGCGACATCCGATCCAAATTCTCTATTGACACCAATTGCCGTCATGGCTGCCCTTTCCGAGCGACGAAGGAACTGCACAACAAACGCATATATAACAGGCGGATACGCACTTCAGAGCCGCCGTGACAGACACCAAAACCAACGATTCTATTGAAGCCAACTGTGGCTCAACACCCTGGCAAGCAACGGCCAATCGCAGGTTCTGTACGAGGGCGATCTAAACAACGAACAGTCAACACGCCGATCGCGACTCGATATGATGTGGCGAGACATTAGCAAATCGGCAAGCGCACGTCGTCCAGCTGCGATGATGTCGCCGAACCAACACACAATAATCTGAAGGCGGAGCATGAGCAGTCAAAAGACCAAGAACACAAACGCCCCCACGATTGGGCGTACTTTGCCTGAGTTACGCGCAGCCACCGGCCAATTGCGCCAAGACCCGCAAGTGACACTCGCACTCGTACCGACAATGGGTGCCTTGCATGCAGGCCACATCGAGTTGGTCAAACACGCACACACCGTCGCGACACACGTCGCTGTTTCGATCTTTGTAAATCCGACCCAATTCGCTCCAACCGAAGACCTGGGAACCTACCCAAGAACCGAAGCTGCTGACCTCGAAATCTTGAAAGCTGAAGGTGTGAACCTTGTTTGGGTTCCTGGCACCGACACGATGTATCCAACGGGTTTCAGCAGCGCCGTCCAGCCAGCCAAGGCGGCAGAAAGCCTCGAAACTGACCACCGCCCTCACTTTTTCCAAGGCGTCACAACAGTCGTCGCGAAGCTTTTCAATCAGGTGCGCCCTGATGCGGCACTGTTTGGGGAAAAAGACTACCAGCAGCTTTGCGTTATTAGAGCCATGGTGCGCGACTTGGATTTTGGAATCGATATCGTCGGCGTCCCAACCGTCCGGGAAAACGATGGACTGGCGCTTTCCTCACGCAATGCCTACCTCACCACCGAAGAACGACAGGCCGCTCCATCACTCCACGAAGCACTGCAAACCCTGAGTAAGTCCATTGCAGTGGGCACGCCCATTGAGGAGGCAAAAGCCAATGCGAAAGCGTTGGTCTTGGAGCGAGGCTTTCGAAACATCGATTACATTGAGGTGAGAGATGCAGAAACACTTAGCCCCTATGAACCTCGATCGGACCGACCTGGCCGGATTCTGGCTGCAGCTTGGCTGGGCAACACACGCCTGATCGACAACATCCCTTTATGAGACTACGAGCCAGCCACTCAAGACTGTCGGCTAGTGAAGCTTGCTAAACCATCCAGTCTGCTATGAAACTTAAAACAACAGAGATCATATATACGGGCATTACTGGCGCAGCCATTGGCATCGCCTACCAGATCTATTCCGCCTGGAGCACCAAGACTTTGCACGCTCTATCGACTTTGGATATCGCGGCGGCCGCTTGTATTGGCGCAGCTGCCGCACTCTTGGCGTTGACTGTGCGAACCTGGATCAACGACGCGAAGGATCAATGATCAAGGTTGGTGGTCGACCGACCTCGATTCGATACGTAGGACACCACCAGCCAGAACACCTGGTGGCCCGCCGTTACGTTTGAACCGTTCAGTTAAACCATACTTGTATAGGCTTAACGCGGGGAACACTCAGCCCAGATTATCCGGCATCTGTTCCAGTTGGTGGCAATGGCACGGGCTGAGCTGCAACATCCGCCTTCGGCGAAGCTTCGGCAGGAATAGGTGCCCCAACCTCAGGACCAGACCCTGGATTAGCACCATCACCGTCCACGGCGAGCGGGTCCTGAGAACGGCGGGACTTGCCCTCAAAGAACGCACCTTGCTCAATCGCGAGCGCTTGGTGGAAGATATCGCCTTCAACGTGGCTTTGGGTCTGAAGCATAACCCGCTTGCCACGTATCGATCCTAGAACCTGTCCGCGCACGACAACCTCTTCAGCGCGAATGCCACCAGTGATACTCGCACGTTCACCAATGATGATGTGCGTCCCTAGGATATCGCCTTGCACTTGCCCATCAATCTGAACCTGACCCTTGGATGTCAGATTGCCAACAATCGTAAGATCTGACCCGATAACCGAGGGCGCAACACGGTCAGATGGACGTGCACTCGTTGGTGCAGAGGCAGGAGGTTTGGGTGCGGTCACTTGTTGGGCAACAGGTTGAGGCGGTACAGCCTTTGCGGGTTCTGTGTCGGTTTTCTTGAAGTTTGACAGCATACTCTTTTTAACCCTCTCAACTCGCACGCAACACAGTCCGTGCCCCAGTCCCGATCATGCACTTCTGCGCATGGCATCAATGAAAACACGTCGATCCACACGCCACTTGGATTTAGCAGCTTATGGCTTTCCGGTCACGAATTGGTTGGCAAAATCATGTGCAATTGGTGGGTGATAAACTGGCGAAACGACCAACAGATGACGATTTCAGCGATGTGTTGCGCAAGTGCCATCGCAAGCATTTGAGTAGAATGAAGCAACGGCGTGGACATCTGTCTTCACAACAAGAAAGACTTTTGTTCGAACACAGAAGATTAGCCATCAATCATGAGAGCACCTTTCAGCTTGTCAAAGCCTTGACGGCTGCCAAAACCTCATCGACATGCCCTTTGACTTTCACTTTCCGCCAAACCTGAGCGACCTTGCCCTTGGCATCGATCAGAAATGTTGAACGCTCAACACCCATATACTTTTTGCCATACATGGATTTCTCGACCCAAACGCCGTAGGCCTCTGCCACAGTTTTCTCTTCGTCAGAAACCAATCGAACGGCCAATTCGTGCTTTGTTCGGAACTTACCGTGGCTCTTCACGCTATCTGGTGAAACACCAATCACGCTGGCACCAGCGGCCTCAAAATCAGCGATTGCCGCTGTAAAGTCCTTCGCCTCAGTGGTGCAACCGGATGTGTCATCCTTCGGATAGAAGTAGACGACCACCGGCGCGCCTTTCAGACTAGAGAGCTTGAAGGGCTCGCCGTCGTGGTCCGGGAGTTTGATTTCAGGGGCTTTTTTGCCTTCTTCAACCATTCAGATCTGCCTTTCTTTGGTCGCTTTCTTGACCACCCCCTGATCCCGTCAAAGCGGTGGTTTTCTGTCTCGTCGGGTAGTAACGCATTGCATAAGTCCTTGAGACGTTTGAGACCACGAGACACCATGGAACTGGGCATCGGCTCGACGAAATTTCGGGCTTTGCCCTACCAAACGCTCAAGGCAGCAGCACGTCCTACCAACGCAGCATTTGCTACGTTTGAGCTTTGAGTTTGGGCCATCGCATGACTGTGGATAACCGTGTCGATTGAGATTTGCGTTCGTAGACAGCTTCAACTCTCGATGGGCCGGAGCTGGAACATATCTCCAGTATCTAAGAGATGACGGATTGAAGTACCTCTCTGAAAAAACAGGTATATAGAGGACATCGGGATTGCAATTGCGGCCTACAAAAAACAGGACCGCCGGCGGACCGGCCCAGCGCGGAGGCTCTCGACACGACGTCACCGCCCGCCGGATATCTGCGCGCAAAACGCACCGCGCGACTGACGAAAACGCAGGGCCGGGGATTCTTGCGCGTCTTGGATTTGGTCTGTCCCGCCTCTTTGTCATGGTCTTTATGCCAATCCTCATCTTGGTCGGCATCGCGCTCGGTATTGCGTACTTCCGCCTCTCTCAGGGACCAGTGGCACTTGCCTTCCTCGCTCCTCAAATTGAAGACGGCATCAATGCAACGTTGAACGGATATCGGGTGGAAGTCGGCGGTGTCGTTGTCGCCTTCGAAGCACGCAGCGGATTTGAAGTTCAGCTCCAGAACCTAACGCTGAAGCGCAACGACGGCGTTTTGATGGGAACAGCACCGTCAGCCGCCGTAGCACTGAACCATGCCGATCTTCTGTCAGGACGCATGACAGCCTCACGTGTTGATTTGATCGAACCAAGCCTCGCTGTCTCGTATGTATCGGGAGGCGGCCTTTCATTAACCATCGACAAAACCGCCAACCCTGTTGGCGACGCACGCAATCAACCCCTTAACGATCAGCCGTCGATCACTGCAACGGAGCGCGACGCAAGGGGCGCACAATCTGACAACCCACAAGGCCGCTCGCTAAACACAGCAACAACAATAGGCGAAGACTCAATCGATCTGGCATCCCTCCTGTCTGAATTATCCCAAAACGTCAGCCGGGACGGACGCCAAGGTCTGGAACAGATCGGCTTTCGTGATGCCACCGTTCGGGTCTCAGTCAATGGTAATCGAAGTGTGTGGCTGGTACCGGAGATCGCGATTGATCTCGACAAGGCTGGTGGAAAAAGCCGCTTGTCTGGAGAGGCTCGTGTGTCCACGGCAGCAGGCCCAGTTGGTTTGACCTTCCGAAGTACGCCTGCGGGAGCGGACAATACAGACGTCGCTGTTTCAGTGCGCGGGTTGAAGCCAAAAGCGGCCGCCACCGTCTTCCCAAGACTCGACGTCTTGCGGCACTCAGATATCCCGATCAATGCAGATGGACAGTTTCGTGTCAAATCGGGCGCAATGGTCGCCAGCGCATCTGTGGCGGTGGAATTAGGCCAGGGACAGATCGCGTTTTTAAACTCAAACACACCGGCGATAGCCCTTGAAAAAAGTACCTTCCAATTTGACTACGACGGCACAGATCAAACACTGCGCCTTGAGCCGTCAACAGTAAGGTGGGGAGGCAGCCGCCTCACAGTCTTCGGGGCAGCCCAACCAAATGGCGTTCCAGTTTCGACAGACGGCATCCCACGTCCTTGGGCGTTCGATCTAAGAGCACGTCAAGGTGAACTCGCAGCACAGGATCTCGGTCTTGCACCCATAGCCATCAACACCTGGCAAGCCGTTGGTGCATTAGACATGCATAGGGGCAAGTTGAACCTCCAGAGTTTTCAAATGAACGTTGGCGGCTCCTCAATGACAGGGTCAGCCGATTTCGAAACAAGCGGTCTACAAAACAGTTCACGGGTCTCCATCAGTACAGGCCGCATGGGACTTGCCACAGCCCTCGCGCTTTGGCCGTCAGCCCTAGCCAAAGAGGCACGCGACTGGGTCGCCAAACAAACGATTGCCGGTGAGATCGAAAACGGCACCCTCGCATTCACGTCAGGACGCTTTGTCGACACGTCCAAACCCGAGAGCTACGCATACGGCTCTACTGCACCTTATCGCATCGATATGCAGATCTCTGGTCGTGACGTAACGTTTGTCCCGCGGGACGAGATCCAGCCCGTCAGCATACCAAGCTTGTCGTTTGCACTCATCAACGACACCGTCGAACTCACAGCACATGACGGCCAAGTCACCTTCGAAGGCGGCCATGCTCTGAAGCTCTCCAACGGGCGATATCTGGCGGCACGTTTTTGGCAACCGGACGCGAAGTCTGAAACGACATTTGAATTCGAAACAGACGCAAAGGGCTTCATCGGCATCCTCGAGAGCCCTGTCATGAGCCAACGGGGCAAGCGCCCTGACTTCAAATCCCCCACGGGCATCGTGAGTGGTGACATTCGGATCGTTGCCCCAATGGCGAAAGAAGAAGCCGATCGCACACAAACATCTGGCAAAATAACGCTCACCGACGGGGCAGCTAAGGACGTACTCGGCGAGCTCGACGTGCAGGGCGCAAAAATCACCTTCAATTTCGACAATCGCGCCGTCAACGCGAACGGTGACTTCCTGATTGCAGGCGTGCCCGCCAAACTCAATTGGCAAAAGATATTCAAGGCCGAACCCGAACGCCAACCCCCATTGCGCATCTCTGCCAAACTCGATGAAACAGATCGCAAGCAATTGAACATCGACGCCTCCAGCACGGTGCGGGGTACTGTACCGATCGAATTGACGTTGAAGCGTTTTGACAAGGACAAGCCGGACGTCCATTTGCGGGCGGATTTGACCAACGCCGAGCTCAATCTAGATAATCTGATCTGGCGCAAAGCACCAGGACGCGCCGCATTCCTGGACGCTGATCTCATTGAGACACCAACAGGACTTGAGGTTCGCAATCTAACGGTTGCAGGCGATGATATCGCTGTAGAAGGCATCGCACGTTTCGATAAAAAACAACGCCTTGTTGCATTTGACTTCTCGAGTTTCTCGCTCAATCTCGTGACGCGCTTTGCTGTCAAAGGTTCCCGGTCGAAAAGCAATATTTGGAAGGTCGACGCCAAGGGGCCCCGCTACGACGGACGCGCATTCTTCCGGTCGCTTTTTTCGGTTGGCAAAAAGAACAGGTCCGGTGGGCCGTCAACAGATCTAGCGCAAGCAGGCATCGACCTGTCCGCAGATCTGAAGACCGTGATCGGGTTTTCCGACACCTCGCTCCATGGCCTTAAAATGACAATGTCGAAGCGCGGCGGACGCCTAACCGAGCTTCAAGCGCATGCCATCCTTGATGGTGGTCAACCACTCGCCGTCGAACTCTATAACGATGCACCAACCGGGCAGCGACGCGAACGACAGCGTCAACTTCGCGCGGACTCAACAGACGCGGGTCAAGCCTTCCGGCTGGTTGGTTTTTATCCAAACGTCAATGGTGGTCGGGTGCGCCTTCAAGTGGATTTGGAAGGCAGAGGTGCTGCCCAGCAAACCGGCACACTGTGGGTCGAGAACTTTGACATCCTCGGAGACGCACTCGTCGCCGAGGTCGTGTCTGCCGGTGAAGGCGGCGACAAGCGCGGCCAGCGAAAGGTTGTCCGGGAAAAGATCCCGTTCGAGCTGATGCGCGCACCTTTTTCAGTTGGTTACGGTCAGTTCGTATTGCGCGATGCGTCACTCAAAGGACCGCTGCTAGGCGCATCACTTCGAGGACGCGTCGACTACGAGAGCCGCAAACTCAACCTGGGTGGCACCTACGTTCCGCTCCAGTCACTCAACAACATCTTCGGCGCGATCCCAGTCCTCGGACAGATTATGTCCGGGCCTCGCGGCGAAGGTATTTTCGGCGTAACCTTTGCCATTCAAGGGTCGATGGACAACCCGCAGGCGATCGTCAATCCGTTGTCGCCACTCGCACCCGGGATCTTCCGGGAAATCTTTGCTTTGACACCTCAGGACCCACAAGTTTTACGCCGCCAAGGCGCGCCCGCATCAAACTCTCGCGGTGTTGGCTCCGTAAGTGGTGATGGTTGGTCATCAGAAACGCTTCAGAGCAACTAGCCCTGGCCTAGCCGACTGGACGCAGAAGCACGTGCTTCTTTTTGCCGAATGACAATTTGATCGCTCCGTCAGAATTCAAATGCTCTTGCGTGAGCATCAACGCCTCATCCGTGATGGCCGAATCATTGAGTTTCAAACCACCACCCTTGATCTGACGCCGCGCTTCACCGTTGGACTTCACAAGGCCCGCCGTCACAAACGCGGCCAGGACGCCAAGCCCATTTGCCAGATCACCAGTTGAAATCTCAATCGATGGCAGATCGGATGCTGCCTTGCCCTTTTCAAATGTGAGCCGCGCGGTCTCTGAAGCTTTTTCAGCCTCAGCTCGACCGTGGATCAGCGAAGTCGTCTCAGTCGCTAGCGTCTTCTTGGCCTCGTTGATCTCCTGACCTTCGAGACTGGCCAGTCGCGCAACTTCATCCATTGGAAGCGTCGTGAACAGCTTGAGGAAGCGTTCGACATCGGCGTCTTCTGTGTTGCGCCAGTACTGCCAGTAGTCATAGGGCGAAAGCTGCTCTGCATTGAGCCAGACAGCACCTGTTGCTGTCTTTCCCATCTTG
>JBCBRD010000123.1:0-9556 GCA_039819885.1 Pseudomonadota bacterium
CGTTAGCGACGGTCTACAACACGTTGCATCAGTTTAAGCGCGCAGGACTGATCCGGGAAGTCGCGGTCATTGCCGATCTGCATGCGTGCGATGGGACGTGGTGTCGGGTGTCGGTGGCGAACTACCGCGGGTTCATCCGGCAAAACAAGATCTGGGGGCTCTATCCCAGTGAGACGTTCAATTGACCGACTGACGGAGAAGAAGTCAGCTTACGTGCTTGCGCGCGTGAGGGGTCCAGGTGGAGGGCCGCCAAGCTTGCAGTCAGCCTACGCTGTCAACGCCGGGCTCGATCCGGTGTTCCAGGATTTGTATCCCGGAGCCGCGATGGATGGCCGGGTCACGCCCGGCCATGACACACGTGGAGAGGCGTTCCGTAACCGAACCAAATCCTCGGTAATGCCTGCGTAATTGGCGCGTGGATGAAGTTTGGCGATATGCCGGCTACATTGGTCCAGCTAGAACCCGACGTGGTTTAGATCTTTGCTAAGCGAACGACGACATCGATGTGCGCGATTTTCATGCCTTCTGGCGGTTCGGGCAAGCCGTCGACGCGTATCTGGTCCGATGGGATATCCATCACCACACCATCTTCTTCAATATAGTAGTGGTTGTGATTGGAGGTATTCGTGTCGAACACTGTTTTTGATCCATCGACCGCGACTTCCCGGATCAGTCCTGCGCGCTTAAACTGATGCAACGTGTTGTAGACCGTCGCTAACGATATGCACTCACCGGCCGACACGGCCTCGACATGGAGCTGTTCGGCCGTGACGTGACGATCACCAGCGGCAAACAACAAATCGCCCAACGCGACTCGCTGACGCGTCGGGCGCAACCCGGCGGTTCTCAAGTCTCCAACGATGTCGGTCTTATGATCGGTCACCGTATTTGGTCCTGTTTGTCGTATCTCGCGCCCGCACCGGGAATTTTTGTTGATTCACCGGAGCAACTGAGTGCGGCAGCATCACACACACGAACCTACCGCGGTGCGGTCCAATGATACGCAGCAATTGCGTAACCTGCAACTTAGCCGCTCCGTTCAACCAATTGCCAAGTCGACGCAGCCGGTTCGTCCCTCCGTTGTCACGCCGGGTATATCTCGTCTCACGTCGCTGCAGGTAGAGATGCAGATACGAGCCAATGCAGGGTTGGCACACGTAACGCGTGTCTGGGTTTAAGGGGCACATCGAGTGTGGTACCAGTCCGGCGACCGTCAGGCTGAAGCGATCTTTCCGATGACTTACGAATGTCCGAAAGTGAGCAAAGCTTGAGTTGAGATACACGATAGAGGGCATTTTCTAAACATGGCAGAACAGCGTTCCAGCTACGACTTTGAAGGCCTTTTGAGCTGCGGACGCGGTGAGCTATTTGGGCCCGGCAACGCCCAGCTCCCGCTTCCTCCGATGCTGATGTTTGACGAAATCAGCAACATTTCCGAGGAGGGAGGCGCGCATGGCAAAGGTGTTGTGGTGGCCAAACTCGCGGTGGCCGGAAACGAGCGCTTAAACTGGTTCTTTGATTGCCACTTCCAAGGTGATCCTGTGATGCCAGGGTGTTTGGGATTAGACGCCATGTGGCAACTGACAGGGTTCTACCTGGGCTGGCTTGGTGCAGCAGGACGCGGTCGCGCACTTGGTGTGGGTGAGGTCAAATTCACCGGAATGGTGCTGCCCAAGGTTAAAGAAGTCGAGTACATCATCGATATGAAGCGTGTCATTCTGCGACGTCTGAAGCTGGGCATTGCGGATGGAACCATGAAAGCTGATGGAGAGACGATTTACACGGCAACGGACATGAGGGTTGGGCTGTTTGAGGCCGATGCGGCATAAAACAGCGTGAAGATCGTCCCAGGTCGCTCTTGCCAGAGCGGAATTACGGCTTAGAAAAGGCAACCCGCCTTGCATTCACAGCGCCGTGGATGATTTCCGCCAACAACGCCCGATGAACCAACGAACCGGTGCGATGAAAGGGAAGAACGCAATGAGACGCGTCGTCGTCACCGGATTAGGGATCGTTTCCTCGATTGGGAACTCTCAGGACGAGGTCGTCCAGTCACTCAAAACCGCCAAATCGGGAATTGTTCGCGCTGATAAGTATGCCGAGCTTGGCTTTCGCTGTCAGGTGCATGGCGCAGTTGAACTTGACTGGAAAGAGAAGGTTGCCCGCAAACCGCGTCGCTTCATGGAATCGGGTGTGGGCTGGAACTACATCGCCATGGAGCAGGCGATCAGCGATGCCGGGCTTGACGAGAACCTAGTGATCCATCCGCGAACAGGCATCATCATGGGTTCGGGTGGGCCATCGACCTACGCGATCGTGAAGGCTGCTGAGACAACACTTGAAAAGGGTCCAAAGAAGATCGGGCCGTTCGAGGTGCCAAAGGCCATGTGTTCCGGGCCATCCGCCGCCCTTGCCACGGCGTTCCAGATCAAGGGCACGAACTATTCGATTTCGTCGGCGTGTTCGACATCTGCGCACTGCATTGGTAACGCGGCGGAGCTTATCCAATGGGGTAAGCAAGACATCATGTTTGCTGGTGGTTGCGAGGAGCTGGAGTGGACGCTCTCGAACCTGTTTGATGCCATGGGAGCCATGTCGTCACACTTCAACGACACGCCTGAGCGCGCCAGCCGCGCGTTTGACAAAGACCGTGATGGGTTTGTTATCGCCGGTGGAGCCGGTGTGCTTGTTCTGGAGGAGCTGGAACATGCCAAGGCGCGTGGAGCGCCGATCTACTGCGAGATTATTGGGTACGGTGCGACTTCGGATGGCCACGACATGGTGGCCCCGTCCGGTGAAGGCGCGAAGAGATGTATGCAGCTCGCTATGGAGGGGCTCGACGGCAAGGGCCTTGGCTGCGAGATTGATTACATCAACCCCCACGCTACCGCGACGCCGGTCGGCGACCAAAAGGAAGTCGAGGCGCTTCGTGCGCTGTTCGGTGAGAAGATCCCGAAGATTTCTGCGACAAAATCACTGACGGGACATTCACTTGGCGCGATTGGCGTTCAGGAGGCGGTGTTTTCAATCCTCATGATGAAACACCGGTTCATTTGCAAGAGTGCCAACGTTTACGAACTCGACCCCGAGTTTGAAGGCGTTCCCATCGTGCGCGAACGCATGGACGATATCGACCTTAACTGTGTGATGTCGAATAGCTTCGGTTTTGGCGGCACGAATGCGACCCTAGTGCTTCGCCGCTTCGATGGTTAACCGATTGTCCATCGGTGGCGGGACAGGCGTGAGCTTTTTCCAACTGATGGCAAAGAGAATTGAAACCCAACCGATCAAGTCTTGGATGGTTCGAGACGAATGCGCGAACGCCATCCCACCTAAGTCTCCCCGGTTACAGCGCTGACGGAAACGCCGCGATACATCGGGACCCACAGAAGGGATTTGCCATGACACAAACTGACATCGCCACCCCAGGCCCCATGATGGCTGGAAAACGCGGGCTCATTATGGGCGTCGCGAATGATCGTTCAATCGCATGGGGCATCGCAAGGGTCCTTGCCGGACAGGGCGCTAAGCTTGCCTTTACTTACCAAGGAGATGCGTTCGGACGTCGTGCGGTCCCGCTTGCGGAGTCTGTCGGGTCCGACGTCATCGTATCCTGCGATGTGTCAGACTTGGAAAGCGTCGACAACGTGTTTGCCGAGATCAAGGATAAATGGGGTGGCCTCGATTTTGTGGTTCACGCATTGGCCTTTTCCGATCGTCGTGAATTGGCTGGTCGTTATGCTGACACGTCACGTGAAAACTTCACGAACACGATGGTGATCTCGTGTTTCTCCTTCACTGAAATTGCAAAGCGCGCGGCAGATCTTATGCCGAACGGTGGTTCATTGCTGACACTCAGCTATGGCGGGGCAACACAGTGGGTGCCCTCATACAACGTCATGGGCGTGGCGAAGGCGGCTCTTGAAGCCTCTGTGCGCTATTTGGCTGCTGATCTCGGTGAGCAAGGCATCCGAGTGAATGCCATTTCGGCAGGCCCGATGAGAACGCTTGCGGGCGCAGGTGTTTCCGATGCCCGTGCGATCTTCAACTATCAGCGGGATCACTCACCGCTTCGCCGTACGCCGACGCTTGATGAAGTTGGTGGCGGTGCCCTTTATTTGCTGTCTGACATGGGCAGTGGTGTCACCGGCGAGGTCCACTTCATCGATTGTGGCTATTCGACCGTTTCGATGCCGACGCTTGAATCGTTGAAAGAGCAAGAAGATGCTTTGAAGGCGGCTTCAATGGCGAAGTCTGACTGAGTGCGCTGTCATCCAGGCCTTGGTTGTTCTGCGTTGGCCATACTTTCGTTGCTGGCTCGAGCAGACGCGTTAAGACCACTTGACGTGTGAACACCGAAGGCTCAGACAAGCCCGCAATGATCGGTATCTTCGACTCGGGGCTTGGCGGTCTAACCGTGCTACGCGCGCTACAGGATCGGTTCGCGGACCTCGATTTTCTCTATCTCGGCGACCACGCCAACGTGCCCTATGGCAATCGACCATCCGATCAGGTGGTTGAGCTTACGCGGCTTGGCGTTGAAGCGCTATTTGAGCGCGGCGCACACTTGGTACTGCTCGGTTGCAACACGGCGACTGCAGTTGCTGCCCGTCGGCTTCAGCAGAATTGGTTGCCTGGTGCCGGCTGGGATGGGCGCAACGTGATCGGTATTGTTGCCCCGACTGTCGAAGCTGCGACGCAAACACCGTGGGCCGTGACCACACCGCAATACCCCCAAAAATTCAATAGCGACCGTGTGGCCGTGTTTGGGACGACCCGCACGATAACTTCGGGCGTCTATGTTGAAGAAATACGCAAGCGATGTCCGCGTGTTGCGGTGTTTCAGCAGATTTGCGCGCACCTTGCCGGAGCGATCGAAGATGATGTTGCTTTGGATGAATTAGAAGGGTTGGTTCGCGACTGCGTCCAGGCCATGATGGCTCAGATGGACGGTCACCCGCCGGATCGAGCAATACTTGGCTGCACCCATTTTCCGCTTGTTGAACCACTTTTCCGCAAACACTTGCCGCCTGGAACACGGATCCTCTCGCAGCCGCAAATTGTTAGCGACAGTCTTGTGGATTATCTCGATCGGCATCCCCACTATACTGACACGACACCGCATCAAAGTCGCACGCGGGTCCAGCTCCTAACGACGGGCGATGCCGGTGAAATCAACGCGCGGGCAGCTATTTTCTGGCCTGATGCGCCGCGTTTTTCGCGGTGCCAGATCCGCTAGACATGGCTCAACGTTAACTGTCGGCTGGTCGTCGGCCTTTGCATGGCGAACTGACCCACTTTGGAGGTCTGGAAGCAGCGGCGATGAGTGAGTACATTCCTACCTAGATGAACAGCTCTCCACCAACCCAGCACCTCATAGACCGACCGATTGCCCGCGATCCTGTTTGCGGGATGGATGTCGACACCACGGCGGGCAAACCGACGGCCGAGCACGAAGGTGCGACGTACCATTTCTGCAATCCGCGATGCCGAGATCGGTTTTGCGAGGAGCCCGAACGATTTCTAGACCCGGACTTGAGACGTCAACGGGATCTAGAGGACGCCGCCAACGTTCCCGATGGGGCAACTTTCGGTTGTCCAATGTGTCCAGGACAGGAACAAGATGGGCCAGGGGTTTGTGATGTTTGCGGCATGGCGCTTGAGCCCATGGGTCTCCCACCTGGCGGTGATGCTTCAAACCCCGAACTGACAGACTTCTGGAACAAATTTACCGTGGGTATCGGGCTCGTTGTACCGCTTATGTTGGTGGCGATGGGCGACATGATCGGGTTGCCGGTCAAATCCTGGTTAGGTGCACGGACGGCTCAAATTGTCGAACTGCTGCTCGCGATCCCAATCATTTTTTGGTGTGGACGCACGTTTCTTGAGCGCGGGCTTGCCTCTCTCAAAACCGGCAACCTGAATATGTGGACGCTGATCCTGATCGGTGTATCGGCAGCGTTTTCCTATAGCGTGGTCGCAACCCTTGCTCCTGGGATTTTTCCGTCGAACCAAATCAGACCGGACGGCACTGTCGGTGTGTACTTTGAGGCGGCCGGGGTGATCATTGTCTTGGTGCTTCTTGGTCAAATTCTTGAGCTAACAGCGCGAGCCAAAACAGGAGATTCACTGCGCGCGTTAGTTGCGCTAACACCTGAGACCACGACGAAACTGTCAGCCGATGGCGCGCAGACCTCAGTACCGGTCGCCGAACTCACGGTTGGAGACATGGTGCTCGTGAAGCCGGGCGACCGTATCCCTGTGGACGGCAAGGTATCCGATGGCCAATCCTACGTCGATGAAGCCCTGCTCACCGGTGAATCTGTTCCGATTGCAAAGTTGAAAGGCGACCTGGTCACCGGCGGAAGCCTCAATGGCTCGGGAAGCCTGACCGTGAAGGTCGAGAAGGTTGGTGCGGACACTGCATTGGCGCGAATTATCGCTCTTGTCGCTGAGGCACAGCACTCGCGTCTGCCCTTGCAGAATCTCACCGATCAGGTCGCGCGCTATTTTGTTCCAACGGTCCTGTTGATCGCATTGGCTTCGTTTGTCCTGTGGCTTGTTCTGGGACCACCTGGGTCGTTGGGTCAGGCCGTTCTGGCCGCTGTCAGCGTCTTGATCATTGCATGTCCCTGCGCGCTTGGACTGGCCACCCCGATGTCGGTCATGGTGGCGACAGGTAGAGGCGCACGCGAAGGTGTGCTCGTGCGCTCAGCAAGCGCCTTACAGGCGTTCAGCGAGGCGAATACACTTGTTTTGGACAAGACTGGGACGCTGACCGAGGGCCGCCCCAGACTTACTGATATCGCCAGTTTTTCGGGGCGAAGCGAGAATGACGTTCTTCAGCTTGCAGCCAGCCTTGAGGCCAGGAGCGAGCATCCCGTGGCTCATGCTTTGATTGCTGCCGCCGAGGATAAAGGCTTGGACCTGTTACCGGTGGACCAGTTCGACTCGATAACGGGGCAGGGCGTTAGCGGCACTGTAGCTGGTCACACGGTTCACGTCGGCAATGCCGCCTTGCTATCTTCGATAGGTTTTCGGGCGCAGAGCGACCACCTCTCGTTGAATGATCTGGATGCTCATTTCGCCGAATATGAGCGGCAGGCGAAGTCCCCACTTGTGGTTTTAGTCGATGGGCGCATTGCAGGTCTCTTGGCGGTCGCAGACACGATCAAAGCAGGCGCGGCGCGTGCGGTTGCGCAGTTGCGGACGCAAGGGCTCGATCTTGTCATGGCCACCGGCGATCGGCGCGCGACTGCTCGGACGATCGCAAAAGAGCTTGGTATCTTTCGTGTCCATGCCGAGATGTTGCCGGATGAAAAGTCTCGATTGATCTCTGAATTGAAAACACAGGGCGAACGCGTCGCATTTGCTGGTGATGGCATCAACGATGCGCCCGCGCTTGCGACAGCCGATGCCAGTGTCGCGATGGGAACGGGGGCGGATGTCGCGGTCGAGAGCGCGGGAATCACATTGCCTAAGGGCGACCTCTCGGCGCTGGTTCGCGCGCACCGGCTATCGGTCGCTACTGTGGATAACATACGCTGGAACCTGACGTTTGCGTTTCTGTATAACGCCCTTCTTATTCCCGTTGCAGCGGGTGCGGCTTACCCATTTACCGGCCTGATGCTGTCGCCAATGTTTGCTGCTGCTGCGATGAGCCTGTCGTCGGTGTCTGTCATCCTCAATGCGCTGCGGCTGAACACGGTGGCACTATCGTCACCGCCAAAGCTGGACTGAACATCTATCAAGAACTGCAGTCTTGGATATGCGCCCAGCTTATCCCATTCAGGCGTGGTGTTTCCTTGTGTGCCGGTTGCTTACACCGAGACCGTTGCAATGACTCTGAGTTCATCTGCTCGAAGTTGTTGAAGACGCATACGTTCTACCTGTTTCCAAAAAGCTGCAGTCCGAATTCTGAATCCGTTGCATGCAGATCAAGTGTTGCAGGTGGGAGGACCGTGTGGCACGCGTTCTGCACTGTCCTTTGTGTCTTGAGGCCGGTTTTGACGGGAATTTACCGGCCAAAACGCCGCTTGAACTGCCGAACCTGCGGGATGAAGCCGTCCCGCTCATCGCCTACCAAACGGGGTGGTATCGGCCGACGACAGGGACCTTTGTAACGGGGAGCCGACAACTATGTCTGGAACAATTGGATTGCGAACTTTGGCGGTCATGGCCTTCTCGGTCAGTGCCGTTACCTTGCCGACGGTGGCATTCTCAGCGGCTGATCTCGTGATCAACCGGGCTGATTCGACGATTAGACCTGGAAGCTGCGAAACCGGTGCCCCACTCGTGAGCGGGCGCATTGCGATTAAAAACCAAGGTGAAGATGCTGCGGCCCTTGGCGTGACGCAGCGGTTCGCACGTTCGATGCTTGCTGTGTACGTGCCAGAAAACATCGACATGATCGACAAACGCACCGAGCGCGAAAAGCTTGATCCGTTCGACCAGGAAGGTGTTGAGTTTGAACTGGGTGCTGGCATCTTGAAGAAGGGCCGGACTTTTGGTCGGCCAAGCACCAACGAAGTTCGCCAGTCTTTTAGCACCAATGTCGCGCTCGCTGGCCGTTCTCGCAGCCTTGCCATCCAACGTTCCCTCGACAAGATCGGATTTGATCCAGGCGGCATTGACGGCATTATCGGCCGGAATACACGCAGCGCCATCCGTGACTATCAGCGCGATATCGGTGCTGTGGCGACCGGCACGCTAACTGAATCGCAGGAGAACGTACTGTTTCAGAAGGCCGGTGTCTCGGTTGATAGCGTCGGGTTGAATACCGGTGCGCAAGGGCCAACAACGGTCACCGTTTACGCCGTTGTAGATCCTTACAACCTCATTGCCGAGGAAGATGAGGCTAACAACATCTGGGCCTTCGAGTTCGAGGTTGATTGCGGTCAATAAGACTGGCGATGGGGTTCGACTTCAACCGTTGGGGTTTGAAGATCTAACGCATTGAAGAGAAAAAGCCCGCGCGACCTATGAGGTTGCGCGGGCTTTTCGTTTGTCTGGTTCCGCTGTTGGGGAGAGCCGGTTATCAGGCTCTCTGCCCGGTTTAGGCGGTGTGCCGAGCAAGATCAATCGTTGTTAGTTAGCTGGCTTCGCGGTCACGCCGTGGCCGACGCTCACGACGTTCGCGGCGTTCACCGCCACCGTCATCACCGCCCGCATCAGCGGCGCCTTCGATTTCCGTGCCGGTTTCCTGATCGACCATCTTCATGGACAACTTCGTCTTGCCGCGATCATCAAAACCGAGCAGCTTAACGAACACTTCCTGGCCCTCTTTGACAACTTCACCGACCGTCTGAGGACGGCCTTGTGTGAGTTGTGAAATGTGTACCAGACCGTCCTTGGGTCCAAAGAAGTTCACGAAGGCACCAAAGTCCATGATCTTGTCGATCTTGCCTTTGTAGATCTCGCCGACCTCAGGTTCTGACGTGATGGCCTTGATCATTGAAAGTGCCTTGTCGATCGACTCCTTCTTTGGAGCGGCAACTTTCACGATGCCATCGTCGTTAATGTCGAATCAGCCCGGCTGATCTGGTGATCAACCGGG
>JBCBRD010000124.1:0-9555 GCA_039819885.1 Pseudomonadota bacterium
TCGGGAGAACCCAAGTTCTGCGCGAGGCAGACCGGAAAGGTCAACCCCGCCCCGCAAAACCGTCAAGGTCTTAGCGAGGATGTTGCAGAGACCATGTTAAAGTTGATTGGTGTTCTTGAAGACGATGATGATGTTCAAAACGTCTACTCGAATTTTGAAGTTTCCGATGACGTTCTAAAGCGCTTAACAGCTGCTTAAATGCTGTCTTTGTGGCTTGTTTCCTGAGACTTCGCAGGATTTGGGCCGGCCTAACTCGGCATATGAACGACTTTATAATCAGCGGCCCACGGATGATTTATCCGATAGCTCAAATTTTTCGTATTTTGACAAGGCGTCAGAAATACGCGCCGACATAGACTTTGTTGCAGCGTCTAGAAATGAACTGTGACGGAGCCACCCATGAGATTAGGGTCAGCAAATTTCGATAGTTATGCGCGCAACCTACGTCGATTGCATTGGATGGAGTTTCTTGATGCGCAAGTGCGCCTCAAGCAGCGCCATACGTTCAGGGCCTCTTTGATCTCGCCATCTTGCGAGCCGTCGCTAGGCGACGTGAACCCGGACGGGATTGAGCCCGTGGACCGCTGAATTCAACAGTATGTGCTGGTCGATGGAATGCTGTTTCTCGGACTGAGCGCACAAATCCTCAGTATCGCTGTTTTTGGGTGACGCTTGAGCTGTGCAAATCAGTTATGGCTCGTGTCTATGAACACAGCACGCACTATTCGTATTCTAGGAATTGACCCCGGGCTTCGTCGAACGGGTTGGGGTGTGATCGAGAGTGACGGCGTTCGCCTTGGGTACGTTGCATCTGGACACGTCGCGTCGACGCAGTCTGAAAAGCTTGCCTATCGGCTGCGGGAAATCTTTGAAGGTCTGACCGGCGTTATCGGCAGTTTCACCCCTCGCGAAGCCGCTGTGGAAGAGACGTTCGTCAATGATAATGGCAAAGCAACACTGAAGTTGGGTCAGGCGCGCGGTATGGCGCTTTTGGCGCCGGCTATGCGTGGGCTTGTGGTGGCGGAGTATGCGCCAAACCTGATCAAGAAATCCGTCGTTGGTGCGGGGCACGCTGACAAGCGCCAAGTGCAGTCTATGATTGGGTTTTTGCTCCCGAAAGCCAAATTCGATAGCGCTGATGAGGCGGATGCGCTTGCGATTGCAATCTGTCACGCCAACCACCGGACGAGTGCCGCTCTGGCTTCAAAGCTCAAGGCGCTGTCTGCATAACGTGTCTTGAAGCGCGAACGATTACGTCAGGAGTGCGCGCGCGATCGCCTGTGTGGTGACCGCCCGTGGGGGGCCATCCGCAGTTGCGTGCACTTCACCGGCGCGATCACAGATCACCAGGAGAGGCGCATCAAAACTGGTGATCCCCAACGCTTGTCCCCACGCAACGGGATCTTCCATCATTAAGGCGATGTGTTCTCGGGAGAATTCGTCTCCAATCTCCAACCGCAAGGCCCATGCTAATAGACGTTGATGCCAACGCGGGACGTCTCCAACCAGTGCAACGGCATAAAATCCCAGGGCTGAATCGGCCGCCAACGCCTCGCGCAGTGCGGCACGCCAAGCAGGAAAGAAAAGCAGGTGGCTGCGGTCGAATGCAATTAGCAGAGCATTGCGCTCCCCGGTGAAGTCCGTTGGGATCGTGACGTTTAAGCCGCTGAGCGTCCGAGCTTTCTGTGTTGGGATCCGCATTCCCTTATCCTTCGGCAGATATTGGACGCACCGGGACACTGGAAGCCAATCAGCATGCCATACTGGGCGTTAAAGTGATTCTACGTACGGGATTGAAGCATGATTGGAAAGCTCACAGGGAAGATCGATGCGATTGGCGAGAGCCTATTGATTATCGATGTCGGTGGGGTTGGCTACGAGGTCCAGGCGTCAGCACGGGCGTTGCGATCCTTGACGGTCGGCGAGACGGCGAGTTTGACGATTGATACGCATGTTCGCGAGGACGCGATCAAGCTGTACGGCTTTGCAAGCGAGGTTGAGCGCTCGTGGTTTCGTACCTTGCAGGGCGTTCAGGGTGTTGGTGCGAAGGTTGCTCTGGCCATTCTCGGGATCATGTCGCCGCAAGAGATCGCGAACGCCATTGCGATGGGCAACATTGGTGCAGTCGGCCAAGCCTCGGGTGTCGGCAAGAAGTTGGCGCAGCGCATTGTCACGGAATTGAAGGATAAGGTGCCGGCCTTGTCGGTGGCAGGGCTGAATGCGCCAGCCGCTGGTGCCAGTGGGAACGGGAAGGTCGAGGCAGTGGCTGCCGCCGATGATGGAAGTCAGGCTGCTGCGGAAGCGATATCGGCGCTCTCGAATCTGGGGTACCAGCCGATGCAGGCGAGTGAGGCGGTTGCCACCGCGATGCAAGAGCTTGGCGATGGGGCGACAACGGCTGCACTTATTCGCGGGGGGCTAAAGGCGCTGGCTGCGAGGTGATTGGCTCACGGCGCCGTTCACTCTCTAACGGATGCTGCACCTCAATTGTGGGGGTGCGGCGGTATCTTTGTCGGGGCACTACGGGCGAGCCCTTGATTGAGCAGGTGCCGGATCATTTTGTTTCCCTGGACGTTGGAACGATCCGATTGGGTTCCAGATTATGCAAACCAATGAGGAATAGATGGACGAGATTTCGAATTGGAGCCGAGCGCTTTGGACGGGGTTGGGCTTGATGCTTGTCGGTCCATTTTTGGCTGGTGTCGGGGTGTTAGCAGCTGTTGGACTGGCGCCGGTTTTTCAGCTTGAGCCGTTGCTGCCGGATGGTCTGCCGAATGCTGGGATCGCCGCAATTTTTGCATTTGTCTGGGCCGCCGTGCCTTGTGCGATCGCGGCGCTGGTTTTGGTGCCGATTGTCGTGCGCAACGGAACGATGGGTGCGCTGTGGGCTGCTGCGGCTGGCGTCTTGGGGTTCTTCGTCGCGACCATTTTCACCGAGATGCCATATCGTGAGCAGATGCCAGTGCTGGCGTTTCTCGCAGCAATCGTGGCGCTGGGCGTGCGGTACGCGTTGCTGGCTGGTGGGATCTTGAAGGTGGAGTCGGAGTGAACGCCAACGTTACCTTGACGCCTTAGGCGAACACATGCACCACCAACTCTATGAGTGATTACGATCCAGATGATCCGAACAGGCTGGTGACGCCGGAGCGGAGTGAGGATGACAATCCTGACGCGTCGTTGCGGCCGCTGTCGCTCGATGACTTCACAGGCCAAGAGCAGGCGCGTGCCAACCTTCGGATCTTTATCGAGGCTGCCAAGCAACGGCAGGAAGCTCTCGACCATGTCCTCTTTGCCGGGCCGCCGGGTCTTGGCAAAACGACGCTGTCGCAGATCATGGCGAAGGAGCTGGGCGTAGGGTTTCGCGCAACATCCGGGCCTGTCATTTCCAAGGCTGGTGATCTCGCAGCGTTGCTGACGAACCTCGAAGATCGCGACGTGCTGTTCATCGACGAGATCCATCGGATGAGCCCGGCGGTGGAAGAGATTCTTTACCCTGCCATGGAGGACTTTCAGCTTGATCTGATAATTGGTGAGGGGCCTGCTGCCCGGTCCGTACGCATTGATCTGGCGAAGTTCACACTGGTCGGTGCGACGACGCGGGCGGGTTTGCTGACCACGCCGTTGAGAGATCGGTTCGGGATTCCCATCCGGCTGAATTTCTATACCGTCGCAGAGCTGCAAAGTGTTGTTGAGCGCGGAGCACGGGTGCTTGGTGCGCCGATGAAACCCGATGGCGCCCATGAGATCGCACGGCGCGCTCGCGGTACGCCACGGATTGCGGGTCGTTTTCTGCGCCGGGTCCGTGATTTTGCCTCCGTTGCGGGTGCCACCGCAATCACAGCGGAAGTGGCGGACAAAGCTTTGCAGATGTTGGAAGTTGATTCCGAAGGGCTTGATGCACTCGATCACCGCTACCTCAACTGCATTGCGATTAGCTACGACGGCGGGCCTGTTGGAATTGAAACGATTTCTGCAGCGTTGTCCGAACCGCGTGATGCGGTTGAAGAAATCGTTGAGCCCTATCTCTTGCAGCAGGGTTTTGTGGGGCGGACGCCACGAGGTCGGGTCTTAACGCTAAAAGCATATCGGCACCTCGGATTGAGTGGTGGCCCTAAAAGCGTGCCGGAAGATCTGCCATTGTTTGATGACGGCGATGGTGCCGGTGGCAACGATTCCGGACAGCTTCCCAATTGATACCTCCCCGTTTGATCTCAAGGCGGACATTTCTTAAGGGCATCCTGGCGCTTGGAGCCGGAGGTGTGGGTCTTGGTGGCTATGCGCTGGCTGAGCCTTATCGGTTGGCTGTGACTCGTTACGCCATCACACCTGCGGGTTGGCCTGCTGGCCTCAAGCTTAAGCTGGCGGTGATTGCGGACCTGCATGCCTGTGAGCCGTTCATGGGCTTGTCTCGGATTGCGCAGATTGTGGCGCGGACAAATGCGTTGAACCCTGACGTCGTTTTGATGCCTGGAGACTTTGCTCCGAGCAATCGTATGAAGAGGTTTGCGAAGTGGGTCCCTGGTGGTCGCGTGTTGGCGCATGACGAATGGGTCAGCGTTCTTGCTGGATTGGATGCGCCGCTCGGTGTGCACGCTGTTTTGGGTAACCACGACTGGTGGGATGACATTGAGGTTCAGCGTCGGGGCAGTGGGCCTGTTCCCGTTGCCGAAGCGCTCAAGCGTGGTGGGATTTCGTTTTACGAGAACGATGCGGTTCGGCTTGAAAAGAATGGCCAGGCTTTTTGGCTGGCTGGGTTGGGCGACCAGTGGGCGTTCTGGCCAAACGGAACCCGTCCATATGACCCTGTGATTCCCTATACGGGCGTGCATGACGTTGCTGGAACGCTGGCGAAAGTTACCGATGATGCGCCGGTTCTGCTGATGGCGCACGAGCCAGACATTTTTGCTGAGATGGGGGATGAGGCTCAGCGCATCGCTTTGACGGTTTCGGGTCATACGCATGGTGGTCAGGTTCGTTTGGCCGGGTATGCGCCGATTGTGCCCTCGCGTTATGGCCGCCGGTTCGTTTATGGGCATGTGCGAGATGGCGGACGGCACTTAATTGTGTCTGGTGGCCTTGGATGCTCAGGCCTGCCGGTGCGGTTTGGTTCGCCGCCTGAGATTGTTCTGATCGAATTGGGAGAATAAGGATTTGAGCGGAGAGGTCACTGGTTCAAGCGACCAGGATGCGAATTTCGATGAGCGCTGGCCCTACATGTCCGGCCGTATGGAGGATCGGGATGGCAAGCGCATTCATGTGCGACCTATCCGGGTCTACTTTGAAGACACGGACGCGGGTGGTGTGGCTTATCATGCCTCTTATGTTCGGTGGTGTGAGCGGGGGCGGACGGATTTCTTGCGGCTCATTGGGACTGATGCGCGGGGTATGATTACGGGTGAAGCCGGGCATGAACCTGCGGCATTCGTTGTTCGCAAAATGACTTTGGATTTCCTCATGCCGACCCGCATGGATGACCTGCTTGAGGTTGAGACCCATGTGACTGAGCTTGGCGGTGCTTCAGCGACCTTGCGACAGTCCATCTTTCGAGATGGCCGAAAGGTGTTTGAGGCTGACGTCGTCGTGGTTTTGGTGTCGATTGCGGGAAAGCCCATGCGGTTGACGGATGCGATCCGCGCGGGCTTCGAAGGTGTGCCGCAAGGTTGAGCCGGTGTTTCGCCTGCGGTGTTGCATTGCCGCAATTCCGACTGGAGCAGATGCGACAACCGCGACTAGGTGTCGGGTCTTCTGTCACATTTGGGTTTCAGCGTGCCTATGATCGTGTCTGAATCACGCGCTTTGGCGCCTGATTTCTGGCGGGTTCCCCATGCTTTTGCTCTGATGCGACAGAAGCAATCACAAGGGCACGCGATAGCGTGTGACATGATGCGCAAACCAACCGTCTATGGGACATGGACACACTATGAATTCAGCCGATCTGACCACGCAAACGCTTGACGCTGCCCACGGTGGTTTTTCCTTCGTCGAGTTGTTCTTGCAGGCGCACATCGTGGTGCAAATCGTGATGGTTGGCTTGGTGCTGGCGTCTGTTTGGTCCTGGGCGATCATATTTGAGAAGTTCTTTGCATTCCGGAAAGCGCGGCGTGAAGCCGAAAAGTTTGAACAATTGTTCTGGTCGGGCCAATCACTCGATGAGCTCTACAACGGACTTGCACGCGGCAAGACGATTGTGAGTGCTGCCATGTTTGTTGCAGCCATGCGGGAGTGGAAGCGTTCTGTCGAAGGCAACATTCGTGCGCTGGGCGGAATTCAGATGCGCGTGGAAAAGGTCATGGACGTGACCATTTCCAGAGAGATGGAACGGCTTGAGCGGCGCTTGTTGTTCTTGGCCACGGTGGGGTCGACGGCCCCATTTGTTGGGCTGTTTGGGACTGTCTGGGGGATCATGAACAGCTTCCAGGCTATTGCGATCTCGAAGAACACGAACTTGGCTGTTGTGGCGCCGGGCATTGCTGAAGCGCTTTTCGCAACCGCTCTTGGTCTTCTGGCCGCCATTCCTGCGGTTGTCTTCTATAATAAATTCACTGCTGATTCGGCCCAGATCAGTCAAAGGCTTGAGACGTTTGCGGACGAGTTCTCGGCCATTGTCTCGCGGCAAATCGATAGTAGAGGCTGAACAGAAGCGCCAGCCTCAGGTGTTGTGCGTGATCTCGTCAATTGAGCTGGTAAGGGTATTATGGGCGCAAGTTTGAACGCGAGCGGGGGCGGGCGAAAATCCAAGCGGAGACGCGGGACGCCACGTGCTGCGATGAGCGAGATCAACGTGACGCCGTTCGTTGATGTCATGCTGGTTTTGCTGATTATTTTTATGGTTGCCGCGCCGCTTTTGCAGGTCGGTGTTCCGATTGAATTGCCGAAGACGCAGGGCAAGCAGTTGCAGCCCGATCAAAAGCAAACCGAACCCTTAGCGATTTCTGTTCAAGCTAATGGTGATGTGTTCATTGGCGAAACCAAAGTAGAGCTGAATGATGTCGCGACCAAGCTGAAGGCGATCGCAAAGAACGGCGTTGAGGAGCAGATCTATGTGCGTGGCGATCAGGGCGTTTCGTATGGCGTTGTGATGAAGGTCATGGGACGGATTTCGGCCGGTGGGTTTACGAAAGTGTCGCTGGTCACCGAATCAGAAACGGGGAGCTAAACGCAAACGTGCGCATCGGCTTTGTCATATCCGTATTGCTGCATGTGTCGCTTCTGGGGTGGGCCGTTGGGTCGATCTGGGCGGCAAAGCCCCTTGATGCACCCAAAATACCGGTGATTGAAGCTCGGTTGGTGACCGTTGGTGAGTTCACGAACCTGCGGAAGGGTGACCCCAACTCGAAGAAGCTGGAACTGAAGCCCGACGAGGAAACACCGAGAAAGCCGGCTGAGAAGGAAGCCAAGAAGCCGCCCAAGCCTAAGGCCCCGCCGCCTCCGGCTGCACCATCTCCCCAACCAGACCCGATAGCTGAAAAGCTCGAAGCTGAGAAAAAGAAGGCAGCCGAAGAGGAAGCCAAAAAGCAGGCTGAAGCTGAGCGTCTCAAAAAACAAGCAGCGCTTAAAAAGGCTGAGGCTGAGAAAAAGAAGAAGGCTGAGGAGGCCGCTAAGAAGAAAGCTGTTGAAGCGGCGAAGAAAAAAGCAGCTGAAAAGAAGAAGAAGGAAGCTGCGCGCAAGAAGAAACTTGCCGAAAAGAAGCGGCGTGAGAAGAAAGAGCGTGAGCGCAAACGCCGCTTAGCTGCGGAAAAGGCGCGCAAAGCGAAGAAGAAGTTTGATCCCGACGCGATCCGCCAGGCATTACTCGATAAAACGCCAGAGAAGCGGGGTGGTAAGAAACCAACGCGTGCGGGAGAGCGCGATGGGCAAGGCGATCAGCTAACGGCGCGCGAGCAGGACCTCATTGTCAGCCGAATCGCGCAGCAGATTGGACGTTGCTGGAACCTACCCGGTGCTGGTGGTGGTGTTCGCATTCCAGTTGTCGTGCTGCGTTGGACAATGGGCCGCGACGGTTCGTTGCAAGGCGCACCTATTGTTGTGCGCAACCCCGGTGGGACATTGGCGAGGCAGGCCGAAGAGGCTGCCAAGCGGTCACTGTATTGCGTGCAGCGCTTTGATTTGCCGGAAAAATACTACAAGAGTTGGCGTGTGGTTGAATTCGCGTTTGATCCGAGCAGCATGATTTCGGGTGGTTATTGATGATGCTGTTCAAGAAGGCTGGAGCGTCACAGACGCCCATGGCCATTGGGATGACGTATTGCGACGATGTAAAAGCGTAAGGCGTAACAGGGCTTTGCGAAGGGTGGACACGACGATGATGCAACGGGCGGACATTCATGCGCCTGCTCCCTGGTGCGGTTTTTGGGGCTTGGTGAGAGCCGCAACGGGACGGCTTGCGGTTTGTGGTCTGTTGGCAATGGCTGTCCAGGCAACCACTTCAATAGCAGGTCATGCCCAAGGCGCGTCGCTTGCTGGTGGTGATGGCGTGTTGCGTGGCACGGTACGCCAAGGGTCGATTGATCCTATCCCCGTTGCAATTCCGGTCTTTATTGGGAACGACCCGCGACTCTCCGCGCAGATCGCAGATGTCATCAAAGCCGACCTTGCCGGCTCAGGCTTGTTCGAAGTGCTCGATCAGGGCTCGTATCTTGAACGCATCCAAGACGTCAATCGCGCGCCCCGCTTTCCTGATTGGCGAGCCATCAAGGCTGACGCTCTCGTTGTCGGTCGCGTCAGTCGAACGCCTGAGGGCCGTGTGGCGACTGAATTCCGGCTTTGGGATGTCGCGACCGGACGGCAGCTTTCTGGTCAGCGTTTTGGAACGTCAGACGCCAATATGCGCCGCATCGGTCACATTATTGCGGACCAGGTCTATGAGCGGCTTACGGGCGAAAAAGGCTACTTCGATACACGCGTCGTCTTCGTGGACGAGACAGGCTCGAAGCGCCAGCGTGTGAAACGCCTCGCAATTATGGATCAGGATGGGTTCAACGTCCGGCTACTCTCAAAAAGTGGCGAGTTGGTTCTGACGCCCCGCTTCTCGCCGACAAGGCAAGAAATCACCTTCATGTCCTATGCTGGTGGGCAGCCACGGGTTTATCTCATGAATCTGGAAACTGGGCAGCGGCAGGTCGTTGGCGATTTCCCCAATATGACGTTTGCGCCGCGTTTTTCGCCGGATGGTGAGCGGATTGTTATGAGCCTGCAGGAGGGTGGGGGCTCAAGTATCTTTGAGATGGATCTGCGATCCAAACGCAAACGCCGTTTAACGGATGCTGGCCGGTCAATCGATACTGGACCGTCTTATGCGCCGGATGGAAAGCAGATCGTCTTTGAATCCGATCGGCAAGGCACGCAGCAGCTTTACGTGATCCCAGCAAATGGTGGTGCGCCACGTCGCATCAGTTTTGGGAAGGGACGGTATTCAACGCCGGTTTGGTCGCCCCGCGGTGACTATATCGCGTTCACCAAGCAGCTCATGGGTCGATTTTTGATCGGTGTTATGAACCCGGATGGGTCTGGTGAACGGATCTTGAGTGAAGGGTTCCATAATGAAGGGCCGACCTG
>JBCBRD010000125.1:0-9518 GCA_039819885.1 Pseudomonadota bacterium
GGCCGGACTTTTGCTTCATCAGCGCGTCGAAATCCAGCGTCAGATCATCGCAATCCTCAGCTGGGATAAGGGGAACAGATGACCCGCCAGGGATGACACACTTCAGGTTCGACCAACCGCCACGTACACCGCCTGCGTGTTTTTCGAGAAGTTCTTTGAGCGGAATGCCCATCTCCTCTTCAACCACGCATGGTTTTTCAACATGGCCAGAGATTTGGAACAATTTTGTTCCGGTGTTGTTGGGTTTGCCCAGACTTGCGAACCAAGATCCACCTCGTCGCAGGATATCCGGCACCACTGCAATCGATTCGACATTGTTCACTGTCGTCGGTGCGCCATAGAGCCCGCAACCGGCTGGGAATGGTGGTTTCAGGCGCGGCTGGCCCTTTTTGCCTTCGAGGCTTTCGATGAGGGCTGTTTCCTCACCGCAGATGTAGGCACCCGCGCCGTGGTGGACAATGATATCCAGATCCCAGTCGTGGATGTTGTTCTTGCCGATGAGTTTTGCCTCATAGGCTTCATCTACGGCGGCTTGGAAGCGTTCGCGTTCGCGAATGTATTCGCCACGGAAGTAGATGTAGCAGGCGTGAGACCGCATCGCGAAGCACGCGAGCAACATGCCCTCGATTAGGAGTTGCGGGTCGTTGCGCAGGATTTCGCGGTCTTTGCACGAGCCAGGCTCAGATTCGTCGGCATTGACCACCAGATACGACGGGCGCGGGTCTTCCTTTGGCATGAAAGACCACTTGAGGCCTGTGGGGAAACCGGCACCGCCACGTCCGCGCAGTCCCGATGCTTTCACCTCATCGATGATCCAGTCTTGGCCCTTTTCGAGCAGGGCCTTGGTGCCATCCCATTGACCGCGCGCTCGTGCCCCGGCCAGACCGCTGTCATGGACACCATAGATGTTTGTGAAAATGCGGTCTTTGTCAGCGAGCATTTCGCGTTCGGCTCCGTTGGCAACAGGGTTTGTCTGGTTACGACTTCGACGTATAAGACGTAGCGTGCCTTGATGTGGCTTACCACCCGATGGCGACCACTGGTCTTTATTTGCAGGAACTTATCTACTGTCTCGAACGCGGTCTGTTCGATTTTTCAAGCAATATAGGCATTTCTCAAAGCTGGAACTGATCTTGATCAGCTCTTCACTGGTTCTGTGGTGAGAGTGGTGAGGCCGCCTGCTGGAGCCGAATACTGCCGACCCGTCTGGGACCCTGGTTTCGGAGGGGTGCCATCTCGGAAACCGTCCAAGACCCTTTCAAATAGTTCAGGCGTCAGGTCTTCGTAGGTGTCCTTCCAGATCTGAACCATCGGTGCGTTGGCGCAAGACCCGAGGCACTCAACTTCTTCCCATGAGAAGTCACCGTCTTCGGAGGGCTGATGTGGGCTTGATGCGATGCGCCGTTTGCAGACTTCGATCAGTTCTTCGGAGCCACGTAGCATGCAAGGTGTTGTGCCGCAGACCTGGACGTGGGCTTTTTTTCCAACGGGGCCAAGCTGATACATGGTGTAGAAGGTGGCGACTTCATAGACGCGGATGTAGGCCATATCCAGCATGTCAGCGACATAGCGTATTGCTGGTTCTGGAAGCCAGCCTTCATGCTGCTCTTGCGCGCGCCATAACAACGGGATCACCGCCGAAGCCTGTTTCCCCTCGGGATACTTCGCAATGGTCTGCTTCGCCCATTTCAGATTTTCTGGCGTGAACTCAAAACTTGCGGGTTGTTCGGGGTGCAGACGGCGTACGGCCATTGGGCAGGGGCTCCTTAGAACGAGATCAATTGCATACGCTTCTAACGTCGCAAATGAAATCGCGAAACCCGTTACGTCTAGATGGCCAAAGGAAGCATTCGCACCTTTTCAGCGCAAATTCTGGTCGATTGTTGTTGACCGATCGGACCGGAACAGATCACCGGGCTTCTTGTAAGCCCAACTTGTTTCGTTCAACCCGAAGAAGAATGGTAACCAGCCGACAAGCAACAGCACGGCTGCGACAGGGGCCAGGAAGATTGAGATCTGAGAGCCGACGCGGAGAAAGCCTGTCCAGAAAAGTGCCAGCAAAAGTCCACAGCCGACAATCACCCATCCACCAAACTCGACGCCTCTGGAGGCGGCAAACAAAAGGCCGGCCATAAGCGCAAAAAGCCCAATCATGATTGGAATCAACGGCAAGTCCGCATGCAGCGCACCCATGGGCCAGTGGTTGCGCTTCGCGAAAAGCCGGTAAGTTGTGAGGCTCAAACCCCAGCCAAAGGAAGCAACGGCGAGAAGAAACAGATTGTCGATCATCGGTACGCTCTTTCAGACTTCATGCCCCGTTGCCCGTATTTGGTGTTGCAAGGCCCAACCCAGTTGCGTTCATGCCCCACTTCCAGGTCTGAAGCCAGTGTTTGCCTAACGCGAGGTTAAGCGCGCTGAAATTGGGTTAACGGCCTACTCTTTTGTAGAGTTGCCAACAACTTACGGCAAGAGCGAGACAGAACACGCCAGATGCGATGTGAAATGCGATGGCTAATCGTGGACCGTTTGCTGCTATCACCAGTGTTGCATCAACCCAACAGACGATCGCGCCGAAGGCAAACCAGAGCGCCAGGGCCCGCCATTCCTTGAGGGCTGCAAAGGCAATGGCCAGTAGGCCTAGCCAGATGTCGCGTAGAGAAATCATCTGCTCATAGCCGATGCCTGGATTATCGGGGTCAAGGCCGAAGGTCATAGTCGCCTGGTAGGGGAACAACCAGAAACGGATGCCGATAATCGTCAGTATGGCCCCTGCGATCAGGCTCAAGCCGATCACACGGCGCGCTTTGAATTCCGCAGCTAATCCCGTCATCAGCAGTGTTTTCACTGGTTGCGTTGTCCCGGCTCAATGCGTTGGTCCAGCACGAGACGTAGCGATGACACAGTGTATAGGTCTGTTCCAGTTGGAACACGCACGAGGGTTTATAGGCCCGCGTCTCTCAACGATTTACCAGGTATGAAGCGGGCGCGTCTGCCGATTTGGTTGCACAAATGGTCTGATTACTTCCCGACGGACGCCTTTTTCGTTGATCGCTTCTTGCCTTCGAACCAATCTAAGACTGCGTTCACCCAACCCGGCGGCATGCCGTGGCCGCCTGGATGCAACATTAGGGTGATGTCCTTGCCACCACTGCACGATGTCCAATTCCTGGTCCATCGGTCGCCGTCACGGATGCGCTCATCAGCGACGCGTCTTGAACATCCGTTGGTTTGACGCCAGATGCGCAACCCAGCGAAAATATCGCCTTGCACCATGCGGCTGCGTCCGAGGCGTCGACCCTCCAAGGGGACCGTTCCATCTGCCCAACCATGGGTATGGAATAGACGAGCGGGGCCTGCGCATCGCTGCGGGAGCGGAGCCCAGAATCCACCCGCCAGAGGGGCGTAGGCCTTGAAGGTTTCGGGTGCGCTGCACGCGATATCCCAAACCATCGACCCGCCACGCGAAAATCCGGAAAGTAGAACGTTTTCACTATCGACCGGGATCCGCCCAGCGACATCGTTCAAGACCTTTTTCAAAAAGCCCACTTCGTCTCGACGCGGTCGGTCTGCGCCATCGCGAACGGACCAATCGCGTTTGCCCCACGGGCTTTTTTGACCGGTCGGCGCGATGACAATGTATCCGCGCTGATTGGCTGTAGTGATCAACTGCTTGTTTCTGAGGACAGCGCGGCCTGAGCTGGCCCAGCCATGCAAATGGATGAGAACGGGATATCCGGATGGTCCTGGTGCTCCGTCGGGGACTGCCAGGTGGTAGCTGCCGCCATCGACCGGACATGGGGTTTTCTCATCGCCGCACGCATTTGTCGCCGCAAAGCTGACATTGGACGTAAAGGTCAGCGCCGTGAGTAAAGTTAGAACCCACGAACACCGTTTATCGGTACGCATACAGTAGCCCTTCAAACCTCCCCCGACCCTGAGAAACCAATGCATATGTGAGGCATTGCTGTCAGATCAAAAACAGGTGTGATGCCGCTGCGATGTCGGTCTCATGTGACGCGCGCCCGTTCGGCCTGTTCAGCGTTTTCGATCCAAGTGGTGATCTTTTCACTCGGAGGGGGTGGCGCGTTGCGCAAGATCCGCTCGCCTGATCGGGTTGTTGCGAACGCCTGGATGCACGAGAGTATGTCACCATCACGAGCGTCTGTGATCGCTTCAACGGTTCTAAAGCCCGACCCTACGAGGAGTTGAGCATGCGTGCCGCGCAACCAGGGGATTGTGCAAACCAAACGCGCCTGATCCTGCCAGTCTTTCAAAACATCGGGCGTAATGTGGCGTGCATCAATGGCGCGGGCAGCGTCTTCAACATTCACCAAAAGAAGATCGCGGACTGTATTAATCCCTACGGGATAGAGCCTCGCTGCCGTTTTCGGGCCAATGGACGGGCCATCGACAACATCATCGTCTATCGACAGGTAGAACCGTTTGTCAGCCACTTCCGTTGCTTCGTCATGCCTTTCAGTGCTTCTGGAACTGTTTGTGGTCTTTGCATCCGGCCATGCACGATGTGTATGGTTGGACGCCTCGCGCTGGTCCCGCGCAGTGTCTGATGTGTGATTATTTACAAGATGTGCTCTGGTGCTCCGGTCAGAGGCCGCATGAAGCGTGCGCGTACGGTCTTGCGACCCGGAGCCGTTGATCTGCCTGGACCACTGTCGGTCTGCCCATGCCCGATCTCGCCGCTCTTGTGCGTAGTCTGTGTCTCTCGCAGTCCGATCGCTGCTGCTTTGGGCAGTGTGCGTCCGGGCGGAGGCCTCCCGCGTGCTCCGCGTGGAGATCGTACCGGTGTCACGATCTCTGGTCCGACTGCGCCCTGTCTCGGCATCGGCATTGTCTTGTTGTTCGTTTCTGCCTGCAGTGCGGTTCGAGACTGCTCTTTCAGCACGATGCTGATCGGTTTTGTGGTGCTGGGCGAAGGACCTCGATCCCTGGCTGGTACCGGTCAGTCGGGTTGTGTCACTTGTTTCGCGTCGCGTGGATTGGTTTGTCGATGCTGATGCTTCAGCGCTGTAGTCACTGGCTGAACGAGAGTGTGATCTCTGGCGGCTCCACGCGTCGCCATCGTGTCTGCTGACCGTATTTGCCGAACGCGATGCGCGTTCAGGTGTGTGGTCTGGCCACGTGCTCACTGTCCGGATGCGCTCCTCCAGGATCGACAGGCGGTCACCTTGCTCTCGAATGGCTGAGAGGATCGTTCCCAACGTCTCTCTATCAGCCATCTCTTCGCCCGGAGGCTGAGTGCGCGTCCTGGTGTTGCGGTTCTCACGTGTATATGCGTTGGAGACCTTTGCGTGGCTGGTTTCTGTTCGATCGGTTGGCCGTGAGTCCAAACCCGGTGTTCTTTCAAAGTGGTGATCTTGATGGGGGGCAGGCTGCTGCGCGCGTCCGGCCTCGTGGTACCGGTCCAATGACGCAACCGTCGAGGACTTTGCAAGCGCGAAAAATAGATCAGAAAAAGTCACCGCCGATCTATCTTGGCCCGCCAGTTCGCGCCTCAACTTTGCCAACACGCCTCTCAGGTCTGTGCAAACCGCAATCGACACCGTTTCAGACTTGAGGCTGTCTCGCGCAAACCCGCGTTCGTCGCTCGTGATCTTGAGACCGAGGTCGCGGCGCAATTGCGTTAGATCCATCCCCTGAGTTGAGCAGTGCTCTCTTGCTCCCGGCATGGCAAGGGCTGCATAAAAGACATGGTCGAGGGTGAGCTTTCCCGCGCCATGGACGGTTGCTGCCTGCATGGCTGAAGCAATGCAGTTAAGCGCTTCTGCGTCGAACCCAAAAACATCGATGCATGGGTTCGATGCTTCGCATGCGTATGATGCGTTAGGTTCGCTGGTGCTGGACGCATTCATGATCCGCACTCCCGTAGCTATTTGATTTTGCGACGCCAACGTCGTTTTTCACGCTTCAGCCGTAACTGAGTCGCTCGCCCAATTTGAAGCCTTGTGGGCCTGAACACTTGATTGCCTGGGCATAAGTGTTGCTTAGACACCCAATCATCCTGTTGAATCATGCGTTGGCGTGCCTTGGCTTGTCCCCGGACAAGAAACGCGTTGATGTTTGGACACTATTCAGACTTCTCTGCACCTGGGAGGACCGTGCAGCCCTTGCGCGGCTGGCCTTTGGGGAAGGACAAGCCGATGTTAGACTCCATCATCGCGTTCATGAACGATGATCCAAGTCTCGTTGCGAGCGTGGTCATTGGCTCACTTGTTGCCATAGCAATCCTGATTTGGGGGATGATGTGGTCTTCCAGGTCTTCGCAAACGGAGGCCCCTCCACCTAGGCGGACGCGCAGATCGCCAAAGCCCGGTTCCAAACCCATCCCACCGCCAGCCCCGGCACCTGAAGACTGTAGCGTCGAGGAAATCGACGACGTGCTCGAGGCCGAGCCTAGGATTGCCCATGATCAGCGACCTGCGGAGGCGTCGCGGGAGATCAGCGTCGGTTCGGAAAAGGAGGACCACTATGTGGTTACGGTCCACTACGGCACTGATCGGGAAGATGCTGGCGTCGAAAAAGAACCGGATGAACGTTTCAACTGCAATCGCGCCCGGCCGGCGCCGGGTCAGCCGATCGTGACGTATGGAAGCTGCGACGTCAGCATTCCGAAAACTCACAAGGTCGGCAAGTTGGAAGCTCCGTCCTGGTATCAGTCAGCGCAGCCCAGCAAACATGTGTTGCTGCTTTCACTGCTAACAAAAGATGCCGCCACGTTTTTCGATGATGTGAAGAAAGCAGCCGGTGACCGCAAACAAGCGTTCCTTTTTGTCCATGGGTTCAGCGTATCGTTTGAGGATGCTGCACGCCGGACTGCACAACTTGCGTTTGATCTCAAATTCGATGGAGCGCCGATTTTCTTTAGTTGGCCAACAGAAGTTGTCGGCTTCACAAATCCCGACCCTACGGCCTACTCGGAGGCGGAGAACAACGCGCGCTGGGCGACCCAACACTTCCGCACGTTCTTACAGGACGTGATTCAGAAAACGGGTGCTGAAACCGTTCATTTGATTGCGCACAGCATGGGCAACCGTGTCGTTAGTGATGCGCTGATGGAGTTGTATTGGAGCCTGACTGACGACGAGAAAGCCTGTATTGGCGAAGTCATTCTGACCGCACCGGATATCGACGCCGATGTATTCGTCGATCAGATTGCGCCACGGATCACGTCGATGAATTCTCGGGTGACGCTCTATGCGTCTGATCGAGACAGGGCGCTGGCATCCTCCAAAACTATGCACGGCTATCCACGCATCGGCGACTACGGTGCCCTTGCCTTGATGCATGCGCTGCCTGCCAAAATGGACGTCGTGGATGCCAGCCTTGTGGATACCGATAGCTTCGGGCACAGCTACTATGGCAATTCAGAATCCGTAATCTCCGATCTGTGCCACGTGGTCTTAACCGGTTCACGCGCACCGCATAGAACTCTGACACTCGATGGCTTGAAGACGGCCAACGGTGAAGACGTCTGGCGTGCAAAACGCGAGACGCAGCTCGAAACCGTTTGGGCATCGGTGTCGAAAGATATTGGCAAGCTGGCCTGAAAAAGCTGGCCTGACATTGGCCAGTGTAGACGCGGAAATGGGGGCACCGATTGGCGGCGTCTCTTTCGAAAAGGCAGGCGCTTAGATGACGAAACCGGTTTTGTGGATTGCGCGGAAACTCTCGGCGGCGACCGAAGCGCGGGCTGCGGGCGATTATGACGTCCGCTTGAACCCGGATGACCGCGTGTTCACACCTGACGAGATCGTTGCCATGAGCGGCGACGTCGATGCGATCCTGCCGTGCCACTCCGAGGACTTCTCGGCCGATGTCGTTGCCAGGATGTCGGACCGGGTGAAAATCATTGCCAACCACTCGGTCGGTGTCGACCATTGCGACCTACAAGCACTCAAGGCGAAAGGCGTCGTTGTCACGAACACGCCGGATGTCTTGTCGGATGCGACGGCGGAAATCGCATTGTTGCTCATGCTGGGGGCTGCGCGGCGCGCTAGCGAAGGTGATCAACTTGTGCGCACCGGGCAATGGGCGTCCTGGAGCCCATCTTTCATGGTTGGGACGCAGATGACGGGCAAACGGCTTGGGATTGTTGGCATGGGCCGTGTTGGTCGTGCGTTCGCTCAGATCGTTCGTGGGTTTGGTATGGAGATCCACTACTACAACCGTTCCCGACTGCCGATAGAGCAGGAGGGTGGCGCGACCTTCCACGATACGATTGAGAGCTTACTGCCTGTTTCGCAGTTCCTTTCTCTGCATTGTCCGGCGACCCCCGAGACCATCGACTTGATGAATGAGCGTACATTCGGGCTGCTTCCCGATGGCGCTGTCGTCGTGAACACGGCGCGCGGCGCGTTGATCGACGAAGCTGCTCTGATTGCCGCACTTACATCGGGGAAACTGGCAGCTGCCGGACTGGATGTTTTTAAGACTGAACCTGGTGGCAATCCGGAACTGTCAAAACTGACGAACATATTCATGCTTCCGCATATCGGAAGCGCGACGCGTGAGACGCGCGACGCCATGGGTTTTCGTGCACTCGATAATCTGGATGCTTTTTTTGCAGGTGGCGAGCCAAAGGACCGGTTGGTCTAAAATTCTACAGTAAGAGGCCATCTGCCCAAACCGGAGGTCAGCGCGTTGGGCCGCCGAAAAGTCTAACCCAGAAGCCGCGTTTGCGTTTGGGGTTACCAGGTGACCGCGTCGACGGCACGGCCGTTGACTGACGATGCTGCGTCGACCGGTCGTGGCGGAGGCTGCGCTGGCCAGGCACGGGGATTGGTGGCGGTTCCGGGGGCGCTGGCCGCAGCTCTGACTTCAACTCGGCAACGACTTTGTTGGCGTCGCCCTCCCATGTGACCCAGCGCTTGGTTCGCAGCAGTGGCAGTTTGGTCAAGTCAGGATTGCCGACCATCACTGTGATCACGCGCTTATCGCCATTGACCTCAAATGTGAGGGCCGTGTTGATCTCGGCGAGCGGCCATTCCTTCGAAACGGAATGCGAAGAAACGACGATGAGGACCGTTCGCGCAGCACCCATCGCAATGTTGATGCGCGAAGCAAAGCTCTGACCCCAGCCAATGTGCTCTTGATCGAGAAAAGCTTTGATGCCCGCACGCTCGCAGGCTTCGTAAATCGGCCGTGCGATGTCGGCTTTGTCTTCGCTGGCGTGGCTTATGAAGACTTCGTAGTCATCGGCGCCAAACACCATTTGCCGCAAAAACTTCGATGGGTTTGGATCAAGCTCCAGAACCTGGCTGCACAGCTTTAAGAACAGCGGATCGTCTGCACCGCGTACCATTTTTAAGTAGGATAGATGACCGTAGACGATGTTGCGAAATGACGTGGCTGGTGCTCCGCCACGGTTGCTACCGTCTTTGCTTCGGTACTTATAAATGTGTTCTTCACCGGCGCGCTCAATGCCGAATTTACGCCAGGCATGCAACATCGCGCGCAGCTTGCGAATGCGTGTGCGAGGAACATTGACGCGCTTGTTGACG
>JBCBRD010000126.1:0-9484 GCA_039819885.1 Pseudomonadota bacterium
ATGGTGTGTAGTGCGGCAGCATTGTTAGAATGCTGACGCGTTGTTTCCCCGAGTGGTCCCGTCCGACACTCGCGAAATCGCTGGTTATCCATTCTGGTGGCCCAGTCACGCGGCCTTTGAAGCCTTTTTCAATCAGCATCTGAACAATCACCTCACCTTCAATGGGTGACGTCAGCAGCACGATGGCGGTCGGCCAACGTTTGCTCATGGTGGCAACGGTTTTTTTGTAGCTGAGTTTTGATGCTTTGATCGTCAACAGCGTCAAAAGCTCGACTGTTTTACATCCTCCCAAGACCTCTTTGCCCTGGAGCTCGGCTTTCAGTTGCCGCAGACGAGCCTTGTTGCGCTGGGTCTGATCATGGGCGATTGCGAGTGTGCAGTGGTGATCGGTCTTTGGAGCGGGACCAAACGCAATTGCCAGAAGTGCGCGCATCTCATCGGCACGATTTGCACCAAGAGCCTGATGCGCGGTGTTGGGGTACTTTTTCCAAAACGATGGGTCGCGGACGCCTACAGCTATGAAAGGAATGTTTTCGGCTTGGTATGCGTCTGCTGCGCGCAATGCTGCGTGGTCGCAAGGGTGGCCGATCACGAGGGCTGGCCTGCGGCCTATAATGTTTAGCAAGGTTGTGTCGAGGGTAGCTTGTTGCGCGGCGCCTGAACCGCATGCATGAACGACCAATGCAACGCGTGCGCAACGCCTGTCCCGCACAAGACTACGGGCTCTGACACCCGAGGGTGAAAGGTTTTTTGCCTCGCAGTGTGCGGTGGCGTGTTCCGCGCCCGCCAATGCCTCACGGGTCAGTATTGCGTAGGGGCCGTCAGTTGGTCCTGTGACGATAATCAGGGGTGCGTCGGCTGCTGTGTGCGCTTGTGCTGAAGTGCTGATTGAATATGACCCAGCCGCCAATATCAAAAAGGCGCCCCAGAATTGGAGCGCCTTTGACTGCCGGTAGTTGCGATTGGTCACGGATGGACGCCTCGGCTTAGTTCTCGACGTAGGTGATGCGATCACCTTCCTTCTGCCAAGTGTACATGGTGTAGTCTAGGCGGGTCACGTCGCCTTTGGCGTCAAAGCTAATGTCACCGATGACGGTGTTGAATGGACCACCCGTCCGCATGGCTTCTGCAACTTGCTTTGGCTTTTCAGAACCGGCCTTCTCGGCAGCGGCCTTGATGATTTGTGCCACCGCATATGAGTACAAGGTGTAGGCTTCCGGTTTGATGCCTTTTTCGGTGAACTTGCTGAGGACAGGTGCTGCTTCAGGGCGCTTTTGCGGATCGGGAGCGAATGTCATGAGCGTGCCTTCAGCGGCGGGGCCTGCGATTGATGCAAACTCATCGGTGGCGATGCCGTCACCTGACATGAGTGTTGCGGTTGATCCCTGGTCACGCAGTTGGCGTGAGAGGAGCCCGGCTTCGGTGTGGACGCCACCGAAGTAGACAATCTCACCGCCGGCTTCGTTGATTTTGGAGACGAGGGCGGAGAGGTCTTTCTCGCCCGTGTTGATGCCTTCGTAGACGACTTCTTGGATGCCGGCTTCATTCAGGGCCTTCTTCGTCTCGTCTGCTAGGCCTTTGCCGTAGGGTGTCTTGTCGTGGACGATGGCGATCTTCTTGTCCGCGAGATTGTCGGCAATGTAGCGGCCTGCCACGGTGCCCTGCTGGTCATCACGGCCGCAGACGCGAAAGACATTCCACATATTGCGTTCGGTGATCTTCGGGTTTGTTGAGGCCGGCGTAATCATCATGATGCCGTTCTCTTGGTAGACGTCGGATGCCGGAATCGAGACGCCCGAGTTGAAGTGACCGATGACGAACTTCACACCTTCACCAGCGAATTTATTGGCGATGGAGACGCCTTGTTTCGGGTCAGACACGTCGTCACCGAATGACAGCTCAACTTTTTTGCCATTGATCCCACCAGCAGCGTTGATGTCTTCGATGGCTTGGACCGCACCGTTTTTCAACTGGGCGCCGAACGCTGCGTTGGGGCCTGTGAGTGGACCTGCCACCGCGATCTTAATCGTTTCAGCGGCAGGGGTGCCGCTGTTGTCGCCGCAAGCGGCGAGCGCTGCACAGCTTATGCCGGCTAGTGCTATTGCGAGCCAGGCTCGGACGGGTGATCTGCGCATGGTGTCTCCTTGGTTCTGTCCACTTGGACAATGCAGGTCAGGCCGGGCGCCTGGGTTCAGTTTGTCTGTTACTTTGTGAGTTTTGACGTTGAATTGGGCGAGGATCAAGGCCAATGGGTGCTGGAGGCCGATGTTCGTCGGTTCACGCCTGCTTTCACCCCTTATGAGACCTAGGTTCTCTCCAACCAGCTCAAAGGGCCGTTGGTTTTGAATATCCACGGGTATTGGCGCACCATTTGCCGACTGCGCGCGACGCGAAAACCGATGAGTGCAATAAAGAGAAGCACAGCGAAGTCCACGGCGACGTTTCTAGGGTCCAAGAAAGGTTGTTTGAAAAGTGCGTAGTGCAGGAAGCGTGCAACCATTGCCAGAAGGAAAGTGTACGCGACCAGTTGGATCACCGGTTTCCATTGGCTCGCGATGGCTCTTCCGGTTGCAAAAGCTGCTGCACCGGCCAGTAGGACTGTAACCAGGAGGAACACTGCCAATCCGGAGGGCCCAGTGGGATAAATGGCGTCCATAGTTTTTGTCTCTTCCTTAGGCGTTAGTGGCGTCCACCTTCCAGATAGGCAGCCCGAATCTCGGGGCGGTGCAACAGGTCGTGGCCTTCTCCTGTCATGGTGATGCGGCCGTTGACCATGACGTAACCGCGGTGGGCGAGCTTTAGAGCATGGAAGGCGTTTTGTTCGACGAGGAACACAGTCAGGCCTGTGCGCTGGTTGAGTTCACGGATTGCTTCAAAAATCTGACGAACAATAATGGGTGCGAGCCCGAGTGATGGTTCATCCAACAGCAAGAGCTTTGGCCGGCTCATGAGTGCCCTGGCGATGGCGAGCATCTGCTGTTCGCCACCGGAGAGTGTGCCGCCTCGTTGAGCCAACCGCTCCTTCAGGCGCGGAAAAAGCGTTGTGACGGTTTCAAGGTCTTCGTCGAAGTGTTGCTGGCCAATCAGCGTTGCGCCCATCTGGAGGTTTTCCAGGACGGTCATGCGCGGAAAGATGCGGCGACCTTCGGGTGACTGAGCGATGCTGAGCCGAGCAATGTGGTGCGTGGGCATCTGAGTGATGTCCTGGCCCTCGTAGATGATCTCGCCCTCGCGCGCGCGCGGGTTGCCAAAGACTGTCATCATGAGGGTTGATTTGCCAGCGCCGTTCGCTCCGATCAGCGTAACAATCTCCCCGCGGTTGACGTGCATGTCTACACCGCGCAGCGCAATGATGTTGCCATAGCAGGCGGTCACATTGCGCACGTCGAGCATGGGTTGTGGGGATTGGTCGGTGACCGGTGCGTGATCAAGTTGAGATGGGTCGTTCATGTGTCGAGCTCCGCTTCGGCCTGCTCGAATTCGTCATCCTCAACACCAAGGTAGGCTGCGATAACTTTGGGGTCGTTTTGTACATGGCTCGGTGTGCCATCTGAAATTTTAATGCCGTACTCGAGGACGACCACATGATCGGAGATCTCCATCACGACGCTCATGTCATGCTCGATCAAGAGGAGAGATGTTTCCGTCTCATCGCGGATGGACATAAGGAGGGTGTTGAGATCGAGGCTTTCTTTTGGGTTCAAACCGGCAGCCGGCTCGTCGAGACAAAGAAGTGCTGGCTTGGTGCACAGTGCGCGCGCGATCTCCAGCCTCCGCTGATCGCCATAGGGTAGGTCACCTGCTGGGTCGTCTGCCCGATCAATCAGGCCAGTTTTTTCCAGCCAGTGCGCGGCATAGTCGATCGCCTCGGCTTCTGCGCGTTTGAAGCTGGCCGCACCGATGAGGCCGAGGATGGCGTATCCCGATGCACGATGCAGTTCGTTGTGCTGGGCGACCATCAGGTTTTCCAGGACCGTCATCCCGGTGAACAGCCGAATATTTTGGAACGTGCGGGCCACTCTAGCCTGCGCTGTGATCTCGCTATCGCCCATGCGCTCCAACAGGAAGATCCCGCCGTCGCGATCCTTTTCGTATCGCTGTCCTGAATGGGTCAGTCTGGTGATGTCGTGATGCGTTGCTGAGTTGCCGCGCGAAAGGGCAATCCGGCCGCTGGTTGGTTTGTAAAATCCCGTGATGCAATTGAATACGGTTGTCTTGCCGGCGCCATTGGGGCCGATCAAAGCCGTAATCTCACCCTGGCGGGCTTCGAACGAAAGATCGTTGATGGCGATTAAGCCACCGAACTGCATGGTTAGGTGAGAGACAGAGAGGAGCGGTGGTCGGATCACACCGGGTGGCGTCGCTGATGGTGCTGTGGTGTGAGACTGCGAAGGCGCTTGAGGCATCAGCCATGGCCCTCTTTGACCAGGCTGCCAGAAATGGACTTTCGCTTATGGAGAAAGACGGAAGGATCACGTCGTGAGATGAGGCCCCGTGGGCGCCAGACCATCATCGCGACCATCGCCAGTCCGAAGATCAACATCCGGTAGTGCGCGGGGTCGAAAGAGGGGCCGAGAAACGCTTTCATCCATGTCAGCTCGCGCAGGATTTCTGTGCCACCGATCATGACAACCGCAGCGATCGCGACACCCAGTTGTGAGCCCATTCCACCCAAAACCACAATGGAAAGTATGACCGCGGACTCCATGAAGATGAACGACTCCGGCGAGATGAACCCAAGCCGGGCGGCGAAAAACGCCCCTGCAAAACCACCAAACATTGCGCCGATGGAGAAGGCCGAGAGCTTGGTGATGACGGTGTCGATGCCAAGCGACCGGCAAGCGATTTCGTCCTCGCGCAGGGCTTCCCATGCGCGGCCAAGTGGCAATCGCCTCATCCTGACAACGACGTAGTTTGTTAGAAGTGCGAGGGCGAGGATGAGGTAAAAGAGGAAGAACAGCCGATGGAGTGGTGTAAACTCAAGTCCGAAAAATGCGGCAAAGCCTTCATCGGATGCGTTGAAGGGCAGACCGAAGAATGATGGGCGGGTGATGCCGGAGATCCCGGCGCTGCCACCTGTTACCTCCACCCAGTTTATCAAGACGAGACGTATGATCTCACCGAACGCCAACGTGACGATCGCCAGGTAATCACCTCTCAGCCGTAGCACAGGGAAGCCGAGAAGGATGCCCCAGAAGGCTGCGAAGACGCCTGCGAGTGGAAGGCAGATCCAGAAGGAAAAGCCGAAGTACGTCGTGAGTAGCGCTGTCGTGTAGGCGCCAACCGCGTAGAACGCGACATAGCCGAGGTCGAGGAGGCCTGCGAGACCCACAACGATATTCAAGCCCCAGCCGAGCATGACGTAAATGAGGATTTGGATCCCGTAGTTATCTATCCATTTCAACGCACCGCCGGGGCCTGCCAGTGCCACAGCTAAAAGCGGATAGGCCAGCAAGAGAATGAAACCGACGATCTTGAATTGAGTGGCATAGTCGGCGACCGGTGCGGTGGCGTTTGCCGTTGTTGTCCAAGCTGATGCAGCAACAGCCGTTATCTCGGTGCGGAATAGGAGCCAGAACAGTCTTGCAGCGAACGCGATTGCGACGAGAGTGGCGACCAGTTCGTAACGTGGGTCGAGAACCAGCCGCTGTGTATTCAGATCCTGCCGGGTCAGGAACATTACAATTGGAGTGCATAGGCCGAGGACAATCAAGCCTGTGAAAAACGCGTCTTTGAGGGCGGGTCGGATGCGGGCCGCGAACGGTGGCGTCGTGTCCTCGAATATTTCGGATGGTGCCGAACTGTCTGGCGTTTTTTGAACAGTGGGGGCATCCATCGGCATCAGACCTTTTCAACATCAGGTTTGCCGAGGATGCCCGATGGCATGAAAATCAGCGTGATTGCAAGGATGGAGAAAGCGGCTACATCCTTGTAATCGATCGAGAAATAGGCGGACCATAGCGTTTCGATCAGGCCAATCAGTAAGCCGCCGATCACAGCACCTGGCAGCGAACCGATGCCACCTAAGACAGCGGCGGTGAAGGCCTTCACGCCCGGCACAAAGCCGTCCGCGAAGTTCACTACGCCGTATTGCACCATGTACATCACGCCGGCGACTGCCGCGAGAGCTGCTCCCATGATGAATGTCAGCGAGATGGTTCGATTTACATCAATACCGAGTAACGCTGCCATCTTCTGATCTTGCTCGCAGGCGCGTTGGGCGCGGCCGAGCGACGTTCGTTGGACGATGAACCAGAAACAGGTGAGTAGGAAAATCGTCGATGCGACGATGAGGATTTGCTTGTAAGCGATCGTGATGTCACCTGATCCGATCGGGATCGTGATCCCGCCGTCGAGTAAGGGAGGGACGGATTTGTTGCGGGGGCCTTGGACCAGTTGCACGAAGTTCACGAGGAAGATGGACATGCCGATCGCTGAGATCAGTGGCGCGAGGCGGAACGATCCCCGGAGAGGCCGATATGCAATGCGTTCAATGGCCCAGCTCCACAGAGCGGTTAGCGCCATGGCGATGACGAGGACAAGGATCAATGCCAGCCCGATTGCGAGCGCACCAAATATCGACGTGATCAACAAGAATACGATCATGGCAATAAACACCGACACCATGAAGACATCGCCATGGGCGAAGTTGATCATGCCAATAATGCCGTAGACCATCGTGTAGCCGATTGCGATCAGGCCGTAGACTGACCCCAGCGTAATTCCGTTCACGAGTTGTTGGAGGAAATAGTCCATCGCGTTGTTGTGGCCGACCCCAATTGCGGTTCGATATCAACGGCGCACTTTACGCGCGGTTCGATGAATCGCTAGTGCCATTGGGCACACCATCCCCGGTTTGTGCCCACCTTGATGCCAAACTGCCGTCTAATCAGTCAGCGCGGCCAAAAACCGGTCGATGGTTTGCCCAGTGATTGCGCAGAAGGTTCTACGCTGCGATGGCTCTGTGCGGAGTAGCCGATATTTTGCGACTTCCCGGCCATTGGCGGCTAGGCCATCAGTGCGATCAAGTGTTGGAACTAGAGGACGTTGTGTGATCCATCGCAGAACGGTTCGTCGTCGGTATCTTTGCATCCACACAGGTTGAAAGACCCCGTGCTTTCGGCGACGAAGCGCATGGGTTCAATGCCTGTGCCTTTGTGCGCACCATCGCAGAACGGCTGGCGGCTTGATCGACCGCATCGGCAATAAAAGTAGGCTTTGCCCTCTTCGAGTTCGACTTGAAACGGGCCTTTTTGTGCGACAACTGGGTCTTCAGCCAATTGTTAGGTTTCCTTATTATGTGGGCGAGTTTCGCCAAACGGTTCGATCTTGGCGATCATTTAGCGAGTTGCGGGGAATTGGGCAAATCTTCACAGCATTGAATACAGAGACGAAGTCATTCTCAGTGCTGGTGGGTGCTGAAATAGGCTGCTAGCGCTTCGATCTGCTGATCGTCGAGCGCCTGGGCTGCCGAAATCATGGCGGAGTTGGATCGAGTACCTGAGCGGTACTCCACCATAGCTGTTTTGAAAGCTTCAGACGGTAAGCCGTAGATCTGTGGAATTGCCGTGTTTTCCACAGCGTTATCGCGCCCGATATCGGGTGGTGTGTGGCAAGTGACGCACTCGCTCGCGAGATAGGCGCCGTAAGCTCGTATTTCAGCGTCTTCAGCAACGGCGTTGTTTGGACGAAGGCCGATGCCGACACCGGCGCATATGGCAACCAATGCAAGGATAAAGGCTGCTAAGCCAGCTTGGTGGCTCCGCGTCCGGTTTGAGGGTTGAGAGTAGGTTGGCACAACGTTTCGCAATTCGAGTTGTGAGGATCTGGGGCTCAGTGTCGTGCAGGCTAGGCATTGAGATGATGCACTATTGTTACTGGAGTATGGTGGATTTTGGTGTCAAATCCAAGGACCAGCTATCCGGATTGACCTTTGGCCGCCATGGGGCGGCGAGCCGGTGTATGTGCATCCGTAAGTTGACGTATACGTCAACCAACTCTAAACCGAAAGTCGTTATACCGAAGCGATTGGATCGGCCACGTCCGCAGTTCGCCTCACTTCAGTGTTGAATCCGCGGTCTGGCGACTTTTCTCTGATCAGTTGGAGGCCCCCATGGGTGAAATCCTCACGATTATTGCTGGACTTGGAGTGTTGCTGGCGCTGGGTATCAACCGTGCCCCGTTATGGGCTTGGGCCGTCGCAACGGCTGCGATTGTGTTCTTATGGCAAAGCGGTTTGCCGGATGGCCAATTGGTGGCGGCCTGGCCAAGCTTTTTTGGCATGCTTGGATATGCAATTCCTATCGTGTTGGGCTTGTGCGCCATTCCAGGTGTGCGCCGATCGGCGATCGTGAGACCGGCGTTTGGCATGGTGCGGAGTGTCCTGCCGAAGGTCTCTTCAACGGAACAGCAAGCGCTGGATGCTGGGACGGTTGGATTTGATGCCCAGTTGTTCTCCGGTCAGCCAGACTGGTCGAAGCTGCGCGCTGTTGCTCCCATTGAGCTTACGCCCAATGAAAAGGCGTTCCTCGACGGTCCCACCGAAGAGCTTTGCGCCATGATTGATGATTGGCAGATCCGACATCATGACCGTGAGGTGCCCGATCACATTTGGGATTTTGTGAAGGCCAAAGGCTTTCTCGGCATGCTCATTTCAACGGAGCATGGCGGCCTTGGCTTTTCTGCGCAGGCGCAGTCGATGATCCTGGGTAAGGTGGCATCGCGCTCACCTGACGTTTCAATCATCGTCATGGTGCCGAATTCGCTGGGGCCGGGCGAGTTGATTGAAAAGTACGGCACTGATTATCAAAAATCCCACTACCTGCCCCGATTGGCGAAGGGCGTGGACGTGCCATGCTTCTCATTGACCGGTCCGACATCGGGATCGGACGCTGCCACGATGCGCGATGTCGGGTATGTCACTAAGGCCATGCATGGGGGCAAAGAAACGCTTGGCGTGCGCCTTTCATGGGACAAGCGCTACATCACGTTGGCACCGAAGGCGACGCTGCTGGGCCTCGCGTTTCGATTGTTTGATCCTGACCAGCATTTGGGTGCGGACGAGGATGTTGGCATTACCGTTGCCATGATCCCAGCGGACCATCCCGGGGTGAATATCGGACGTCGTCACCTGCCATCTGGAGCCATGTTCCCGAACGGACCCAATTGGGGCGAAGACGTCTTCATACCCATGGACTGGATCATTGGCGGCGAGGAGATGGTCGGCCAAGGCTGGCGGATGTTGATGGAGTGTCTGGCGGCGGGTCGCGCAATCTCGTTGCCTTCGTCTGCCACCGCAGGTGCCAAAGCCATGCTTCGGCATACGACGTCTTATGCCCGGATCCGCAAGCAATTCGGGTTGTCGGTTGGTCGCATGGAGGGTGTTGAAGAAGCCATCGTGCGGATTGCGGAAAACGCCTACGTCAACGAGGCGGCACGGTCCGTTACGGCGTCGATGGCTTTTCACCTGCACTGACCATCGACG
>JBCBRD010000127.1:0-9427 GCA_039819885.1 Pseudomonadota bacterium
CCAGACAACGACAAAACCGCGATGTCAGTCGTTCCCCCACCAATATCAACAACCATGGAGCCCATCGGACGCTCAACCGGCATACCAGCACCGATCGCCGCAGCGACCGGGTCTTCGATTAAGAGTACGCGCCGCGACCCAGCCGAAACTGACGTTTCGTAGACCGACCGGCGTTCGACAGGTGTCGCGCCAGCAGGCACACAGATGAGAATGCGCGGCCTTCGAAACCCAGTGGACGTTTTTGCGCGTTGGATGAATTGCCGAAGCATTTCTTCAGTGGCGATGAAATCAGCAATAACGCCATCGCGCATCGGTCGCAGAGTTTCAATGTTCTCAGGCGTCCGACCCTCCATCTCGCGCGCGCGTTTTCCAACGGCCAGGATTTCCCGAGATCCATTGATCGATCGCAACGCCACGGTTGATGGTTCGTCAATGATAATACCGCGATCGACCACGTAGACCAACGTGTTCGCAGTCCCAAGGTCGATCGCAATGTCATCCGAAAAGAAACGCGCCACGCGGTTTAAGTCCTAACTCTGGTTCAAACGCCCCCGCGCCCTAAACCAACTTGCCATACGTGAAGCGATGGCCTCAACTTTGGGTAAGGCCAGCACACCAAAGAGGGTTCCACCCAGCCGCTATCATAGAACAGCCTGCGCCCGTTGCGATTTCTCACGCGCGATTTCCAGCTTATTGACCGCTGCAACATACGCACGTGCAGAAGCCACCAACGTATCGGTGTCCGCCCCGCGCCCTGTCACGACACGGTCGCCTTCTTCAAGACGAACAGAAACTTCTGCCTGGGCATCCGTCCCCTCGGTCACCGCGTGAACCTGATACAGCGCCAGCTTACCCTGATGCGGCATAATTTGCTTGATGGCGTTAAACGTCGCATCGACAGGGCCATTCCCACTCGCCTGCACAGTTTGGTGTTCACCATCAAGTGAGACCGTCAGCGTCGCCGACTGCGGACCCATCGTTCCAGCAATGACCGTTAAGGCAACAACTTTCGTCCGATCGTGCATGTGAGCTATGCCCTCATCCACAAGCGCCTCGATGTCTTCGTCGTAGACATGCTTCTTGCGATCAGCCAACGCCTTGAAGCGAATGAACGCATCTTCAAGCGCATTCTGCCCCAGGGTATACCCCAGCTCTTCAAGCTTGGCGCGAAACGCATTCCGACCGGAGTGCTTGCCCATTACCAAGTTGGTTTTTGACACACCAACAGACTCAGGCGTCATGATTTCGTAGGTCTGCTGATGCTTCAGAATACCGTCCTGATGAATGCCGCTCTCGTGCGCAAACGCATTCCGACCAACGATAGCCTTGTTGTATTGCACCGGGAAATTCGTGACCGTCGAAACAAGCCGAGACCCACGCACCAGAGCCGTGCTCTCAACATTCGTGTAGTACGGCAGAGCATCTTTCCGCGTCTTCAAAGCCATGACGACTTCTTCCAGTGCCGCGTTGCCAGCCCGCTCACCGATACCATTGATCGTGCACTCAATCTGACGCGCGCCCCCCGCAACACCCGCCAGCGAGTTTGCAACCGCAAGCCCCAGATCATTATGGCAGTGCACCGAGAAAATCGCTTTGTCGCTATCAGGTACGCGGTTGCGTACGGTCAGGAACATGTCGCGATACTCTTCCGGCGTCGCATACCCAACCGTGTCCGGCAGGTTGATCGTCGTCGCACCGGCTTTGATCGCGGTATCAATACAACGGCAAAGATAATCAATAGGGGTCCGCGTAGCATCCATTGCTGACCACTCGACATCGTCGATCAAATTACGCGACCGCGCGACCGTCGCAGCGATGATTTCAATCACCTCATCTTCAGTCTTGCGCATCTGATGCGCGAGGTGGATGGGAGAGGTCGAAACAAACGTGTGGATCCGACCGCGCTTTGCATCTTTGACAGCCTGACCGCAGCGATCAATATCGCCATTGATCGCGCGGGCGAGCCCTGCAACGGTGGCAGACTTTACGCGCTTGGCAATTTCACTGACCGCCTCGAAATCCCCATCAGAGGCAATCGGAAAACCAGCCTCAATGATGTCGACACCCATCTGATCGAGATAGTCGGCAACTTCCAGCTTTTCTTCAAATGTCATTGTCGCGCCAGGGCACTGTTCCCCATCGCGCAACGTCGTATCAAAAATCAACACCCGCGCATCATCAGATACGTCAGTGGCCTTGCTTGGTTGGTTATTTGTCTTCGTATCCATCGTCATTTCTCTGCCGGCTTGGGCCGTGGCTTCAAAAACCATCAGCGTATTGCTTATTCACATCTTGGTAAGCAAACCCCTAAGCCTCGCGCTGCAGCATTACCCCAGCGCCCCTTTGGCCCAGGGGCCTCTAAGGAGAATAAGCCTCGCTAGCAGAGACAATTTCGACAACGCGGAGGACGCACGAAAACGCAGCCATGCGTGAGGTGTAGACACCTCCAACATCTGACCTTTGCCCGAGGGAGTGGGGCATTGTCTCGTTTTTGTCGTCTCAACAGCCATTGAATACAATGTCTTCCTGAAGCCGATCATGCGCGTTGAACATCGTTACAATATCGAAAACGCGTTAGCCAATTGCAACCGATACGGCTTTTTCTCGCGAAATCAAGCCTGGGGTCCAGCAAGACGCAATGTTCCATCACTGATGCGGACCGATTGTCCACCAATGCGGACCGTTTCCAACTTCCCGGCCCGAACCACACTTGAGATGGTTATGTGGCTGGGGCGACCCATTGCGTAACCCTGTTCGACAATGCGTTTGTGAACGCCATCAGGGTAGTCGTCGAACTCGTGAACAACACCGGCCAGGCAAACAGCTGCAGCACCTGTGGCAGGATCTTCCGGAATGCCAGAGGCAGGAGCAAACATACGGGTGTGAAAAGCCGACGACGTGTGGACGCATTGGCGCGTATACAGGTATGCACCCACAATACCCTGCTCCTCAAAGGCATCCGCCCAATGTCGCGGATCGACACGCGCTTTGCTGATAGCTTCACGCGTCGACACAGGAATGAATGCAAAGGCGGGGCCTGCGGCGAAACACATCGGCTTGTGGTTCTCAAAACCAATCTCATTCGGGATGAGCCCCAGGCCCGCAGCCAGTTTCTCGACAGGCGGCAATTTACCCGCCGGCTTCGGCAGCTTGGGTGCATCGAATTCAGCGAAAGCTAAGCCCTGCCCTTTAAGGCGCACACCGACACGAACCGCACCGATGTTAGCTTCAAGCGAGATAATCGCGTCTTGCTCGCCATTGACGACCGGCGTGTGCAGTTGTGCCAGGAGAGCCGAGACACCAACAATCGGATGGCCCGCGAATGGCAACTCATGCCTAGGGGTGAAAATTCGAATGCGTGCCGAATGAACCGCCGGATTCTCAGCTTTCAGAACAAAGACTGTCTCGGAAAGATTAAACTCCCGTGCGATCGTTTGCATCACATCTGTCGACAAGCCATCAGCACCCAAGACAACAGCAAGGCTGTTTCCGGCAAATCGTTGATCCGTGAACACATCGAGCGTGTGAAAAGCCAATGTCATTCTGCGTTCAATCCTTTTCCCACCCAGCAACAACGTCTTGAACCGCTGACGGGCTTTCTTGTTCCATGAGATGGAGAAACACCACGCGCCCGATCATGAAGCACGAGGGGCTCACCCCATGCCAGACGAGGCAAGTCATGGAAAGCTGTTTTCAACGGCTAAGCACGTGTTCTGTCAAAACCTGCGCGAACGGCGCGAACGAACCACCATCATCCAGGATTGCCTTTTTCAGAAGGATGACCTCAGACAGCTCGGGGTTCTCATCTTTCTCGATGAATGCCATCACGCGTTGTTGCAAAGCCGGTGCATCAAGCGGGCTGACAAACCCAACACCGAATGACAATTGTGCACCAAACACAGTCAGTGTCATACCCGGCAACCGCGTCATTTCCCGCGATAGCAGTCCCGTCTCTTCCTGAAGTTCGCGAACAACACTCCCAACGATATCAATTCTGCCATCCGCGTCGACATCACGGGCGTCGATAAATCCGCCAGGAAGATACGTGAGCCCACTGTTGACCTGACCAGGCGCTTGTCGAATGAGCATCAACGCACCATCAGATGACCAAATAAGTCCGGACCCGAAGGCGTCGCGCACCGTCTGTTCTGGATAGCCCTCATCTTTCCAAAACAAGAAGCTTTTAAAATCTGTCCTGACGAAAGAGCCGTGCAGCACACCCGCTTCCATACGAGCTGCCAACAACATCATCACCGCACCATTGAAAAACGAAGGGTTTGATGCGAGCCGCTTTTCCCAGTGAGCATTGATCGCTGCACGATTTGCGTCTGCAAACGCCCAGCGAGCATCTGGATCGACGCGAAGGTCGACTTTGGGGACATTCACGACCCCACGGGCACCCGGCGTGTCAATGAGTGCCTTCAAATCAAGAGTGTCGTCCATCTACGCTTTCCCGCCCCTGAAGTGCAATCTCCAGCGGACTACAACAAAGAGGAAACGAGCGCACCCCAAACAAACCATCAAGACGAGCAACACCGCCGGACAACCAAGACCCAGGTGTCAATGACCAAGCCCTAGCAGCAGGCATCACCGAGCTGACCAGTTAGGCTTTGAACCTCCAACGGGTTCCCGTCACCGCATCCTGGAAAAAGCCCGTAGTGGGTCGAGAAATCCCCGATGAACTCGAAGTGGGGTGCAAACCGCGTTTCCTTGAGCATCCGCCAGGTATTGCCGCACACAGGGAAGATGCGGCCCCGTTCCATCAAATGATGCCCGTCTAGAGACAGCGCACTGTCGTGACCTGAAATCCCACCCTTATAGATGACAGCCTGACCATAATCCTCACAAGAGGACTCCAACCCATCGAGGTTGAACAGCCGGTACGTGGCCGAATAGAAACGAGCCTGCCCTGTTTTCTCAGCCAGATGCGGATCATCCACCGTGAGTGGTCGAGCAGTCACGAGACGAGGATCACCAAACCCGATGTCTTTCGACAGATCGAGGAAGTCATTCCAGTAGAGCGCACCACCCAGGCATTCGCCTAGCAAGATTGGATCGCTCTTCACCGCCGATGGCAGCCTCCGGTCAGCATATACGTCGGCAAAATAAATTTCACCACCAGGCTTCAAAAGCGACTTTGCGCCCTTCAACACGGCAGCCTTATCGGGTGAAAGGTTCACAACACAATTCGAAACAACGACGTCAAAGCTGGCGGGCTCTAAACCCAGTTGATCAAGCTTCTCAATGTAACCATCGACAAAGCTGACATTCGACTTGGAATAGCCAAATCGTTCCGTGTGCCAATCCACATGCGAGCGCGCAACACCGATCTGTTCCGGCGTCATGTCCACGCCGACAACATGGCCATCTGGCCCAACCAACTGTGACAGCGCATAGACATCGCGGCCCGCGCCACAACCCAGATCCAGGACTTTGGCGCCCTCAATCGCTTCCGGCAACACAAGCCCACAACCGTAGTACTTAGCCAGCACCTCATCATGCACATTGCGCAATGCCTGCTTCACGCGCTCGGGCATCTCATCCGGCGTACAGCATGCCGATGTCTTGAGATCATCACTCGTTGATAGAACTTGGCCGTAGTAGTTTTTGACGACGTCGACATTCATCGCGCGTGCTCCGCTCGCAATTGAAGTAGGATTTGGGTTGGCTTAGCAGGAGCGTTGAATGCCGACATCGCGCCCGACACACAATTCAAACCCACGTCATCACGGCGTGAGGACCCGCGTAAGTCTGCAAACGGCGGTGAATGCGACACGCAGCGGACATCCAGCCGCCCGCTTTTGTCCCAGATCGCGCACAACCATTAACCCTTGCAAACCAGCTCAGTCATACTCATCTGCGCCGCAGCAAACCTGTGAACTATACATGCTAGACCCTTGCGAAACCTCACAGTTCTCACAAGGACTATATTACAAAATGTAACGACAGGATTTGATTGGGAAAGCATCCCGAATGCCCGATCGCCACAGGATCGCCTTATCATCGCCCCGCAATGAACAACCGACGCGGCAAGATAAGCACACAGAGAAGAAAAACACTCTTCTTTGAAACTTGAGGGGAATTAATCAGCGGGTGCGGCCTTGGGGGAACATGGCCAATCCGTAGCGGGAACATCGGGGTTCCCAATCTAACCGTCGCGATATGTAGAACAGCCATTCGGCCCCTCAGCCTCGCAAAACGCGTTGGCCCGAGCCGTAACCGCCTGTCCCACGTCGCTGGAAATCCACACAACGTTCGGCAGCGCAATGATGCGCAGCCCACAGAGAAATACGTATTGGTTTGAGCCACCCACCCGCATGGGTGCGCTCGCCGCGGGCGGCGGAGTGTCCCGCTTCTTCGCCGCCCGTGCAGTTGGCCTGATCGGATGGGATTTCTATCCTGACCCCCGTCTGAAAGGGCCTGTCACCGGAGGGCTTGTGCATCCGCACCGCCACACACCTCCCTCCCCGACGCGGGGGCATGGGTTCTCCGGTGATTTCATTCTGCATCGAAAAACGGGCATCGTCCCGCAATTCGTCTGTACAGCGTAATGTTCACGCCTGAACGTGGTTTAGTTGCAACTACAGGCAGTTAGCACTTGATCACAGGCCCAGCTACGGACCGAATTGCATACGCTTCTGACTGACGTGCACCCAACGTTGGCGGCCCGCAAAGCCGCCAACCCGTTGTCATCAGTTCCGGTCTTTGTCGACCAACGCGTTCGACTTGATCCACGGCATCATGCCACGCAGCTTCTCGCCAACTTCTTCGATCTGGTGCGCATCGTTGTTGCGGCGGATGCCTTTAAAGCGCGCCTGACCAGCTTTGCATTCCTGCATCCATTCAGACGTGAACTGCCCGGTTTGGATTTCTTTCAAGATGCGCTTCATCTCCGCCTTGGTGTCAGACGTCACGACGCGCGGGCCAGACATGTACTCACCCCACTCAGCCGTGTTTGAGATGGAATAGTTCATGTTCGCAATCCCACCCTCATAGATAAGATCGACAATGAGCTTCACCTCATGCAGACACTCGAAGTAGGCCATCTCGGGTGCATAACCATCTTCGACCAACGTTTCGAACCCGGCACGGATCAATTCAACAAGACCGCCGCACAGCACAGCCTGTTCACCGAACAGGTCGGTCTCACACTCTTCCTTAAAGGTCGTTTCAATCACGCCGGAACGGCCACCGCCAACGCCACACGCGTAAGACAACGCCAAATCGTGTGCGTTACCGGAGGCATCCTGATTGATTGCGATCAGACAAGGGACGCCGCCACCTTTCTCATATTCACCACGCACCGTATGACCAGGACCCTTCGGCGCGATCATCACGACATCAACGGATGACTTGGGTTCAATGAGGCTGAAGTGGACATTAAGGCCATGGGCAAAAGCAATCGCCGCTCCATCGCGGATGTTACCTTCGATGTGGTCATGATAGATGTCCGCCTGCAATTCATCAGGGGTTGCCATCATCATCAGGTCAGCCCAAGCAGCAGCATCAGCAACCGACTTCACTTCCAACCCGTCAGCTTCAACTTTTTTAGCCGTTGTCGAACCAGGCCGTAGCGCAACGACGATGTCTTTGCAGCCTGAGTCCTTCAGGTTGAGCGCATGGGCGCGCCCCTGTGACCCATAGCCAATCACAGCCACTTTCTTGGATTTGATGAGGTTGAGATCGGCATCCTGATCGTAATAGACGCGCATGGTCAGCTCCTGCCCTTTTTGGTTGTCGAGTTTGATTGTCAAATTGAAACGAAGAACGGATCAGGCGCCCCAATCGGGCATTCGCTCCCGTTCCAAGAGCCCCAATGGTTCGCCAGTATTTGTGAAGGCGCGCGAAACTACATAATTGTTCAAGTCCAATCAACCAGCCAACTACTCAGATCGTACGCCCGCGGCCAAACGGCATTGCTTTCATATCCTGTTAACCGCCCAGCAACCGATTTCGACTACCGTCAAGCCCAAACATCATCTCTTAGTAGGCCCGGGTCCCATGACGTTCTCAAAACACGCGAAAGTCAGTCTTGTAGTTGCAGCCAGCCTCGTAGTGGCTGCATGCGGTGGCGGAGGCGGCCCGGTCATCCCCGAAGGGCCTCGCGGAATTTACATTTCCACAAACGACTGCGCCAAGGCCAAACTCTTTGACTTGGAGACCTGCCGGTCCACCATCGAGTATGCCATCAAGGTCCATCGGGCCAACGCCCCAGTCTATAAAACGCGCCGGATTTGCGAAAACTCCGAAGTCATTTGCGAACGTTCATTCAAGGATGAGTTCCGCCCCCGTCTTCTGGCCTTCCTCCTTCAAAAAGGCCCCGAGGAAGAAGACGGCATTGTTGCCGTGCCACTTTATCCGCCAAATACCATGCAGACCGGCTTTCGCGGTATGGACGATCAGTACTTCCTACCCAAAGACATAACGCTCACCTTCTCGCCAATGGCGGAAAAAGCCCTGATGGCCAATTTGAACACCGTTGGAGATCGCAGCAAAAGCAAGGGCATGTTCTGATCCACGCGTAAGGTCACAACCGCACTTCAAACACGATCACGCCACTTCCTCCTTGCCGCGCGCGATCGCGGCAATGCCTGTCCGGGCGACTTCCACCATTCCAAGATCGGCCATGATCGAGATAAACTGCTCGATCTTTGAATTCTTCCCGGTAACCTCGAACACGAAGTGTTCCGTCGATGCATCGATAACCGAGGCACGGAAAATCTCGGCCATCCGCATCGCTTCAATCCGTTTCTCACCTTTGCCTTGAACCTTCACGAGCGCCAGCTCTCGCTCAAGCGGGCTACCCTCTTCCGTTAGATCCGTCACATAGTGGACGGGCACCAAGCGTTCGAGTTGATGCTTGATCTGCTCGATCACCATGGGCGTCCCTTGCGTTACGATCGTAATGCGCGAGATATGCTTTTGGTGCTCGGTCTCCGTCACGGTCAGCGAGTCAATATTGTAGCCACGTCCGGAAAACAAACCGATGACCCGCGCCAACACACCAGGCTCGTTGTCGACGATGACAGCAAGCGTCCGAGAGACAATCTCCTGATGCGTCGTCAATTCGGGATAGTGCGATTGTTTTGGGTTTGGCAATGCCATTGAAAGTCGCCTTTGTATGTCTCTTGTTTTTGGAACCTGACACGCACTAGATCATGTTCCGCAAAAGTGTATGCGGTTTTGCGATAAGAACATGATCCAAAACAAAAGCTTAAAGCGCGTGCTCTGTTTCCGTCTAAAGTGAACGCGCTTTAAGAAACGCGGAAGTCCTCAACAACGTCATGTCCCACTTCGTAGTCTGGAATATCCCAGGGCTCCGAAAGTCCTTGTGTGCGCCACTCCTCGAACAATGGATGTGACTCCACAGCATCCATATACGCGCGTGCCTCGGCATCAACCTCATGCTGATAAGCCGACAATCGAT
>JBCBRD010000128.1:0-9424 GCA_039819885.1 Pseudomonadota bacterium
CAAATGGAGCCAAGCCCTCTGGATTGACACAATGGCTCCGGTGATCATCGAGACACCGGAAAACAAACGTCGAAGCCCACAAAGGAACAGAATGCGCATCTCCGTCGTGATACCAGCGCTGAACGAAGCAGGAAACATCGGCCGCTTGGTTGAGGAGACCTTTGAACACGTGCCTAGCGATATGTTGGCCGAGGTGATCGTCGTGGACGATGGCAGCGAGGATGCCACCCAGGATGAGTTGGTCGCAATGATGGGAACCGGCAAATACCCAGGATTGCGCGTCATCAGTCACAAAGAGCGCAGCGGTCAATCCACGGCACTGCGAACGGGCATCACAGCAGCAACATCTACAATCATCGCAACCATGGATGGCGATGGACAAAACGACCCACGCGACATTCCAAAACTCGTAGCCGCCCTTGCCGAACCGGGAACAGCCGGGCCAGCCCTCGTCAACGGCTGGCGCAAAGACCGCAAAGACACCGGCTCAAAGCGTTTTGCGTCACGAGCAGCCAACGGAATCCGCGATGCAATCCTGCGCGACAACTGCCCGGATACCGGATGTGGTATCAAGGCATATTGGCGCGATGCCTACATGCGCCTCCCCTTTTTCACCTCGATGCACCGTTACCTGCCCGCGTTCTTCCAAACATACGGGCTGGAAGTCGCCAACGTCCCGGTTAACGACAGACCACGACAGGCTGGCGTATCGAAGTACAACAACCTCAACCGGGCTCTCGTAGGCCTTTACGATCTCATCGGCGTCTCATGGCTTCGTCGACGCACGCGGGTTCCCGTCACAGCAGAGCTGACGACTAGCGCAACGACATCAAACCGTGCCGCAATAGCTCAGCCCACCAACACGCAGCCCAGGCCGGTGCAAGGGAACTAAGCAATGCAGCACCCACCGCCAACGCCAGCCCCCCCACCAGACGTAGGAGACCAGCTGTCAACTGACGCAGAGTTACAAAGCGGCTTGGCAAAGCGCGGAAATAGCGATTGGGTCCGCAGCATCGGACTGGGAATCGCATTCATCGTCGGTGTTTCAGCCTTGTTTTGGCTCAGTGCCCAACTGATCGGCTTGGACGAGAACGGCATCCTGAACCAGACGTTGAGAAGTTTCGCCGACAGTAATTTCGCGCTCCCCGTCGTGGCATTGGCATTCTCTTTGGCATCCCTGATCGGGGCACCGCAGTTTCTGTTGATCGCAGTAACCGTTGCAGTCTTCGGATCAACGACAGGCTTCATGTTTTCTGTTGTTGCGACCTTGGTCAGCGCCACGTTCAACTTCCACCTGGCCCGACTGCTCGGCGCGAAATGGCTCCAAAAACGCGGTTGGGCAAGCGTTGACAAAGCCATGGACATGGTGGGTCGCAACGGCTTCCTGGCCAGCCTGGTCGTCAGGGTCGTCCCGTCAGCACCATTCATCGTCGTCAACATGGGGCTTGGGCTGACCAAAACCAGCTACACCGCTTTTCTGGCCGGAACAGCGATCGGCATCCTGCCTAAAACGGCCCTGATCGCCATACTCGGTAAAGTCGTCGAACAGGCCCAAAAAGGCGACGTCAGCGCGATCCTCTACCTTGTCCTCGCGGCAATGCTTTGGTTTGCCGCAGCGTTTGCTGCCAAGTACATGCTGCAACGGCGAGAACAAGCAAAGAGCTAGAGCGCCGGGCGAAAAAGTGGACACCGGTTTTTCGCTTAAAACGACGCGAACGCTAACATACAACGATCATCACGCGATTCAGATAAATCGCCTGATGATCTAGGCCATTCCAGAAGCATAGTAATGTCAGGCTGATCACGACGATATGAGCAGACAACGGGGTGTCAACATGGGCATTCCCCGGGTATGCACTGCCGTCAGCTCGACAGCTCACAATTCGGAGACATCATCATGATGACACGCCTGATCAAAGCGACTGCCGTAACATATGCTCTCATGCTGGCGGCCACCATGGCACCATCAGCAGGCCTAGCGGAAACGGCTTTGTTGATCACCAAGAAGAGCGATGCAAGCGTCTCTGAAACACTCGATCGGCTGGAGAAAGCCCTCACAGCAAAAGGTATCAAGGTTTTTGCACGCGTGGACCATTCTGCAGGCGCCAAAACGGCTGACTTAGAGCTTGCGCCCACACAGCTTTTGATCTTCGGCAATCCCAAGCTTGGCACGCCTTTGATGCTATCCAATCGCGCCATCGCCATTGATCTACCCATGAAGGCGCTTGCCTGGCAGGACAAAGACGGTTCAGTCTACCTAAGTTACAACAACCCAGACGCGCTTAAAAGTCGCCACGCCATCACAGACCGCGACAAAGTTTTTGCAAAAATGACCAAAGCACTGGGTGCATTGACAGACAAAGCCACAGGTTCCGCAGCCAAGTAGGCCTTGTTTCAGGCGGTAACAGACAACCGCTGTGAAAACCTGTTGTGAGGTGGTTCACAAACCAAAAAACTATGCTATACACCGCCCTCCCGAAGGCCACGCGCCTCGGGCGGGTCGCCATGACGGTCGCAGACGTAGCTGCTTACGTCGGCCAAATAGGCCTCATGAAATCCAAGGCTTACCGGAAAAACCGGACTAAGCCGGCGCACCTCTTTATGAGGCTTGCGCCCAACTGCAATTGGTGACGCGGGGTGGAGCAGCCCGGTAGCTCGTCAGGCTCATAACCTGAAGGTCGTAGGTTCAAATCCTGCCCCCGCAACCATCATTACCTGCTGAGTTTCAGCATCACTCAAATCTGGCTGTGATCCTTTTTTTCAGCGGTTAGAGAGCCGGAATCGGACTTGCCTGGTGACCTGAGCCCCGCAAACACCTCAAGATCCGCAGACAGTGCGGCTCTCAGCTTTCAAACTAAACTCAGCGTGCCTATTCGGTCGCCGGCTAAAGTGGGATTAGTCCGCGACGGATAGCAGTGAGAATGGCGTTGATCTTGTTGCCGCTGTTCAGTTTGCCGAGGATGTTTCGCGCGTGAAACTCTACAGCCCTCTGGCTCATGCCAAGTATCGTAGAAATATCACCATACGATTTGCCAGCATGCATCCATTTAAGAACCAGCAGCTCTTTCGGTGTCAGGAGTGGATCAGTATCTGATACTGTCTCGGTCAGTTCGATTTTTCGAGACCAGATTTGTTGCATCGCCGAGTGCCAAAAATGCCAACTCAGGTTGGGGCTGATATCATCGCGACACGCCACAACAACGACGTCGCAATTCAAAAACCTGTCAAAAACGGGAATTGCTAGGCCTGTTTCAAGCCCGTACGTTGCGTATGTCCGCAACACTGCCGACTCAAGCTCATTACTACGAGTTAGAAGGTCAGACACCCGCCACTTCACAACAGATTTTCTTGAGAGAGCAGCCAAAGTAATAGGATCTCGCTCAGAGAGGAAACCGACGTGATAATCGTCTTTCCAACCATTTGGTGCTCGACACCACGGCTCTTGCACAATCTTAAGTGGATTGCCGGTTGTAACCCAGAAATTTATTCTCGGATCGAATCCTACACAAATTTCAATGAGTTGCTCTAGACCAGACATGTCTGAGCAGCACCCAACCTCTGCATCTAGAAGAGTACTCAGCTCGTATTCCAAATGCCCGGACAGCAGTCGATCGCCGGCGACCATACCCCTTACCTCTGTCAGACCACGTCTTGATAACTACGAACGCACTACTTCAACTATAGCGTGTTGTGCTACTGTGATCTAGTCCAGCTTTTCCGTCTAGCCACAGTATAAAAGTGCTTTCCGTCGCCCCCTACCGCAGTTGCGGGCTCAATCAAATTTGAAAGATTGCTTTTAGTGGCCTGTTCGCAAAACACGTTTGCCGGCGAGTTCGGTACAACTTGCCCCGCACGCAGCATGCTGGCCACCTCGCTTTTGCTGTCTAATTCGCCAACAAGCTCAGCGTAAAGCTCCAGCTCTTCTTTGTTGAAGATACCCAACCACCACTCATCACCCTTCGCATCACGCATCTGAAACCCTGGCATCTCAGTCGTGAGAAAGTACTCACTAATCGAGTAAGACTGACAAACACGCTCGAAGACATCGATGACATCTTCATCGTCCAAGAAGTCAGACTCGAGGCGTTTCAAAGTTGTAACCAGTGGTGATGAGAGATCTTGAAAGTATAGCTTCTTGTGAAAACTTATCGATTCCTGGATTTTGGTAGAAAGATCTTCATCCTGCTTCTCAAAGTAGGCATCGATCAATCCAGAGTTTAGCGCGTCAATTCCGATGCTCTTTGTTGCCTTTCCAGTGAGCAACACCTTACGGCAAGGCAATGGCTGAATGGCACGGCAGACCTGCAGGCCATTCATCTTGGGCATGTTGTAATCCACAACGATTACGGATACTTGACCGGATCGAGCACGATCTTGCTGCAGGTCCCGAATGTAGTGGCCATGGAAGTGGATGACGCGATCACCACGATCAATCTCTCCCGCAGTGAGATTCTCGCTATTGCGCTCCACATACTTGGCAATACTTGGAGGCTTTGGAGCGTCCATGATAAGATATCGCACGGCAGCTTCAGGGTCCTGAAAGGCCTTCAGATTGCCAACTGGTGACAATCGAAACATGAAGCTTTCTAAGTACGTGGGATCATCGTCGATCACTGCCACGGCGGTATCATGGAAGTACGGTAGCATGTTACAATTGTTTCCTAGGCTCTGCTGGCACTCAAGCGACTGAACTAAAACAGGTTTCCACCACAGAGTCACAAGAGGCACTTAACCAGTTGAAACCGATTCAGCAACTGATTATCGGCTGGCCGAGGCGAGCATACGCAGCATATGCCGAGTATCATTCCGAGGCCCGGTACAAGATACGCATGGCCTCCGGATTGGGCCTTGTCATGTTCCCGCTGTTCTTTTTCGTATGGACTGAATTAGTTCCCCAACCGTACGAAAGCCTCGTTGCAAGGATGATTGGCGCTGGCCTGTGTGGCCTTCTGGCCGTCAGCTACTATTGGCCCAAACCACTACGACCTTTTGTAATACCCTTTAGTTTCATCACATTTGTCTACTGCCTACCGTTCTTCTTCACGTACATGCTGCTTATGAATGGAGCGACCTTGGAGTGGCAGCTGTCGGCCATGGCTGCCATGATGTATATGGTCTTTCTTATTGACGCCTTTAACATCCTACCCGCCACCATCATGGGTATTGTGGCGGCCGCGATCATGTATCTTCTTGCGGCGGTATCACCCGGGTTTCCAGATGCCCTCTACTCAACTTTGTCGATCTATGGTTTCACCATGGTCGGCCTCATACTCTTAAATCATTCGAACAACCTAATACACAAAGAGAAGATGAAAGCTGCTGGCGTACTAGCTGGCTATATTGCTCACGAAATGCGAACGCCACTGGCTTCCATTCGCTTTGATGCAGAGTCATTGATGAAAGAAATATCGACCTATGAAAAAAATATCGAGATGTTGCCTCATCAAAATCCAGAGCAATTATACAATGCTGCCAATAGAATTGCGAGACAGACCTCATCCGCCAACGCCGTTATCAATTCCCTGATCCTGAATATCACCAATTTCGGGCACAGGAACGAGAGGGCAAAAAAATTAAGCATGCAAGACACCGTCAGAGAAACTCTAAATGATTTTAGCTTTAAGACCGAAGCAGAACTAAACCTGGCGGTTAAGGTCACTCAGGACTTTGAATACTTCGCTGACCCTGCTTTGATGCGCCACGTTGTGTTCAATCTAGTTCGAAATGCTCTTCGGGCAGTGGAAGCAACAGCAGGCCGAGTTGAAATCAATATCGAAGGTCCAGACGCCAGAGGTTTCAATTCATTAATCGTATCGGACGACGGACCCGGCATACCACCTGAACACGTTCACGATATTTTCTTGCCTTTTCGTTCGCTGGACAAAGACAGCGACGGCACCGGCCTCGGCCTCTCATTCTGCAGGATGGTCGTCGAAGCCGCTGGCGGTTCCATTCATTGCAAGACCCAGAAAACAGGCGGAGCGATGTTTGTGGTATCGCTTCCGCCCGCAGAGTTACAGGAACCAGCTGTTACGCACTAGATCATGCTTCGCAAAAGTGTACGCGGTTTTGCTATAAGAACATGATCCAAAACGAAAAGCTTAAAGCGTGCTTTGGCTCCGTTTAAAATGAACGAGTTTTAGGCTGCAACCCTTTGGTTGCGGTTTAAATATCCGTTCTCGCGCCGCTTTCTCCTTGTCGATCGCCAGTCAGCCATTCCGACTTCGTCTTTGATCTCCTGGCAAACAGACAGAACGCGATCAAGCTCCTCCCGTGACACAATGCAGTTGACAGTGAGCCGGATCAAGCAGCGTTTCTCCGGGGTTGCAGGTGGGAAAAAGATTGCGCCGAAAACGCCCCTACTTTCGAGAGCGTCACGCAATAGTACGGTTTGCCTGATATCGCCGGCTTCGAGAGCAATGATCTGAGCCTTCGATGCGTTCACATTGTAACCGATCGCGTCTAATCCCGCTCTCAAGTAGGCATGATTTGAGGCAAGCTTCGTCTGCCTCCAAGTCTCATCTCGAAATACATCGAGTGCAGCATTATAGCCTGCAACTTCGTGCGGCAGAACAGACGTGCTAAAGATCGACGGCAGCGATTCATACCGAAGAAATTCCGAATTGCGGGTCGAGCAAACAATAGCACCACCACGACTTGCAACCGCCTTAGACAAACCCATTGTTCTGAAGTGAACTCTTTCGGTCAAACCCATGTCTTGCACAAGTCCGGCCCCAGCCGCCCCTTGCGTTCCGAATGAGTGAGTCTCATCGACGATCAAGGCGCAACCATATCGTTCCGCGAGATCCGCAAATTGAACCAGGGGGGCAATATTGCCGTCGGTACTGTAGAGCGCATCCACTGCAATGAGACCCGAACCGAAGGCCTGCAACTGACGCTTCAGATGCTCGACATCATTGTGACGAAATGGAACTGGATTTGCACCGGCACTCTTTATGCCCTCCCAGAGAGAAATATGCGCTTTCTGGTCAATGAAGACATGTTTCCCCGGTCCCGAAAGAGACTGTATCAAACCAACATTGGCCGCATAACCCGAAGGGCATAGCAATGCGCTCTCGGCACCACAAAGGCTCGCAACTCTCTCTTCGAACCGAGAGATTGGGTCGTCAACATGGTGAAGCCATACGCGCGATACGGACTCCCCATGGCCGCCAGCGCGAAGTGCCGCGACTTCGCTTTCGATGATGTGGGGATGTTGCGCAATTCCCAGGTAGTCATTCGTCCGCAATCGGATCGCACCAGGTCTTGGAGTTCGACCCTTTAGCGGATGCTTGGCAGCCCAAAGCTCGCCCACACGATACCTATAGTAATCATCCACTTTCGACGACACCGCATCGGGATCTCTCGTTTTTTGGGCAAGTTGGACAGGGACTTGGCTGCTTGTAGGTCGTGTCATGCTCCACTCCAAATAAATCGATTGGCCGCTTAATGCGGCGGCACGGAGTGAACCACTTTGAGCAAAAGTTGTTAGCTGCAGTAGTGAGCAGTTGACGCTGTCAAGTGCATGCCCACGCACTCGACAAATTTCCACTCTTCATTTTCTGGAAAACCAACATTGAGTGGCTGCAATACTCTTGAGAGATTTGCAAGCTGTGAAGGTCACCACTAGATCATTTAAGAGTCAAAATGAGAAGTCTATAGTTATCAGAAATGAGCATTCTTCGGTGGTTGTTACACACACATGACGAGATCGCGGCGCGAGCTGCAGTTCGTCGGCCCGCTTTACGAACAGGTGGCGGATGAACTGGAAAAACTGATTGTCTTGGGGGAATTCGACCGACAGCATCAGCTGCCTGCGGAAGTAGATTTAGCGGGTAAATTCGGTGTGAGCTCCGGAACGATGCGGAAGGCACTGGAACAGCTGGTTAAATCCGGTCTGATCCGGCGACAACGCGGTCGGGGCACAGTCTTAAATCGCCGCCCTCCCGGACATGATCGAATTCAGCATTTCCTCGATTTTTCAAAAATCGGACTGGAAATTCAACCTATCGTTTTTACCCCCTCACCAACCAAAACCCGCACGCCCTCAAGCCAAGAAGCTGAACTTCTCGGACTGGATGAGAGCGCAACCATTCTAGAGAACCAAGGGTCTTGGAGTGGACCGGAGGGCAGCCGCGCAATTGAGACAATATTGTTACCTCACCGCCAAACATCAGATGCGTCAGGCGGAGTTCACGGGGTTGACCCAAGCGAAAACTGGCGACCCAGCCAAAGTATAAAGTTGGTGGTCCAATCAGAAGCAACACTCAAACCTGCGATTGCAAGTGACGACCTCGCCGACGAGATTGGTATCGAAAGTGGACAGCCAGTGCTCTGTTTCACAAGCCTAACCCGGGACTTAAAAAACGTTCCCGTCGAGTACGTAAGAGTTTGGCTCTATCTGAACGACGCAGAATACGCCTACCGCGCCTCAGCATGTGCGGATGCCCAACTCAAAACATACTGACCGAAGAATTCTGCACAGCTAAAGACGTTTCGGCTGTAGCAAAAACAACCGGTCTACGCTTCGTCATGAAATAATGCCAACATGGCCCACGCCGGTAGACCATCACCCTCAGTTTGAGCGGGTTTACGATGCTTGCGTCGCTTCCTTACGACGCCTTTTGGCCTCGTTGCCTTTGTTATCTTCGAAGCAACCGCTTGGGGAGCTATAACAGTAGACGCAAATTCGAGGGTCGCGTTTTCCGCCTTTTCTAACCGTTCGGACTTCACTGGTGGCCCTGTTGGACGAGGAGCACCTGGCTCAACCTTATCCGACCCACCTCCAGCGACCTGCAACGGGTCACTGATCCAGTTACACTCGGACAGGTGCTTGTTGATATCGCCAAGATATTGACCCTCGGAAATGACACGGCAGGACCGAACGCTCCCACGCACCGGGAACATGGCTGGCTTACCGTTCTGATCGCAACAATCCCGCACAGTCGCCACTTCTTGAGCACTATCAAATGCTTTGGAACGCACCGACTGCCGCCGGAACACTTGACCACTTGCAAGTTTCAAATGCCGGTTTTGCGGCTGATCCAACTGAGCAACCTGAATTTCACCCGAGCCGATAAGGTCTCTGACCTGCTCGCCTGCAAAGACATACCTATCGCTAGACGTGACCCCGGCAACCGATTTCGCAGGGGGCTCGAAACTGTCTTCAATGCCCGCATGAGAAATACGAGCACCGCTACCCCCTTGAAAGTAAGGAGCTCCTAGCACCAAGCCAAGGAAGGTCGCTAAACCTAGTAACGCCCTCCAGCGTGGCTTCATCATTTCTCTTGCGCCGAACATCACCGCCCCATCAATTCGTTTCAAAAAGTGCCGAATGCTCGCCACTCTTGCCTGCCTTTTCCTCTAACTGACCCGTGCAATCAGTTCCCACGACCGCAACTCACCCAAGTTACCAGCAGCGCTA
>JBCBRD010000129.1:0-9311 GCA_039819885.1 Pseudomonadota bacterium
CCACGCCCGCAGCCACGTGAACCTCATGAGCCAAAGCCCAATATAGACAAACAGAGCGCCGAATAGCCCGACAAACCAGAGCAACCATGTCGGAGGGATATCGGAACCGAAGACTTCAGGGGTGATTGCGACAACAACGAATAATCCACCGACCGCGAACGCCATCGGACCCCGCCACCCGATTGTTGGCCAGCCCATCATACACACGATCTCCTACCAATTGCTCGTCACCTGCGCTGTCCAATGGTTCCTGGATAACACTGGTGTGTGAGCGTTTGGTAAGTGTTGGAGAGCATGAGGCGATATCGTGAGGTCGTACGTCGAATTGTGGTGAATTCAGACTGGCGCTGACGAACTGACCTCGCTATAACGACGCTCCGCGCCCGCGGTTTGCCGGCTTAGCTCAACTGGTAGAGCACCTGATTTGTAATCAGGGGGTTGGGGGTTCAAGTCCCTCAGCCGGCACCATTTTTTGGCTCACGGGCCAATGGCCCTCCGCATGGGCGGCGCTCGCGCCGGGTCGCCTTGCTCCCGAGCCTTGCGGGCTTATTCATAGAAATCAAATTGAGCCAACAACGCTTGTGGCTCACGGGCCAATGGCCCTCCGCATGGGCGGCCAAGACTTCTGGTTGGTCAACAGGCCCAAGGGCCTGATTGAGCAGAGCCGGGTCTCTTTGCTCCTAAGCCCGACGAGCTTTTTGAGATGCGGATGAATTCGACTACTGGTCTTGGAACCAGCGAACCGTGTCGGCTATACCGGTTTCGAGTGTGAATTTTGGCGCCCAGGCAAGTTCTGAGGTTCGTGTCTTTTGCATGTCGGCGACGATGAGAGGCGGCTCATAGGCAGGGGCTGCGCGCGCGCCCAGCTTGACGAGATCTGGTCGACCCATGGCGGACGCGAAGCCGTTGATTAGATCGGCGACACGGATCGCTTGGCCAGAAGCCAAGTTGTATTCGCCTGTCAGGTCACTCGCAGCCAAGGCCGCCAACCCCGCTCCAACGTCGGCGCAATGAATATAGTCGCGGAGTTGCATGCCGTGCGTGCAGAGTGCGTCCTCACCATTCAAGAGCGCCGTCACGACTGAGGCACCTAGTCTGCTGGTGTGTTCACGCGGGCCGTACACGAAAAATGGCCGGCCCCAGGCCAGTTCAGCACCGCGCGTATCGCAGAGCGCACTGAGCCCATGCAGCATGGCGACCTTTGCCGAGCCATAGACGGTAGACGGCCGTAGCGGCGTATGGTCTTCGCTACATAACCCGGAGGTCCAATCGTATTCGCCGCATGAACCGCTGATAGTGATGCGGCGCCCGCCGGCATCCAAGAAGGCGTGACCGAGTTCAAGGCTTGTCAGTAGCCAGTCTGTGTTTTCCGGTGCGCCCCAAAGACCGCTGACCGCATCATGCCAAGCCATGTGCAGCAGATGCGATGCGTTTGCATCGTTGAGAATGCCTGAGAGTTGTTCTGGATCTTTGAGATTGCAGGCGAGGTACGTCACGCCTTCGACTGGTTCTGAGGGTGCGGATCGAGCGAGCGCGACGACATCGAAGCCCGCATCAACCAGCGGCTGCAATGCGTTGCGGCCGATGAAGCCGGTGCCACCTGTCACCAGGATGCGTTTTATCATGCGAGGTGACCCTCAAGTGTGTTGGTCGTCGACGAAACTGGTCGGGTCATAGGGTGATGTCCGGCCAGACTTTGTCTTTGTCCGACATTTCAACCGGTGTTATCGGCCATCTGATACCAACGCCGGGATCATCCCAGCGCACGCCCTGTTCCGTGCCCGGTGCGTAAGGGTGGGAGGTTTGATAGAAGACTTCGGCACCATCGGTGAGCGACATGTATCCGTGCGCGAACAGGGGCGGCACCAGAATGGCTTTACGGTTTACGGCTGACAGCTCGATGCCGAACCACTTGCCAAAGGTCTTCGAGCCAGCGCGCATATCGACGATCACGTCGAAGACTGCACCGTTAATGCATCGAAAGAACTTGGCTTCTGGTGCTGTCTCATCTTGGTAATGGAGCCCTCGAAGCGTGCCTGCTTTGGCATTCCCTGACATATTAGCCTGAACGAAGTTGTAGTTCGCACCAACCGTGGCCAGCTCATCCTGGCAATAGGCACGGGCAAAGAAGCCGCGCTCATCGGCGCGAGGCTCTTGTTCTACAACGAAGGCACCGGCCAGGCCGGTTTCGGTGAACTTCAACGGCTTTCGCGCTCCATGTTATTGGCGCCGAAGCGGGATCGTTTCGGCCCGGTTGGCGCAGGACATGCATAGGATTGTCATATTCTAAACCACCTGGATGAAGCTATCGCACCGTTTCGCGAAAATACCGCCAATATGGTTGAGGCATGGGGTCAAAGACCCGAAACCATGCGGCACTATTCGCGTGGCCTCGGTAACGTGTGTTGGTTACAACGACCTTAGGTTTTTAGGGAACTGCAATGATGGGCGATCACCAGCGAGGCATCGGCGGAGATCGAGATCCGGACGATTTGGGTCGGGATCTGGGAATTCGTATCCTCGGGGCTGGTTGTGCGGGCTTTGGGGCATCTTACAAGTTGGCTGAAGAAGGCCTGAAGCCCGTCATTTACGAAGCGCACTCGCATGTGGGCGGTCACACATCCAGTTTCAATTACGGTGACGGCTTTATCTTTGATGAAGGCCCACACATCTCGTTTACAAAAGACAAGCGCATTCAGGAGTTGTTCGCCGAGAGTGTCGGTGGAGAATATGAAGCCTTTCCATCACGAGTGAACAACTATTGGAAAGGTCATTGGATCAAGCACCCGGCACAGATCAATCTGGCAGGGCTGCCGCAGCAGTTGATCGTTGATTGCATCAAAGACTTCGTCCACGCCAAGACCAATGACTTTGGAGAAATCAACAATTACCAAGATTGGCTGCATGCCGCTTTCGGGCCGACGTTCGCGGACACGTTCCCCGGTGAATACACGAAGAAGTATCACACGACGGAAGCCAAAAACCTGACGACAGACTGGTTGGGGCCACGGCTGTACCAGCCTGATCTTGAAGAGGTCTTGAACGGCGCGCTGTCAAAAGACACGCATGACGTCCACTACATCCCGGACTTCCGCTATCCCACGCATGGCGGCTTTGTCTCCTATCTCAACATGTTCCAGAAACGTGCAGATATCCATCTCGACCACCGCGTCACGGTCATCGATATGAAAGAACGGCTGCTGACCTTTGCGAGTGAGACGCAGGCGCCGTTTGAAAAGCTGGTGTCTTCTATACCGCTGCCGGCGCTGATCCCACTCATTAAAGATGCACCACAAGATGTGCGCGAAGCCGCGTCCTTGTTATCCTGCTCTCAGGTCGTGCTCGTGAATATTGGGCTTAATCGCGCCGACATTAGTGATAACCAGTGGACCTATTTCTACGACGAAGACATCCCGTTTTCGCGGTTGTCGTTCCCGCATACGTTCTCGCCAAATGTGGCTCCAAAAGGCTGTGGTGCGATCCAGGCTGAAATCTACTTTTCAGATAAGTGGAAGCCGATGAGCGGTACATGCGCGGACTTGATTGAACCGACGATTGAGAGCTTGTTGAAAGTCGGGCTAGTGAAAGACCGTTCGGAGATCATTCACAAGTCGACGCTTTATGCGCCCTGGGGGAATGTGATCTTTGACCACGATCGTCCGCGCTGCCTGAAGCTGGTGCACGACTATTTGGATGATATCGGCCTCGCCTACTGTGGTCGATATGGGGACTGGGCCTACATCTGGACTGACCAATCGTTTATCTCAGGAGAACGGGCTGCCATGCGCGTGATGCGGCAGACGGCTGAGGTTTAGCACCAACTCCTTTGCGAGGCATCGGGCTTCTCAAACGTCATCTGGCTACTGGGTCGCGGTTGGAGACTTTAGCGGTTTGCGGCCAAGCCATCCTTGATTCTGGGAGACCGTAGCAACCTCACGTTTATGACGAGTGGAACGATGGGTCCCGGAAAAATTTCCGGATTACGCATCGGCGAAATGCAGCACCGTCCAGGGCCGGAAATTTTCCGGGATGACATGTGCGGGTGCCGTGCGGTTAGCGGGAAACTGATGAAGCCGATTTAGCGATGGAACACCGCGGCGGCTCAAATCAAGCGTTCGCGGTATTCGGCTAGTTGGTTGCGGCAGAGGGTTGGGACGTCCGTTCCGTTATTGAACTCCCGATACCACTCAACGGTTTTTTGGATCGTGTCGGTCGTGTTCCAGGCGGGTACCCAACCCAGATCGATGCGGGCTTTTGTGCTGTCGAGTGCCAGTTGCTGTGCCTCAACCAACGGCGAGGGTTCAAACTCTACGTGAGGCTTTTTCCATAGCATTCCGAACTCGTCGACGATCTGCGACGTGGTCATCACCGTGTTGTCGATGGGTCCGAAGTTCCAGGCGGTCGCGTGTTTGGCCCCACCTTTCACCAAAGCATCGCCGAGTTGCAGGTAGCCGTGGCAGAGTACCAAAACATGCTGCCATGGCCGTGTTGCGTTGGGGTTGCGCAATCGTAGCGTCGAGCCGGCCTGAATGGCGCGAACAATGTCGGGCAGCAATCGATCAGCAGACCAATCACCGCCGCCGATGATGTTGCCGCCTCTCGCACTGGCCAAAAGTGTCTTGGCTGGGTCCAGCACGGTCCGGCGGTAGCTTGAAATGACGAGTTCGCTTGCGGCCTTTGAAGCGCTGTATGGGTCTTTACCGCCGAGTTCATCGCCTTCCCGATATGGATGCACCCACTCACGGTTTTCGTAGACTTTGTCGGTTGTAATGGCGACCGTTGCGCGGACGCTGTCGCAGTTCCTCACCGCTTCCAGAAGGTTTGCCGTTCCGATGACATTGGTCCGATAAGTCCCCAATGTATCCGCATAGGACTCACGCACGAGGGCCTGGGCTGCAAGATGGAAAATGATGTCGGGCCGTATGGTTTGGATGGCGGCGTTCATGGCGTCGAAGTCTTCGATGTCGCCGATGACCGAGTGATCCACGTCCCAACCTGGCAGCATGTCGTAAAGAGCTGGGTCTGTTATGGGCGCCCTGGAGAAGCCGTAGACATCTGCGCCCAATTCACGAAGCCAAATGCTAAGCCATGATCCGCAAAAACCCGTGTGCCCCGTGACCAGGACCTTGGCACCTGCAAATGATCTGGAAAATCGTTCTGACGTCATATCGACCTATGCGCATCCCATAAGCGTGATTGTTTGATTTTCACTAGCATCAATTGTGCCGTTGTTCGCGGCCGCCATGGAAAATGATGAACAGTGGCACTTGAATTGACTTAGCTGACTTTGCACGCTTGCCATGCCTTGAAAATACGTCGTATCCCAACGAACTGTGTGGCTTGGGTCTGGCATCGTGATGGTGTTGGTTAACGAAGATGCGTTGGAGACGATGACATGGCAACAAAGACAACAGCGTTAAAGCAGCTCGACAACGCAATGAAGCAGGTTCGTGAGTTGGGGTTGGACACAACCTCCCCTGCTGATGCGCCCATCGCTGGTCTTCTCGAACAGATCTATGACCTTGATCGTGACAGTGTTGCTGTCATTGCAAAGACACTTGGCCAGGTGTCGTTGTTCAACGAAATCGTACGCAATGAGATCTCAGCCATGCAGATTGGTGAGCGCTATGAGGACATCGTTTATGAATTCAATTCCATCCGTGACGATTCAAAACGCCTGGTCGATCAGATGGAAGACGGCAAAATCAACACCTTCGAGCGGGTCTCCAACGTTTGGATGAAGGTGCGTCGTGGCGACATTGCCGAGCGTTTTGATGAGATCCGTCACACCTACCTTGAAGTTGCGAAGGATGCGAAGGATCAGATCATTCGTGAAGGTCGCATTCTAGACGCCTACAACGATTTCCGTGGAGCCTATAAGCAGGCACAGGTGCTGGCGCTGAAGGTTCTGCAAAAAGCTGAGAAGAAGCTCAACGCGACGAAGAAAGACCTCGATAAGGCCTCGAAAGCGGTTGCCAGCTTCAAGGGTGAAGACATTGCAAAGCGAGCGGAGTTGGAGATGGCGCGCGATGCGCAAATCCGCGTTCTGCAAGACGAGGAGAAGCGCTACCAGATCGCCAAGGATCTCGCAGACAACCTGACCATTGGTTACAACACCTCCGAAGTCGTCATGTCCCGTCTGATGCAGACGACGAGTGCCAAAGAACGCGTCTACCAGCAAGCGGTGAGCTTCTTCTCCACGAACGAGGCTGTGCTCACGGCACTCAAAGCGTCTTTTACGGGACTGTTTGGATTGCACGAGTCCACGCGCACGCTTGAGAGCATGAAGAAGGGCATTGAGCAGAGCTTGGAGACGCTGTCTGAGATCGGCGACAAGGTTCAAGAAGCGGCTGTGAAGGCCGGTTATGGTCCGACTGTGAAGGCAGAGTCGGTGAAAATGCTGGTCGACTCGGTCGTGAACTTCCAGATCCGCACACGCGAGATCATCTCGGAGATGCGGGTCCTGGCGACACGGAATTCTGAGGAGATCAACGAAGCAGTTGAAGATGGGAAGCGACGTCTGGCCCGGCTGGCGGCTGACGGCGACGCCTTGACCCTAGAGTGATGCTGTTTGCATGACCGACCCTATCAGCCAAGACGGAAACCATTCTTCGACCGACGACAGCCCCATTGGTGGCCAATCGAAGCTCAACGACATCATGATCGCGATGGATGTCGTTGATACGTTGCGTCATGACCGCAAGCTCGTCGACCGCGAATTGAATGACGATGTCCGGCGGGACGACTTGATCAAACGCCTGCGCGAGATCTACCACGGTCAGGGCATCGAAGTTCCTGATCACATCTTGGAAGAGGGTGTCAAAGCCCTCGAAGAGGACCGGTTTGTTTACACGCCTCCGCCAGAGGGGAGAGTATCCACACGGTTGGCCAAGCTCTATGTCACGCGCTGGAGCTGGGGTCGCTACGCGATCGGCATTGCTGCCGGCCTGATCGCATTTTTCCTGGCGAACTACTTTTTCTATGAACGCCCCCGCGCTTTGGAAGCCGAAGCTGTGCAACGGGAATTGACCGTCACGCTTCCTAAGGAGTTGAGGTCTCTTGCCAGCGCAGTCGCGTCTGAAGGCGCAGATCAGGCCGTTGGTGCAAAAGCGCAGCAAGTCACTAAGGCCGGTCTTAACGCCGCCAAGTCTGGCGAACTTGCAACGGCGAGAGCTAGTCGGGATGAATTGAAGACGACACTCGATCAGCTGCGTGCGTCGTACAGCATCCGCATCGTCAATCGTGAGGGCGAGGTGTCGGGGCTTTGGCGCATTCCACAGGCCAATCCCGATGCCTACAATTTCTATCTCGTGGTCGAGGCGATCGGTTCTGATGGAAAGGTCATGCCGCGTTCAGTCTTGAACGAAGAGACCGGCAAGCGCGAAACGGTGACCACGTGGGCGCAGCGGGTTGACCGTCAGGTACTCGTTGATGTGAAAGCTGACAAGGATGATGACGGTATCATTCAAAACGCCACGGTTGGCCAGAAGGCGCGTGGGCAACTGGAACCAACGTGGACCATTCCGGTTGCCGGTGGCGCCATTACGCGGTGGAAGTGAGCGTATGACAAGCGGGCGCAAAACGCTTCGACAAATCGAAGAGGGCATTGGTGATCTACGCCAACAAGAAAAGCGCCTGCAGGCGGAGCTGGAGCGTGACACGAAGCGTCATGTTGAACTGCTGGAAAAGCGGTCAGGCGCGTTTCGAGATCTGGCGCAGGTGCGCGCACGTGATGCAGTCTCAGATGGCGTGATTGACCGGGCCGACCGGCTTGAAGCGCAAGTGGCCGGACTGCTCAGTGCTCGTCAGAAAACCATTGATGCTTTGAAGCAGCGCGACGACGCTGTGCACGCGATACGGGATGATCTCAACGGACAGGCCGAACACCTCCGCAGCGAAATAGACGGCCTCGAACAGCAGCTCGATGTCGTGGGACGCGAAGCCCTAGCGCAATTGCAGACCGAACCTGACTATTTGAAAGCGCAGTCTGCGTTTGAGGAAAAACAAAAGACGTTTGAGCGTGCGGATACAAAAACAAGTCGCGCAGAGCAAGACCGACTGGAGAAAGGCAAAGCCTTCAAGAGCGATCCATTGTTTATGTATTTGTGGGATCGCAAATATGGCTCGAAGACCTACTCTGCAACTTCGATTGTGCGAATGGGGGATGCCTGGGTTGCGGGGCTTATTGGCTATAATGATGCACGCGCCAATTACGCGATTTTGAATGAGATCCCGGTTCGCTTGCGAGCCCATGTGGACGCGTTGTCCCAAGAACTTGACGCTGCCCAATCTGAACTCGACACGAAAGTTGCTGCGCGGATCGAAGCGCTGGCGGGCACGGACCTCACACAATCGCTTCGCGACGCGCGCGACCGCCAAGATAAAACAAATACGGATTTGGAAGAGGCCGAAGCAGAAATCACGGACCTCTCGTTGCAGTTGAACAGATATGCCGAGGGTCTGGATGATCCGTTCAAGAAAGCCGTGGCGCTCGCGGCCGATTTTCTGGAGCGCGACAGCTATTCCGACTTGCTCAAGGTGGCGCGATCAACGTCGACACCGTCGGACGACAGCATTGTGGACCGTATTGGCGCGATCAACCGCGAAGCTGATACGCTCGAGAAGTCCATCAAACGCGGACGTCGGGACTTGGACCGTCTCGCCAAGCGTCGGCATGAGTTGCTCGAAGTGGCTGGGAACTTCCGCCGAAATCGCTACGACGATGATAATTCGTTTTTTGAGCCGGATGATCTCGCCGAAGATCTGCTCAAGTTGCTGCTTCATGGCGGGCTGACAGCGGCAGAGTACTGGCTTCGGTCACGTGGTCAACATGGCTGGCGCGGGCGATCCGCTGATCCATTTCGCCGGAGTGGCGGTTGGCCGCCATTTGGGGGGAGCCGTGGGCGGTCCGGTGGGCGGCGCTCCCGTCGCAGCGGTGGCGGGCGGTTTTCGACAGGTGGTGGATTCTAAAGCGCGTTACCTTTGGACGGAATCAAAGCACGCGCTTCCAGCTTCTGTTTTGCATCATATTCTTATCGCAAAACCGCGCACATTTTTCTAAACATGATCTAAAGCTGGTCTATTACGCCGTTACGGCATTCATTGATCCAATCAAAATAGCATTGATCAATTCCCGACTACTTCTCAAAGACCCTGAAAAACAATTAGGCAAATTGCGGCTGCAATTTGCGCAAGTTGGCATCAATAGTCCAAAAAGTGGCAATGAGGTGATCTTCTGTTGGTTGTTCGGTAACTATCTCGGGCGCATGCTTGATTCGCGCAACGCGTTTTCAAGAACGTTTACCGTTGTA
>JBCBRD010000130.1:0-9303 GCA_039819885.1 Pseudomonadota bacterium
GGAACGGGTGTGGCGGATCCGTCGGGAACTTCATTTTTAAAAGGCATCGGCATCATACTTCGGCTTTCCGTTCGATCACGCCGCCATCACGAAGTCAGTTGATGCGGCCGTTGAAGGGGCTGGCCGAGGGCGGCGTTTGAGAGTTCGATTGACTGTGAATGAGGACGGCTCGCCGCACGTCACGACGACGCACTTGGGACCGGCACCGCAAGACCCTGTCATGCGATACGTGCTTTCGCCGACGCGGCTGAATAGCGCTAACCCGTTTCTCTTTCACAAGACCACCAGACGCGAGCTCTATGATGACGAGTGGGCGCATTACTCAGAAACGGTTGGGTCTGACGAGGTCGTATACCTCAATGAGGATGGCATGTTGGCCGAGGGTAGCCGGACAACGATTTTTATTGAGCGCGATGGGGTGTTGTTGACGCCCCCGCTTGGCGCGGGACTGTTGCCCGGCGTATTGCGGTCGCATTTGATCTTGCAAGGGCGTGCCGTAGAGCATCCTCTAACGTTGGATGATCTCAAGTCAGCAGCGCAGGCCTTCTTGGGCAATTCGGTGCGGGGTTTGGTCCGGGCTGAACCGCTGAAGGTTCGATAACTCGCGGGTGATTTAGCGGCCGAATTTGCTGCGGTGAGAGGTTTCGAATGTTCGGTTTGAATGGTGCGCGAGCGATTGGGGGTCTGCGCGCTACAGTGTCGTGTGCGGTCAATTCCGCACGGGTGTTACCGTGCCTTGTAAATTGCTCGGCTCACGCTTTGGCTGGTTCTCAACGTTCCCGCCTTCGACCGATTTCTCACGGTCTCTGGTCGTGACTTGGAACTCACCACCGATACCATTTGTGCCCATTGTGCTGATGCCTCCCCCGTACAAGGCAGCCATCAAGAACCCGAACGCTGCAGCCGTGAGGAGCATCGTAGCGGCAGCCTCCCGGATCGATCTGCGAACGCGGCGAGAGAAGTGGAGGTTAGTAAATGGCTGTTGCATCATCACTAGACTTAAGCACCATAGATTGATCAACAACCAGTGTACCCATGGCCGCGCGACAAGTCGGCACATGAACAATTTGCATTGAAGCTTGACACCCATAAAAACGAGCGAAGGCCCTGGTGTGCCAGGGTATTTCCGTTGATCTGTAAGAGGGCGGCTGCGGCCGTTTCCATCGTATTGCGTTGACGGTTGGCGATGTCAACCTGGATCGGTCCAGATGTCGTTGGCAGGATCGGTTGAGTTCGAAAATCTTGCGTGCCAGCGCAGCTTTCAGAGGGCGCGCATGAGGCAGCCCAGCAACAAAATGACATGGGCAGTCAGGAGCACCCAGAACTCGTTGCCCTGAAGCAGCGGAATTTCCGCATTAAAGAACTTGGTGATTAACACCGTGACCGTCAAAACCACAGTGAGCAAGAAGGTGATGATACCCGGAGCTTTGAGACCCATCGTTTTCGATCCTGTTGGCGCGCCACTGCGCGTTTTGGTTTCATCGGCTTTCAGTTTGGATACGCGCTGAAATTTCCGAAGCGGTCCAAGACTTTGAATGGCTGTAAACTGATTCTGGTGCTGAACCTAAGCGAGGCGCGCAGGACTACGCCGGTGTTGTTCTGGATACAACCCTTTGTGGTGACTTCGCCGGAAGTGCGATGCGTGGTGGCCACCACCAGTCGACTGGGCCGCGCCCTGGGCATTTCACCTTGGTATTGCTGCCACGTTACCCTGGGGTGGCCGCCTCGTTGGGTGGCGGCCTTTTGCGTGCCGGGCGGGCGAAGAGCCGACGTAGCATCAAAAGCAGGATGATGATCGCTGCGAAGGCTGCGACCAACGAGATGGGATGTTTTTCAGCGACAAGTATCGGTGAGATCTGACCTTCAAAACCCAACTTCAAATCCTGCCATGTGGCCACGGGATCAAACAGTTTCTGGTTACGCAGCATCATCTCAACGGCTGCACTTTGGTCGGAACTTGCCACAACCGCGTTTCTCACCCGTTGTGAGGCTAAGATCTGCATTTTGCCGGGTGCCGTTGCGACTGCGTTTAGCACACGGGCTCTGGGGGCTTCTCCCAGCCCTGTCAGATAACTGGCCAGCGTGGTTAGTTCATCCACGGTGAGGCTGCGCGCGAGCCCTTGCAGCTTATCCGGTGACAGTTCGAACAGACTTTCTCTAGCGGTGCTTTTCAACTGTGAGATACGGGTGATGGCAACGCGATCGTTCAAAGCGAAAACGCGATCGAGCGATGTGGCCGTGAAGTCTTGTGGTCTAGCATCCTTGTAAATTCCGTAGTCGACGATTTGATTGAGGCGCGATCCCGCCAATGTCGACCAGCGCAGCGCTGTATCAATCGATTGTTTTTCGCGCGCGATCTGCATCGCGGTGTCCGGCAACTGACGGACGGCTTGACGTAGCGTGCCATCGGACAGCCTTTTGAAAACACCGGCCTCTCCTTCGCGTGACAATGTGAGCGAAACGACTTCATCGAGCCTGCCGAGTTCGTCCGCGCGCAGCCCGTCGAGGAACCCACGAAAGCCTTTGTCGCGTTCGGCGAATTCGACCGACTTTGCATGAGCTGATTTGAATTCGCGCCAGATTTCGACCACTTGGTCGGCGGTTTGTGCTGCGATCGTCCCGACTTGATTTTCGATCTGGGTCTTCATTGCACTGGCAATTTCTTCGCGGACTTTTTCCTTTGTCGCGGGAGCCTTCATTTCGTTTGCGATGATGGGCAGAACGCCATAACGCAGATCCCAGATGTCTTTAGCGATCAAAACGACGCCAACACCACCAGCAACGACTGAGACCAACCTTGCCAGAATGCTCCCTACAAGGCGTTGGCCAACGCTGCGTGCCAAGTTCGCCAATTGGCGGCGGATGAGCAGGATCGCGACACCTGCAACGCCACCACCCGATTGCTTGAGTACAGAGCCCGATTCGACGCTGGCCCCGCCAGTTGCCTCTTGGCCTTGTAGCTTAGCGCTTGCATCTGATGTCACGGCATCGGCGATTGTGGAGCCATAACGATTTCCCAGGAAAGCACGGACGCATTGGGCTGCGGGATTGGCGGCATCGGCACTGGCATAATCAATGCGCTCACCAACTTGGCGACCGACGCCAACGGCCATGACCTCCAATGCCTCTTTCATAGCATCTGATCGGTAGACTCGCTCAGCAACCTCGGTTGCAAGCTTTTGAGCTTCTTTCTGGTAGGCCAAGGACTGAAGCAGTGCGCCCCAACTGCTTTGTTTGCGGACTTCAGCAACGGCGATATCGACGCGCTGATTTAGGACCTGGTCAATATCCGCGCGGCGCCATTCGTTTGCGACGACGGCCGGGTAGTCCACCGTCTCAAGACCGTCTTTCAGTGCTTTGAGTGTGATCGCCTCGATTGCTTTACGGAAGTCAGTTTCGTTTTGCGATTGGCACGCAGCGTATTCGTCTTTTGAGAGTGCGGCGGCGCTGCTCAATTGTGTGGTCTGTGCGTGGGCGAAGGTGTGGAGTGTCGGGCTAAGGCCGATGGTCAAAGTCAGTGCCCAGGACACACAAAGATTTGGAATGCTGCGCACGCTTTCACGGCTCCTGACTGGCTTCCAACTGGTCTTTCGACCTGATCCGCGTCCGCATGCCTCGGTTCGGAGCCATGCTGCAACGCCTGCTTCTAAGGGTTTTACAACACCATCAGGCATTAACCATGACAATGTCTTGTCGATTGCGACAGTCCCATTCCGCGATCCAGTGAAACTGTCTTTCGTGTGCAGGCGCAACACTGATTTTAGGGGCTTTGAGCGTCTTTTCACGCACATCGGTGGTCTCTGGAGGTGGGGAGAACCTCTATCGTTTTGCCTGATTGCGCCATCTAGTTGGTTGCAGCGCAGCAGCCCAAAATGCTGCACTGCAGCGTGAGGTAGGTTTCAGATGTGTAACAATCAAAAATACGTGTAATAACTTTGGTTTGAGATCTTTTTTTAATTTTTAATAATATCAATGATTTGGGAGGAATCTCGCGATTGCGGCATCCTGCCATATCGTAATTTCGGTACCATATGAGCGACAACACGCGTCGAAGTTGCGGCAGCAATATCCAAGGGCTGTAGGGTTTTGGATGCGTTCAAATCTGAGCATAACGCGCGCGGCTAGACTATTGGGTTGGCCTTATTCTGTGGGCTTATCGACAGCAGCTGGGTTTGGCGCATTTTTGGTTATTTGCGCTCTGTAACCCTTGAGACAGAAAGGTCATGGAAACTGTGTCAGGTCATACTGACCCCAAGTGACGCATTGGGGGGCGACGTTTGAGCCAGCGGATTTAACGATCTGGGCCATTCAGCGCCTGAAAATCAGAAAGAGCTTTGCTCGTTTTGGTTTTGTCGCGTAAAACTTATGGTGATGCTTGAGCGGGTGCAGTTAACGCTATGAATAACAATGTAAAAACTTCAGACCCATTCGGAGGTCTCCGCTACGAAGGTGGTTCGGTTGGCATTTTGCTGCTGCACAGCCTCGGCGGGGCGCCGATGGAGCTTAAGTATCTCGCTCAGGGGTTGGCGCGCTGCGGTTATACGGTCAGCTGCCCAGTCATCCCTGGCATGAGCCATGGCACTGATGTCCTGGGTCTTTCCCGCTGGAACGACTGGTATGCCAGCGCTGAGGCTCAGCTCGATGACATGCGCAAAACCTGCGATACGGTCATGGTGGGCGGATTGTCAGCGGGGTCGATTATGGCGCTTAAGCTCGCGGCTGAGCGTCCGAATGATGTGGAAGGTGTTCTTGTTTGTGCGCCAACTTTGAAGCCGAATGGCTGGTCCATCCCTTGGACTTTCAATCTGTTCGGCCTGGTCTGGCAGCGCTGGTGTGCGCGGCTGTTCCAATTCCGTCAACGCGCGCCTTACGGCATCAAAGACGAGCGTTTGCGCAACTTCATGATTGAAGCGAGCCGCGCAGGGAACCGCTCGATCGAAGACCTTTATTCGCGCAATGGCGGCATGGTTCTTCAGTTTCGCAAATTGGTCATGAACGTGAAACGGCGTCTGGGTCAGGTCACGCATCCGACCTTGATCGTGCATCCGCGCGAAGATGATCAGAGCCATCTCAAGAATGCTTTGACGATCCAGGCGCGTCTTGGCGGGCCAGTTGAGTCGATTGTTCTCGATGATTCCTATCACATGGTGACACTGGATCGGCAGCGGGACGTTGTCCTTGATCGCTCTATCGATTTTGTCGCGCGGTTGGTCGGCAAGGTGGAAGCCCGCCGTGCTCGCAATGCGCCACGGATTGCCCGCCCAAAGCTGGTTTCAACGGTTGCTGCCGAGTAGTTCGGCTTTCAGCCAACGGTTTTCTTGGATCGGGCGATGGCTTGTCGCCCGATTTTCATTTGTGATTTCACAGACATTGCTTGTCAGGGTGCTTAGGCCAGTTTCGCGCTTAACCAGCCCGGGCTGCGATCGGTGCATCGCAACGCTTGAGGTTGTCTGGTGCGCGGCGCCACATAAGCGTTTTACCCAATAGCTTCATGCTGAGATAACCTCGAACCGCCAATTGGGATTTGCCCGCAGTGCGAACTTCGGCGTTGTAAGCCTTGCCGACCTTGGGATCATAAACCCAACCGCTGTCCAAAGACCCGTCTGCTTGCCTGGCCAGTTTTCCAAGGACCTGCAAGCCGCAAATGGGTTGATTGCGTCTAGTCGGTTCTGGATTGTAGATATCCTTCAGTGGTTGACCTTTGTCATTGTTTGGATTGCTCAACCACACAATGTGACCGCAAAACTGTGGTCCACAAGGTTTGATTTCCACGGCGCCTTTGCCGGTGTCGTCATACCAAATGCCAATCTCTGGGGCGCCACCAACACCAGGGTTGCCCTGCGCTGCGACGTTTGGCGACAGAGCCATGGTGCCTTGCACCATAGCACATGCAAAGGCGATCCTCACGGCTCGGTTTGGCTGACAAATAAGGTTTTTCACGTTCACGGCACTCACCCTCTTCGTGACGAACTAAGACTGTATAAGCCTGTACAACCAGGGTAATAGTTGGGCAGCCCTTACGGACCTTCTATTAGCGGTTGCTGGCTCGGGAACCAAACTGAAAACCAAAAAATGGTATCCGCCGAGAAAATGCCAATTACACGAAAGACGTTTTAATTTGAGGCATTACTTGGCCTTACGTTAACCGAATGAAAGTGGCGTACCAATATGATTCTATTGAATCGCAGACAACCGACAAAAAAGTGCTTTCGCCATTTGCACATTATTCCCGATCGTTCAATTGGCAACGAAACGGCTGTTTAGAGCCAACCTAAGTTTGTATTTGTGCCTGCTTTATCGGGCAGTCTGCTGGAGAGAAATGAATGATCCTTACGCTGGCATTTCGCAACCTTTTTCATGATCGCGTGAGACTCGCCGTGACATTGATCGGCATCTTGTTCTCGATTGTACTGGTTGCTGTCCAGCTCGGCCTGTACCTCGGTGCAAGCCGAATGATCACTGCCAACATCGATGAAACGCGTTCTGACCTTTGGATTACCGCGTTTGGGGCGAAAAGCTTTGAAGATGGTGGTGTGCTGCTGTCATCGCGCGAGCGGCATCAGGCTCTTTCGACACCGGGCGTTGAGAGTGTGACACCGATTTTGGTTTCGTTTTCGGAGTGGCGCAAACCATCGGGCGGGTCCACGCGTGTCGTGGTTGTCGGCGCCGATGCTGAAGATGGCGCACTGGCCCCATGGGGATTGGTTGCTGGCGATTGGGAAGCCATCAAGGCGCCCAACGGGATTGCTGTCGATGAGACTTATCTTGGTGACCTTGATGTGTCGGGTATGGGCAGTACGGCACAGATTGGTCAAGGGCGTGTGAAGATTAGTGCGCTCACGAAAGGCATTCGCTCGTTCACGCAGTCTCCTTATGTGTTCATGCCGCTATCGCGTGCCCGCCAAATTCTTGGTTATGGCAGCGATGCTGCAACGTTCCATCTTGTGAAGCTGCGGGAGGGTGCCGACCCGGCTATGGTCCGCCAGGCTTTGTTGAGCCGACTTGAGAGCGCTGAGGTTCTTACAAAGAAAGAATTCCGTGATCGCAGCTTGACGCAATGGTTGTTCCGCACCGGGGCCGGTGTGGCGCTGATCGGTGGTGCCCTTCTCGGTATTCTGGTCGGCACGGTGATCGTGGCGCAGACTTTGTACTCGAGCACGAAAGATCACTTGAATGAGTTCGCCACTTTGCGTGCGCTGGGGTCTTCTTCCAGCTACATTCACAAGGTTATTCTCGCCCAGGCGGGATTGAGCGCGATTATTGGCTATGGCCTTGGCATGACCATCGCGTTGCTGGTTGTGCTTGCGAGCAGGTCGACGCCCCTACCGATTATCATGACGCCCACGTTGGCGGCTGGGTTGTTCTCGGTAACACTGTTTATGTGCGCGATCTCTGCGATCTCCGCGATCGTGAAAGTCACCAAAATTGATCCAGCGACGGTATTCAGCAGATGAGCAACGATAAAGTCCTGGTCGCCAGCAACATTGTCAAAGAACTTGGACGAGGCGCTGGAATGGTGAGGGCCCTCAAAGGGGTCGATCTTGACTTGGTTCCTGGTGAGCTCACTTTGCTTATGGGACCTTCCGGCAGTGGCAAAACCACGCTGCTGTCTATTCTCGGGTGCATCATGACGCCGACTTCGGGTATGCTATCGGTTGCCGGAACGCCGACAGCAGATCTGGGCCCTGAAGAGTTGGCGCATCTGCGGCGCGATCACATGGGCTTTATCTTCCAGTCCTACAACCTCTTCCCGACGTTGACGGCCCTTGAAAATGTGCGGATTGCACTCGATGTCCGTGGAGCGACGGGCTTCAAAGCGGCATCGCGGTCTGAAGAGGTTCTTCGGCAGGTCGGTCTTGGACATCGACTTATGAATTACCCCAGCAATCTGTCTGGTGGTGAGCAACAGCGTGTTGCTGTTGCCCGGGCGATTGCGAGTTCTCCAGCGATTGTCCTGGCGGACGAACCGACTGCGGCGCTCGATAGTGAAAACGGACATGCTGTCATGGCGCTCTTGGCAAAAATCGCGCATGAGCAAAACCGCAGCGTTTTGGCCGTGACACATGATCCACGCACGCTCGCTTACGCGGATCGCGTGATAAGAATTGAAGATGGTTTAATCGTCGGCGAAGACCGCCGACCCGAGGGGCTTGATGCTCCAGAAGTAACGGATCTAACGAAGAGGCGTAAAGCACATGCCTAGACTGAATAGTTCCATTTCGACTTTCGCAATGGCGACCGTGATTGCAGCTGGAATTGCCAGTTTTGTCCTGACGGATGAATTGAAAAAGCCTGGCAGCTTTCTGGCGAACTTTGTTGGGACGTCGGCTCATGCTGAAGACGCGGTAGAGACACCTACTCAGCGCTGGGCAGCATCGGCGACTGGCCGGATTGAGCCGAAAAGCGGCGCCATTCGCGTTGTTTCACAGCTGTCCGGGTTGATCGAAGAAGTTGCCGTGAAAACCAACGACGCGGTTTTAGATGGCGATTTGTTGATCCAGTTGGCTGACGACGATTATTTGGACCGGATTGCGGTTGCACGTGCCGAGGAAGAGGTTCGTCGCGGTGAACGCGCTGATGAGCCAGCCAAAGGTCTCGCCAAAGAACGCCAGGACGCTGAAGACGCTGTGTTCAATGCTGAACGCGAGCTGTTTGAAGCGTGGCGGTCATTTGATGACGTTGGCCGTACAGCGCGAAGTGGTGGCGCCAGTGAGCAAGATGTTCGTCAGGCGCATGACAAAATTCGCTCGATTGAAGCGAAGCTGACGTCACTGCGGGACGAGCTGAAAACCGTTAACGCCAACGCCGATATGCCGGCTCCGACACGACTTGAATCGTCGTTGACGATTGCACGGGCGGAACTGGCTCTTGCCGAGAACGCCTTTGAGCGGACGCGCATTCGCGCACCGTTTGATGGGACGGTTCTGAATGTCTTTGGTCGGGTTGGTGAAACTGTTGCTGCAGGTGGCAGAGCCCAGCCGCTGGTCTCATTTGGAGACCTCGATCATCTGCGTGTTCGCGCCGAAGTCGAAGAGCGTGATGTCGCAAAGGTGCGTGTCGGTCAGAAAGTGATCGTGCGCGCAGATGCGTTCCCCGATCAGGAATTCGAAGGCACTGTTACTGAAGTTGCGTCAGCGCTCGGTAGCCCGCGTATTACCTCACGTGGGCCGCGCCGTCCGAATGACGTCGATGTACTAGAAGTCGTTGCTGATCTCGATGGTACACCGCCACTTCTGACCGGTATGCGTGTTGACGTGTTCTTCAAGCCCTCAGGCAAGGGTAAGCAGACAGCGGCGACGATGA
>JBCBRD010000131.1:0-9267 GCA_039819885.1 Pseudomonadota bacterium
ACTTCATGCGCGCATCGTCAAATGCATTGAAACCGCATTCGTAAGCTGAGACCTTCTCCGGATCGGGGTTCTGGACTGCCACCAAGAAGGGGGCGATCAGAAGCGCTCCTGCAATGACGATCGAGACCGCCAAAAAGACGACGATGGGCAGGTAGTCGAGGAAGAGTTGGTTCATGGAAACTCTTTTCGGTTTCGAAAGGATGACGTCTAAAACGTGCGTCTCAGATTGTGCATGACTGGCCTATTTCGCAAGCTTATAGCGTCACTGGGCCTGTGTGTAGACCACAACTATAGCCAAGTTGCTGAAGATCAGCGCCCCTAAGCGGATTTAGGGCTATGGCTGGAGTAAGTGTGCGGTATGGGCGCGCCGATGAGCAGCGAAATTTCAGTCTGAATCGGTGTGGTATCTCACGGGCGATCTGCAAGAAACGCCGCAGCGTTCATGGGCAACCAGTGGTCAAAATATTCCAATTCGACAATCATCGGATTGGCGCGAGAGACGGGACTTGAACCCGCGGCCTCCGGCGTGACAGGCCGGCGCTCTAACCAACTGAGCTACTCCCGCGTAGAACGTGATCATATTGGATAATGACGACGTCCAGAGCCGCGATGTCTACGGTCCCGACCTTGCCGTGTCAAGCGCGTTTCCAGCTATTCAATCGGGAAAAGACGCCGTTGACCGCGGTCAATGATTATCATGTGCATTGATCGGCGATGTTGTAGGTGACGGTGCACGCTCTAGGTTCGGCATAGCCGCTAGGTTCTGCCCGCGCTTCAGCACTAAGCTGCTTTCGTTGACTTTGCGCTTTCAGGCACGTCTCGGCCTAAGATCTCAGCCACTTTCCGCTGCATAGCGCGGAGTTCTGCCACCAATGCGTCTGCGCGTGCATCGCCATCTGTGTTCGCATCGGCGGCCAGTGCTTCGATGCTCTTCTGTGACGACGCTTCAGTTGAATTGGATTGGTTTTTTACGTTCGACATACGTGCCTCTTCCGAACAGACGCTTGTTGCTCCCGACTGGGCGGACAATGCGTTGCATGGGTGCCGTGTCACAGATGTAAGGCTGCAACATCCACATTGAAGAGGACTTTGCGCGTTTGTTGTTGAACATCGCGTGAATGGTTTGTGGTGTGTCTTTGGCGTTGCTGTGGCGGGCTTTGCCGACTGGCTAAGGCAGCGTTCAACTTCGGCTATTTGCTAGGCGCAATAGCCTGTGTGACTCACTGGATAGCCCGTTGACGGCGCGAAGCAGTGGCCAGCTCGCTTGTCCGCGCCACCATTTGGTCAAGTGACTTGCAGGTGTAGTTTGGCTTTCGGTAGGCCATCGATGAGAAGTGGAAACAAGCGTCTTGATACCACCATGCGCCTAGACCCCTACCCTGAAAATTCACGCAGACACCACCGGCGAGGCCACGATCAAAACAGAAGCCCAACGCTTTGAGACCGATTGCGCTGCGGAGCGTGAGAAGGGCACGTAATTCTTCATTTCTAACTCGGTCCATACTGGTCACCTGTGCAATTGCATGACGCAATGCAACATAGCCAATTGAACGCCGTGCAGCCAACGATAACGCTAACAGATCCTTAACGCAGAATGAGCATTTTTAAATACTGAATATGCGCATTACTGCCTCACGCGCTCGTCGCGCTCCGGCGGGGCGGACACTCTTGTGGTCAACACGGGTGAACCCGTGATTGAGCAGGCTGACCGAGGCTGCAGTCACAGCCGGGATGTCGGCTCGGAAGGCTGGTGGGCGACGGGAGGGTCGAACTCCCGACATGTTGGTGCCTCAGGCGCTCGTCGCGCTCCGGTGAGGCAACCTGTTCGCCCGAGGCGGCCGTCGCAGCCTGGATGATGTTGGTTCGGAAAGATGGTGGGCGATGAGAGGGTCGAACTCCCGACATCCTCGGTGTAAACGAGGCGCTCTACCACTGAGCTAATCGCCCGGTCTGAATGTGTTAGACCGCTGACAAGGCGAAGCCAAGACCCAACAGCCAAATTGACACCCTGAAACTCTCTAATCCCACCAGAAGTACCAGTACTGGGCTCCGTAGAGGTGGGCCGCCAACGCATCGATCGTACCCACACCTTGGTCAATGACGTCACCGCAATACTGGTAGTGGGCCAGCGCCATTTCAATGGCTGTATCGCGATCTTCAATCGGGCGCTCGACATAAAACTCAATTGTGTCCGCTGAGTTCAGGATCGGCTTGGCACCATAGGCTGCGTACCATTCGCGCGCGTAGGCGACGTGGACCTCCGGCGGTGGACAGCGGTTCCAGTTTCCAAACCCAAGGTAGGCGGCAACGGCCCACCGTTTTGAAGTCGGCAGCAGGCCAATCAGGACCTCTTTTTTGAAGTCCTTTGTTCGATGATCGATCAGCGAAACAGGAAGCTCATGGGTTTGGATATTCTCAGGCCAGGTCCCGCGCGGTGGGCCGGGATCAGGCTCATCATCCAGTTTGTCGGCTGGATTGGGTTTTCCCAACCGTCGATAGAAGGCGGCAACGCTTTCGCGTACCTGTTCCTGGTAGGTGGCATAGAGAGCTGCCGCTGGGCGGGACGAGGCCTTTTCAAGAGTATCCGACGCTGATGGAACTTCATGCCCAGGGTCGTTAAAAAGCTCAAACAGGCGGGCTGTCTCTTCGTCGTCGCCCCAAATAACAGGTGTTTGATCTTGATGCGTCACGCTGAGTCGATCGAGTGCGTCAACTGCATCGCGTCCCGCTACACGTACGAATGGAAAAGGCGATTTGCCAAAGTCCAGCGGCGTTCCGGGTGGGTAAATCTCGTCGGACTTATCGGACATTTGCGTCCTGTGCTTCTTGCTTCAGCCAAATGGCCTTAAGGCGGAAGTTGTCTTCAACCCGTGCTCTGAGGCCTGCACGGCACGCACGTGTTATTTTGGTTGTGCAATTTGCAGGGACACCCCTGGTCGAGCGTTTTTCCAGTCGTCGAAATAGAGTGCAGCACATCCAACTCGCATCTGGTGCTGGCTGGATGTGCGCATAACATCATATTAATTCAGCAGGTCCTTGAGCCCTTTTGATGGGGCGAATTTTGGAACCTTCGATGCTGGGATTTTGATTGCCTTGCCCGTTGCAGGGTTGCGGCCTTCGCGTGCCTTACGATCGGTCACCTTGAACGTCCCAAAATCTGGGATGCGAACTTCTTCGCCAGCCTTCATGCTTTCTTTGATGTGCCCGAGCATGGCGTCAACGGCGACACCTGCCTTCTCTTTGGTGATTTCACATTCTCTGGCGATTGCATCGACCAAGTCTTTTTTGCTCATTCGTCCTAATCCTTGTTTTTGTGCGCAGAGGGTTTTTACAGACGTCCACGGGACCATTCTGCCTGCCCGCTGTTGCGCGACACACGCCTCCCTGGCGCGTGAAGCCCGCACAAAAGCGCTCAATACATCCGCCCGTCAAGCCAAAAACATGCGTACAGAGCCCGAAAACACTGGGCAAAACCGGGATACCACGTGCGCGGAATAGCCTTAAATGTCGCTCATGTGACACACTGTAACTGCCAGTCCAACTCAGGGTGTTGCTAGGCACCGTTGTCGGCTCCCACACAAAGGCCAATCACCCCCTTACTTAAGAGGGCACTTCAATTCTAATCCTCAACCCAATGAAGTAACTTAGGAATACAAAACAAATGGCCCTGGATCTTTGATCCAAGGCCATGTTGTATTTGCGTCAATCCTGCAGTGTTGTTGGCCTGTACCCGAAGGGGTTGTGGCATGGGTGCCGCAATTCCTTCGGTGACCACCAAGCCTTATTCTGACGGCTCAGTGGGCGACACGCTGACCATCATTTTCTCCACCAGATTTGGCGGAAACAGCCGCTTCATGAGCTGCTTCGTCCCATTCGATCGCTTCTGGCATACGAACCAACGCTGCTTTCAGCACGTCTTCGAGTCGGGCGGCAGGGATGATTTCGAGTTTGGTTTTCACCTCTTCCGAGATGTCGGCCAAATCCTTCACATTCTCCTCGGGGATCAAAACGGTCTTGATGCCACCGCGCAGCGCCGCCAGCATCTTTTCCTTCAGACCACCGATTGGCAGTACGCGACCGCGCAGTGTGATCTCACCCGTCATCGCCACATCCTTGCGGACAGGGATTTGTGTGAGCACTGAAACGATCGCCGTCACCATGGCAACACCAGCAGACGGACCATCCTTTGGTGTTGCGCCTTCTGGGACGTGGACGTGGATGTCGGTCTTTTCGAACATCGGTGGTTCGATGCCAAAGTCAATCGAGCGTGACCGCACGTAAGCGTTTGCGGCCTGGATCGATTCCTTCATCACGTCACGCAGGTTGCCGGTCACCGTCATCTTGCCCTTACCCGGCATCTTGATGCCTTCGATGGTCAAGAGTTCGCCGCCGACTTCCGTCCAAGCCAAGCCGGTCACGATGCCGACCTGATCTTCCAGCTCAGCTTCGCCATAGCGGTACTTGGGCACGCCCAGATAGTCAGTGATGTTGTCCTTGGTGATTTCGACTTTTGTGTTCGACGAGGTCAGGATTTCCTTCACGGACTTCCGGGCCATTTTCGCGACTTCACGCTCAAGCGACCGCACACCGGCCTCGCGTGTGTAGCGACGGACGAGTTCGAGCAATGCTTCATCGTCGATGGACCATTCGCCTTCTTCCAGACCGTGAGCCTTGGTTTGCTCGGCGATCAGGTGGCGACGGGCGATCTCGCGTTTCTCGTCTTCCGTGTAACCGGCGATGCGAATGATCTCCATCCTGTCCATGAGGGCCGGTGGAATATTCAGCGTATTCGCCGTGGTCACGAACATGACGTTGGACAAGTCATAATCGACTTCCAGGTAATGGTCGTTGAATGACGAGTTCTGCTCGGGGTCCAAGACCTCAAGCAACGCTGCAGCGGGGTCACCGCGGAAATCCGAACCCATCTTGTCGATCTCGTCGAGCAAGAAGAGCGGGTTTGACCGTTTTGCCTTGCGCATCGACTGGATGACCTTACCGGGCATCGAACCGATGTACGTGCGGCGGTGTCCGCGGATTTCGGCTTCGTCACGAACGCCGCCGAGTGACATGCGTACGAACTCACGACCCGTCGCGTTTGCGATCGACTTACCGAGTGACGTTTTACCAACGCCTGGTGGTCCGACGAGGCACAGGATCGGACCTTTGAGTTTGTTCGTCCGGTTCTGGACGGCCAGATACTCTAAGATGCGTTCTTTAACCTTCTCAAGGCCGTAGTGTTCGATGTCCAAGACCTTCTCGGCTTCCGCGAGATCCTTTTTCACCTTGCCGCGGACATTCCATGGAATGGACAACAGCCAGTCCAGGTAGTTGCGGACAACTGTTGCTTCGGCTGACATTGGGCTCATCTGCTTAAGCTTTTTGAGCTCAGCGGTGGCCTTGTCGCGCGCTTCTTTCGACAGCTTTATGCTTTCGATTTTCTCTTCGAACTCGCCGATGTCATCGCGACCATCATCGCTGTCACCCAGCTCTTTCTGAATGGCCTTCATCTGCTCGTTCAAATAGTACTCGCGTTGCGTCTTCTCCATCTGACGCTTGACGCGAGAGCGGATTTTCTTTTCCACCTGGAGAACAGAGATTTCGCTTTCCATCAGCGCGTAGACACGCTCAAGGCGCTCGGACACCGTCGTCAATTCGAGGACTTCCTGTTTGTCGGAAATCTTGATTGCAAGGTGCGATGCGATGGTGTCGGCGAGTTTCGAATAGTCGTCGATCTGTGAGATCGTGCCCAGGACTTCGGGAGAAATCTTTTTGTTGAGCTTCACATAGCTTTCGAACTGCGAGATTGCAGACCGGGCCAACGCTTCGATCTCTTCTTCCGTGCCTAAGTCTTCTTCAACACGATCAATGGACGCTTCGAAGTAATCTGCGTTTTCTGTGAATTCGGAAATGCGTGCGCGCGACGTGCCTTCGACCAGTACCTTCACGGTACCGTCCGGCAGCTTTAAAAGCTGGAGAACGGAGGCCAGCGTGCCAACTTCGTATATGGCGTCGGGTGCTGGATCGTCATCACTCGCGTTCTTCTGTGCCGCCAGCAAGATATGTTTGTCCTGGCGCATGACCTCTTCAAGCGCATTGATCGATTTTTCCCGACCAACGAACAGCGGCACAATCATGTAAGGGAATACGACGATGTCTCGCAGTGGAAGGACTGGGAACAGCTCCTCGTCACCTGCAGTCGTCGATGTCTTTGTTGTTTCGCTCATAGCGTCCCACTTCTCTCTTTGCGGTGCCTGTCACCAGTTCCGCTTTGGTTTTGCCAGCTCGCCGGTCACGACTCGTTTGACTGAGATCATTGCCCCTTTTTAAAGGCAGCGCGATCCCATCATGCTCACTTGGCCGACAGGAGCCTGAGTGCTCCCCAGAAATTACGCGAACGACTGACCATCAGACCTAGTAGCAAGATGACCATTCAGTCACGTGTCGTGCAAAACCTATATGGGGTCAGGGTGTATGAAGTGCCACCCCGAGACCAACATACAAGTGGCCACACTCACGTGAACAAACGCAACCTAGCCTCAAGGCCCATCGTTGTCACAGTCACGTGGCCACAGTTGGGAGGGATAAGTGCAGCGGGAGACAGCAGATCTGCAATAAACACGAAACCGCGCGTCACCTGGGTCACGCGCGGTCTGAATTTATTGCCTTATACTTTGGACCTGCCTATTTGTGGCTAAAGCCATACTGCGGGAGCGCGAAAGGCCAGCCTGAATGGTTCATCAGGATGCTGACGAGCCTGTTTCCTCGACGCGATCGGTATAGATCCGCAGTGGACGAGCTGAACCTTCGACGACTTCCGGGCCGATGACGACCTCTTCGACGCCCTTCAAGGTCGGCAGATCGTACATTGTGTCGAGTAGAATGCCTTCCATGATTGAACGCAGCCCACGCGCGCCTGTCTTGCGCTCGATCGCCTTGCGCGCAATAGCCTTCAGTGCGTCCAACGTAATGGTCAGCTTCACGTCTTCCATTTCGAAGAGGCGCGCGTACTGCTTCACTAGAGCGTTCTTCGGCTCGGATAGGATTTCGACCAAGGCATCTTCGTCGAGGTCTTCCAACGTCGCGATAACTGGCATACGGCCAATGAATTCTGGGATCAGACCGAATTTGAGCAAATCCTCAGGCTCGACCTCTCGAAGCAGCTCGCCTGTCTTGCGATCATCAGGGCCGATTACGCTCGCACCGAAACCGATTGATGCGCCCTTGCCGCGACCGGAAATGATTTTATCCAAGCCGGCGAATGCACCACCGCAAATGAACAGGATGTTCGTTGTGTCAACCTGTAGGAATTCCTGCTGTGGATGCTTGCGCCCGCCCTGCGGAGGAACGGATGCGACCGTGCCTTCCATGATTTTCAGAAGCGCCTGCTGTACGCCTTCACCGGAAACGTCACGTGTTATCGACGGATTGTCGGACTTCCGCGAAATCTTATCGACCTCGTCGATGTAGACGATACCGCGTTGGGCGCGTTCGACGTTGTAGTCTGCGCTTTGCAGCAGTTTCAAAATGATGTTTTCGACGTCTTCACCAACGTAACCTGCTTCGGTCAGCGTCGTGGCATCGGCCATCGTGAACGGTACATCCAAGATGCGGGCCAGAGTCTGTGCGAGCAGAGTCTTACCGCAGCCAGTGGGACCAACGAGGAGGATGTTCGATTTCGCCAATTCAACGTCGTTGTTCTTGGCGGCGTGGTTCAGACGCTTGTAGTGGTTGTGTACGGCAACGGACAGAACGCGTTTGGCGTGGAACTGTCCGATCACGTAACTGTCCAAAACGTTGCAGATTTCCTGCGGTGAGGGAACACCGTCACGCGATTTGACAAGCGTGTTCTTGTTTTCTTCCCGGATGATGTCCATGCACAGCTCAACGCATTCGTCGCATATGAACACAGTCGGGCCGGCGATCAGCTTCCGCACTTCATGCTGGGACTTCCCGCAGAAGGAGCAGTAGAGCGTGTTTTTCTCGTTGGCCATATTGGTCTCATCCGGTGTCGGGTTGTGCAGACATCACATTGTCTTCACATCCCTGGTTTTTGTACAGCTCGCGCTGCGTATCTTGTGATCAGACCATGCTAAGCCGCTGGAGATCAAGATTGGATTAATCGTTTTCAGCGCTTCGTGACAGGATGCCCTACCGTCCGCACACACCCAAACAACGCTTGAGTGCCGATTCCATGGCCATCGGAGCAGGAAACATGCCACTCCAAACCAGCCTGTTCTAACTTTGTTCGCAAAGCAGAGTGTAAAACAAATCCGGTGGATTTGGGGCAAATTGAGCCAAAGGTCGCGCGCGCACCTGAGGCGGACCATCCAAATCCTTAAGAATCGCAGAACCCCGGGAAGATCCTGCGTCGCACTTTAGCTGGTTGGTTCTGTGTCTGGTGGAGCCAAAGCTGCGGCCTCAACTTCTGACCGATCCGTCAAGACCTTATCAATGAGGCCGAACTCCAGGGCTTCGTCTGCTGTCATGAAGTGATCGCGGTCGAGTGTGTTTTCGATCGTTTCATAGTCCTGGCCGGTGTGCTTGACGTAGGTCTCGTTTAGTCGGCGCTTCATTTTGATAATGTCCTGGGCATGACGCTCAATGTCTGATGCCTGTCCCTGGAAGCCACCTGATGGTTGATGGACCATGATGCGCGCATTTGGCAGCGCAAATCGCATTCCTGCTGTACCTGCGCACAGCAGCAATGATCCCATCGATGCAGCTTGACCGATACACAATGTGGCAACTGGTGGTTTGATGAATTGCATCGTGTCGTAGATCGCCATACCCGCTGTAACAACGCCACCAGGGGAGTTGATATACATGGCAATTTCTTTGGTCGGATTTTCTGACTCGCAATAGAGGAGTTGCATGCAGATGGATGCGGCCATCTGATCCTCGACAGGACCGGTCACGAAGATGATGCGGTCTTTCAGCAGACGCGAAGGCAAATCATAGCCGCGTTCACCGCGGTTGGTCTGCTCCACTACCATTGGCCAGAAGCTTCCGGTGATCTGCTGTGGGGACTTGCTCATCTGGTTGCATTCTCCTGTTCAGGTGTGGTCGTGCGTGTAAGGGGGTGGACCGCATATTTGACGTCGCCCAATTGCGTTTGGCTGAAGCCGTGTGTGTGGACTACGAACTCCAAGCGACAATCATGACGCTTTGCGACCTATCAACTCTCGGTCGCCTCTTCAACGGCTTTTGTCAGTTCGTCCTTACTCACCTTTTTTTCTGTCGGCTTGGCCAGTTCGACGATGAAATCGA
>JBCBRD010000132.1:0-9171 GCA_039819885.1 Pseudomonadota bacterium
GCGCAAACCTGAATGGGTCAGGCCAGGACGAGACAAAGTTTTTGGAGCCGCTTCGCCAGATCGTTGCCGAAGGAAAATCTCCAGCAGACCGGTTGCTTAACGCTTATGAGACCGCTTGGGACGGTGACATCCGGAAGGTCTTTCAAGCGACCGCGCTTTGAGCGTATTGCGGGTGCAAGCAAAACTATCGCTGGTGGTTGAAATCGAATTCAGCGACCGTTCATACCCATTCTCCTATACATATCATCGAACTGAGTAACTCGCCTGTTTGTTGACGGTTTCCGGCGTGGTTTGCTCGTTTGCATTTGTGTTGCAAAACTTCAGGCGATTGCGGGGAGCAATTGTCTGGCCTCGGTCAAGTGCGCAATGGCCATGCAACACCACAGGATGGCGGGAGAGATGGATGACACAAGTTCGAAGGTCTGCCACGGGAGCAGTGGGGCTTTTTGCCATGCTGTTTTTGGTCGGCGCTGCAGAACCCGGTTTGTGTCAGACACCTGTTGCAAAGGACCGGATCAAAGTTGCGAACTCTTGTGCCGCAAAGTGTCGAGCAGCCCATAATCAGTGTCGGATGCGCACCAAGGGTGCACCGCATTGCGATGCAAAGCTGAGCGCGTGTCTCCAAGCCTGTTTGAAACGTTGATCGCCAGTGTGCGCGCCGCCACGGACGCGGCGGGAGGCATAAAACGAATGAGCCTTGCTGATTTTGCCTGGGGTACTGGCGTGGCGATCAACGCGTCAGCATTGCCGCAATATCGTCCTTTAGCGCGAGGCGCTGCTTTTTCAAATCCTCGAAGTGTTCGTCGGTGGTGTTGATCCCGGCAGCTTCGACCCGGTGTATCTCCCTGTTGACCTCATGATATGTGTCGAACAGTCTGGCAAAATGGGCGTCAGACATTTTCAGGTCGTGAATGCGGCTCTTGTGTTCAGGAAATTCCTCAGCCAATTCATGGGCAACGTGCGACATTCTATTGGTTTCCTCCTTGAGCTTTGCTGAACCCAGCTCTTACGTGCGACTGTGCAGGGTTCGTAGGCTTTTTTGTGCGAGGTTTTACCCGCTCAAGCTTTGACGTTAGTCAAGACAATTGATTGAGCGTGGATGTCACGTCGTCAGAGCACGTCGAATGGTGTTTATTCGGGTATTCGATCGGTTCTATCTCTAAGGGCTAGACTGAATTGGTTTGCTGTCAGAGGGAGTAGGGCTGATGGGGGAGACGCCGAACGGTGAAAACCCGGCGACAACTTTGGATCTTGATGACAAGAAAGCTGATCGTGACAAGCTAGCGCGCTCACCCGTTGGCTTTGAGGAACACAGCCAGCGGATTTCGGTGCTGGGTGAGCTGCACGCGCGGCCGTTGTTACCGACAGAGATACCTCGGGCAGTTTTTCACTTCGGTTTCATGACCGATGAGGCGGCTGCGATCGCGGATCGTGCTCGCGTTGCCGATATGGCGAAGGCGCGTGGACTTCCTTCGCCGGATGCTCACGCCAAATATCATCGGTTTGATTTTGGCCGGTGGGATCTGCGCTGGGAGCAACACACAGAGTTTACCACATATACTTGGTCGACCGGTATTTCGACAGGCGAACCCTTCTCACTCGCTAATCCGTTGAAGGACGGTGAAGTCCAATTCACAGCACCGGGTCCGTTGATTGTTGCTGTGAACCTATCACTGCTTGATCGTTCGAAGCTGATGGCCAACGTCGGTGACTTTTTCAAACCTGAAAGCCTTTGCGTTATCAAGGCGTCTGACGGCCAGGCGCGTGTGGCAACTGACTTTGTCGTCGACACTTCGGGTTTCACGCGCATCCTGGTTGAATCAAAGGGGATGTCTGAGACCCATGCGGGCCGGTTGGTGCAACGTGTTCTGGAGATAGAGACCTACCGTACTCTAGCCCTTCTTGGGCTTCCTACTGCGCGCAGTATCGGGCCAGAACTTGGGCGTATGGAAAAGGAATTGGCGCAGGTCACGGCTGAAATTGCAGGTGCGGACGACCATCATGAGAGCCAGGTCCTACTGAAGCATCTGGGCCGGCTTGCCGCTGATATCGAGGCGTTGTCAGCGAAGAACGCTTTTCGGTTCGGGGCGACGCGGGCGTACTTTGAGCTCGTCAAGAGCCGCATAGAATTGATTCAGGAACGGCCCGACGCTGACCACGTATCGATTACGGCGTTTTTCAATCGACGGCTGGTTCCTGCGATCGAGACCTGCAATGCGGTTGAGACACGACAAGAGCGCTTATCACTTCAGCTCGCCCGAGCTGCTGATTTGCTGCGGACGGGTATTCAATTCGATCTTGAACAGCAAAATCGGGATCTTTTGAAGTCGATGGATCAGCGCGCCAAAATGCAGCTGCGATTGCAGCAAACAGTGGAGGGGCTCTCTGTTGCGGCGATAAGTTACTACATTGTGGGGCTGATCACTTACCTTGCGAAAGGGCTCTCGGATCTGTCGCCGGTGCCTGAGCGGTTTTCTCCAACGATTGTTACTGCTTTGAGCGTTCCGCTGGTCGTCGGTGGTGTCTGGTACCTGACGCGACGGCTCAAGGAGCACTATGTCGATGACAAAGCTGATAGCGACCGTTCATCGAAGGGCGGGTAGGTCACGGCAACTTCACTCAGTATCGCCATAGTCAACGACAGGAGGCCCGCTTTCGGTCTCATTTGCCGCCTCGATAAGGCGTTCAGCCCTCTGATTGAGCGTTTCCAGATAGGCGATTAACGCTTCACGTTCAGCTGCATCACTTATGCCTGAAAACGCCATCTTCGTTTCGGGCAGGAATGTTTCGGGGCGGCGTAGATAGTCCGATAGGAACTCTGGCGTCCAGACCAACCCTTCTTCACCGGCGCGGCTCATATCTTTGGAATAGTCAAAACCGGTGACGCTGGCAGCTCTTCGGCCGACGACATCATTCAGATGCGGGCCGATCCCTGTATCGCGTGCATCGCCGACCGCGTGGCAGGCAATACACCGTTCGAATAGCTTTGCGCCTTGCTCCAGGTCGCGTTTTTCGTGTGCGACCGCCTGCATTGCTTCGGCCTTTTGGGTTGGCATCGGAACCCAAAGGCGCTTTGCCATCAATGGTGTTGCTACGGTGAGTGCGAGCACACCTGCAATGGCGAGAGACAGGCAGGTTTGGGAGCGCATGGAAGAGGTCTTTTGATCCACGTGGGCTGGACTTTCGGTCGGCTGATTAAGGCTGCGTGTTCAGTCCACGCAATGTAGCGCGTCCGGGACGATCGTGAAACCGTCACCGGACGCCGGCACCCCGCCGCCGTGAAACTGTTTGAGTTTGTCAGATCGAAACCCGCCAAACCTGGTTGTTGTCTACGTTAGGCAGCGTGTGACGAAGAAGCGGTTGCTCCATCTCCTGTTGACCGTTGTATCGTTGACTTAGTGGTCTTGCTGGGTGGGTTGCCGCCTGCGTCAGCAGAATTGCTCCAGTATGGCGAGGTCCCATAAATCTCGGTTAGGAATTCGATAAAGGCATTGACTTTCGCTGGCATGAATTCTCGGCACGGATAGACAGCGTAAATCGCCACATTCGAAGACCCAACATAGTCAGGCATGATGACCTGCAGATCGCCGCTTTCCAGTTCTGCGTTGATGTCCCATGTGGAGCGCAGGCCAATTCCAAGGCCGGACAATAGGGCTTCGCGGATGAACTCGGATGAGTTTGAGCGAATGTTTCCACGCACTCTGTACTGATGCTCACCGTCAGGTCCTTTCATGCGCCAAATGTCTTGTGCGCCGGCGGCCAAACAGTTGTGATGCTCGAGGTCCGCTAGCGTTTCTGGCGAGCCGTGTTCCGCAACATACGCTGGTGATGCGCAAATGACCCGATGATCTGGTGCGATCTTTTTGGCAACCAGTGAAGAGTCCTGCAACTCGCCAATCCGAATGGCCACATCAAACCCTTCGCGGATGATGTCGACGAAGTTGTCGGTTAGGTGGAAGTCGAGTTCGATATCGGGGTAGCGGGTTAGGAATTCGCGCAAATAAGGCGCGATGTGGTGCCTGCTGAACGATGTCGGTGCCGTAACTTTTAGTTGGCCTCGGGGCTTTGTGTTCCGGCGGCTCACAAAGTCTTCGGCCTCGTCGACGAGGCTGAGAATGTCAACGACCCGTTTGAAATAGCCTTCGCCGGTTTCGGTCAGTGTGAGTTGGCGTGTTGTGCGCTGGAACAGACGGGCGCCTAGTTGTTCTTCGAGCAAAGAGACACGTTTTGAGACGACGGCAGGTGATAAGCCCATCTCGCGGCCAGCAGCTGACATGTTGCCGGTCCGGGCGACGCGCGCGAAAATCTCAAGGTCTGTAATTGCGGTCATAGTGGCGGTTCCTGACTTGGCGATACCGAGCGGACCTGAATGGTGGGCTCAGGTGATCAATCAAAAGCTGCTTCGTTTTTTTACCTTCCAATCGGCGAAAGTGCGTCGCTGAAGCTTTGAAAATGTGTAAGTGCTTCGTTTTTTCGTTGAAAATTAGGTTCTCGTGGTTTTTTTGGCTTGCCGGACATTTGGCGCCGACGGCGGGCTGGCGAACAACGGGTGTCCGGTTCATAGTGCTGAATTCAAGCTTCAGTGCGGTTCGTCCTGAACGAAACCGATAGGGTTTGCTGGGCGAGTGTTGAAGTGATTGTGCTGATTATAACCATAAGTTGAATGCAATAGTTGAGGCACGTCATGACTTTTGTCGAACTGATGCAGCCCGATGCTTCCATCGTGGCGAAGCGGGACGCGATCGCTGCAGATCTTGTTAAGATCGTTGGCGAACAAGCCGTGATCTCAGACGAGGATGGTCGGCGGACGTTCGAATCCGATGGGTTGTCTGCCTACCGTTGCATGCCCTTAGCCGTGGTCCTCCCTACGACTACGGCTGAAGTGTCCAAGGTTCTCAAGTACTGTCATGCGAACGGGGTCCGCGTTGTGGCCCGTGGTGCTGGAACGTCCCTCTGCGGTGGAGCACTGCCACAGGAAGATGCGATTGTTGTCGGCGTCTCGCGGATGACCAAGGTGCTCGATATCGACTATGCGAACCGGACGATCAGTGTTGAGTCCGGCATCACGAACCTTGGAATTTCAAATGCTGTGTCGGAGCGAGGCTTCTTTTATGCTCCGGACCCGTCCAGTCAGCTCGCGTGTACGCTAGCTGGGAACCTGGCGATGAATTCGGGTGGTGCGCATTGCTTGAAGTACGGTGTGACCACGAACAACGTGCTCGGCTTCAAAATGGTGCTGATGAATGGGGATGTGATTGAGCTTGGCGGACAGCATATGGATGCCGATGGCTATGATCTCCTCGGCTTAACCGTCGGGTCGGAAGGGCAGTTTGGTATTATTACAGAGGCAACCGTGCGCATTCTCAAGGCGGCTGAGGGTGCGCGGCCGATGATGCTTGGGTTTGGATCAACGGAAGCGGCGGGTGCCTGTGTTTCGGCGATCATTGCGTCTGGCATTATTCCGGTTGCCATCGAGTACATGGACCGGCCGGCGATCAAGGTCTGCGAGGCATTCGCCAAGGCTGGCTATCCGCTGGATGTGGAAGCGTTGTTGATCATCGAAGTTGAAGGTTCTGAGGAAGAGATCTCAGATCTTTTGGAACGAATACGTATGATCGCTGAGCCACATCAACCATCAACAACCATCGTCTCGGAAAGTGCGGCGCAAAGCGCCCGCATCTGGAAAGGGCGCAAATCGGCATTTGGAGCTATCGGGCGGATCGCCGACTATTACTGCATGGATGGCACCATTCCGCTGTCGCAGTTGCCTGTCGCGCTCAAAGGTATCAACGATATTTGTGAGAGTTATGGGCTTCAGGTTGCGAACATTTTTCATGCTGGGGACGGCAACCTTCATCCGCTCATTCTTTATGACGCAAATGATCCTGAATCTTCCATCAACGCCGAGAAAGCCGGCGCTGAAATCCTGACACTGTGTGTCGAGGTTGGTGGATGCCTCACCGGTGAACATGGTGTTGGCGTTGAAAAACGCGATCTGATGCGAGCGCAATTCTCTGATGTCGACCTGGCATTGCAGATGCGTATCAAGAGTGTGTTCGATCCGAAATGGTTGTTGAATCCTGGCAAGGTGTTTCCGCTGGACGGGCGGATTGAGATCGAGGATGCGGCATGAGCGAGACGCTCAGACCGGCGGCGGGCTGGGAGCTTGCCAGTATGATCGCCCCTTACATTGAGCGTCGCGAGCCTATGGAGATTGTTGGGTCTGGGTCCAAGCGGGCTATCGGGCGTCCGATGCAGACGGCAACCACAATCTCGACGGCGTCCATGCGTGGCATCTATATGTACGAGCCAACCGAACTCGTCATGGGCGCGCATGCTGGTACACCGATTGCCCAGATCGAAGCTGACTTGGCAGGTCAGGGCCAGATGCTGGCGTTTGAACCTATCGACCTCGGCCCGAGCACGGGTGGTGCGCGCAATACGCAGACGATTGGAGCTGTGTTCTCGTCCAACGTTTCAGGGTCTCGGCGCATTTCGGCAGGTGCTGCGCGTGATCATTTGCTTGGGGTCGAGGGTGTCAACGGTGCTGGCGAATTGTTCCGATCCGGCGGACGCGTCATGAAGAACGTCACCGGCTATGATCTTTGTCGTGGTGTGTCGGGGAGCTGGGGCACGCTGGCATGTCTGACGCAGTTGACGTTCAAGGTTTTGCCCATGGCCGATGAGGCGGCCACCTTGGTCTACACTGGTTTAACTGAAGATATCGGTGTTGAACTTTTGTGTACGGCGATGCAATTGCCTTATGAGGTGACGGGGGCAGCGCACATTCCAGAAGCTGTTGCCCGCCGCATCGAGAATGAGACACTGCGGAACCTTGGGGCGTCAGTCACCGCGATCCGGATTGAGAATTTCAGGCCGTCGGTGATTTATCGATCGCAAAGGCTCATCGAGCAGCTCAAGGTTTATGGTGATCCGGTGCAACTTGACTTTGCTGAAACCTTGGATTTTTGGGCTGAGTTGCGGCGCTTGTCGGTTATGCCATATTCGCAGGACACATCGCTTTGGCGGATTTCGACGGCACCGACAAAAGGGCCAGTTATCGTTGCTGCGATTCGAAAGCACATGCCGGCTGATGTTTATTACGATTGGTCTGGTGGATTGGTCTGGGTCGAGGTTGCAGCAAGCGCTGATGCCGGGGCTTCTGACATTCGTCGTGCGGTCGCTGTGCATGGTGGACACGCGACATTGATCCGGGCCGAGCCTTCGGTGCGCGCCTCTGTGGAAGTGTTCCAGCCGCAAGCCGCAGGTGTTGAATCCATAATGCGCGGGCTAAAGCACGCGTTTGATCCGCACGGTTTGTTTAATCCCGGACGTATGTACGCAACGATCTAAGCAACAAGCTCAACTAGGTCATCGATGCAAACCAATTTCACACCTCAGCAACTCGAAGATTCACGCATCAGTGAGGTCGATAAGATCTTGCGCCGCTGCGTTCACTGCGGACTGTGTACGGCGGTCTGCTCGACTTACGTTGTGTTGGGTGATGAACGCGATAGTCCGCGTGGCCGCATCTATTTGATGAAGGACATGTTCGAGGGCGACAAGGATGCATCTGCGGAGGTGCAACATCACATCGATCGGTGTCTTTCCTGCTTGTCTTGCATGACAACCTGCCCAGGTGGCGTCGACTATATGCATCTGGTGGATCATGCCCGCGTTCACATTGCAGAAACTGGCACGCGCACCTGGCGAGAAAAGTTTGTGCGTGAACTGCTCGCTCGCACGGTGCCCTATCCTGACCGGTTTCGATGGGCATTGCGCGCTGCTCCGTTAGGGCGACCGTTCAGGGGGCTCATGAAGCGATTCGGCTTCAAAGAACTCGCCGCGATGGTTGATCTGGCACCTGACAGTCTGCCACGGGGTGGGCGTTACAGCGGCCCTGGAACGGCAGCGACCGAACTTAAACGTCGGGCTCGCGTGTTGATGTTGGCTGGCTGCGCACAACAGGTTTTAAGACCCGACATCAACGATGCGTCCATTCGACTGCTGGCACGACGCGGTGTTGATGTGACGATTGCGAATGGCGTTGGCTGCTGTGGTGCGCTGGTCCACCACATGGGACGTGAGGAAGAGGCGCATGCACAGGTTCGTAAGAACATTGATGCCTGGATGCACGAGATCGAGAAAGACCCGGTCGACGCAATTTTGATCAATGCGTCTGGCTGTGGAACGACTGTCAAAGACTACGGGCACATGCTCAAGGATGATCCGGAATATGCTGAAAAGGCGGCTCAGATTTCTGAGCTGACGCTTGATATTTCAGAGTTCCTTTCACGCTTCGATCTTGGCCCACCGAAACGGTATTCGTCTTTGCGCGTTGCCTATCACTCGGCGTGCTCAATGCAACATGGGCAGCAGATTACGGAAGAACCGAAAGAGCTTTTGACGAATGCCGGGTTCACAGTCGTCGATGTGCCGGAAGGGCATATCTGCTGTGGGTCTGCGGGGGTTTACAATATCCTACAGCCTGAGATCGCCACTGACCTGCGTGCACGCAAGGTTGAGAATATTCGTTCCGTTCAGCCGGATCTTGTCGCAGCAGGTAATATCGGGTGTATCTCACAGATTGGTAGCGGCATGGATACGCCGATTGTGCACACGGCAGAGCTATTGGATTGGGCGTATGGCGGGCCTGTCCCCAAGGGTTTGGAAAAGCTGAAGGCGTTTATGTCTGAGGTTCCAGAACCGAAGCGCTACGTGTCCGACGATTACCTCTATCACGCAGACCACACAGTCTAGATCATGTTCCGCAAAAGTGTGCGCGGTTTTGCGATAACAACATGATCCAAAACAAAAAGCCTAAAGTGCGTGCTCTGATTCCGTTTAAAGTGAACGCGCTTTAGGACGGGCGAGGTCATTTTCCTGTCCAAACGGCCAGTGCTTGATCATCTACGTACTGTCAGGATTTGTCGCATTTGGCTCAATGTGGCACTGCAACAGCTTGCGCCACTTCATCAGTGATGCCACGTGTGTGCGGATTGTTTGAGCTTGTGCATTTGACCAAGTCTCACACATCGACCCACTGTTTAGTGTTCCCTTGGCCGGCATTTGTTTTGTCAATTGCCTGAGGTGGTCCTGCCTTATGATCCTGACACTCACAACGACACACAAACCAGCAACCGATCTGGGGTTTCTGCTGCACAAGAATCC
>JBCBRD010000133.1:0-8919 GCA_039819885.1 Pseudomonadota bacterium
TGCATACTGTTGGGTGAGCCTTATTTTGGTTTGGTCGAAAACGAACGTCAGTTCAAATGGTGTCAAAGCTCGACACCTTCAGATTGCTGTAAGCCTAACCATTGCGGGCGTGTTGGTCACCCGGAAGGGTTTTGCACCTTAAAGTTGGAATAGGTGATGTGATCATCTCTATGGTTTTGCGGCAATATCCGTATTCTGCTGTCTCAGAGATAGGCTTACGGCGCGGGCATCCTTACCGTTCACAGGCTTGTTTTCAAATTGTCTAACGCCTAGCGATAGAATCGCCGTATTTTTCGCGATTCAGTGGGGCAGACGAATGTTCGAAATCCGCAATGCGGCCTTTTCCAAACGGGATGCCGCCAGAATCAGTGAGACAACAGGCTTGATTGAAACCGGCGCACCCTTTCGTTCATTACGTTGCCTGCGTCGATCCACGTCCCAACACCTGTCTGCACCTCGACTTTTTCGCGCGATGGCGTCAATCGTCGCGCTCGGTTGCGCCGCTATGACATTGCCGACCGCTAGTTTCGCTCAACAATCTCCTAAGAAGTATCGCGAGCAACTCAGCAATGAGCAGGGGCGGCTAAAAGGGTTTGAAACCAAAGCGCAAAAACTCGACAGCAGTGTCGAGGCCCTGCGCGAAGAACGACGTAAACTCAATCAACAACTTTTGGATATGGCTGAGCGCATCCAAGAAGGCGAAGCGCGAATGACGACCATTGAGTCCCGGCTTGGTGGTTTGCAAGCACAGGAATCTCTGCTGCGCGGATCGCTTGCACAGCAACATACTCAGATTGCGACGCTGCTTGGTTCGCTGCAACGTATGGGGCGGAACCCGCCGCCTGTGATGATGACACACCGCGATGATGCGCTGGCCATGGTGCGGAGCGCGATGTTGCTAGCCCGTGCGTTTCCAGGTCTGCGTGACAAAGCGTTGGCGCTGTCTTCACGCCTGAACGAATTGGTTCGGGTCATGACCGAAATCAAAAGTGAAGGCGATCGGCTCAGGACCGAGACAGCCAGACTCAACGACTCGCGGGTCCGCCTATCTGGACTGCTCTCTGAGAAGAAGCAGACGATCACAGAACGACAAGCCGAGCTTAAAACTGTCCAACGTGCGGCCCGTGAGATCACGAAAAACGTGAATAATCTGACGGAGATGATTGCTAAACTGGATGAAGCGGTCACTAAGAACACGCGATTGGCCGCGCACAATGCAAAGGTGGAAAAGGAAGTTCGTGAGCAGGTTCTAAAGCCGGAGCTACCGTCGGTCGCGGAAGTTCCTCCGACGCCGGGCAGATCACGTATTCCTCCGAAATCCGATTCTGGGCTACTGGACGTGGCGCCACCAAAGTCCAGTGGTGGTACGCAAGTTGCCATACTGGCGCCGCCGTCTTCAGCCTTCGCGGGCGCTTCTGCCGACCGAATAGAGCCTGCAGTGCCATTTCATAGGGCCAAGCAACAATTGCCGTTCCCGGCCCGTGGCAAACGGGTCCTGTCATATGGGGGCAAGACCGAATATGGTGGGAAATCAAAGGGTATTGTGTTCGAGACCCGCGCTTCGGCGCAGATCACGTCTCCGTGTGATGGTTGGGTTGTTTACGCTGGTGAGTTCCGAAGCTATGGCCAACTCTTGATCATTAACGCAGGCGGTGGATATCATATCCTCTTGGCCGGCCTGTCCCACATTGATGTGGAGCCAGGTCAATTCATTTTGGCGGCTGAACCTGTTGGCACCATGGGAGATGGGCCCTCTGGCAGTGGCACTGGTGGAAATGGCCCGGTACTTTATGTAGAGTTTAGAAAATCAGGGCGCCCGATTGATCCCGACCCATGGTGGGTCAAAAGTCCACAAAAGGTATGAGGCTGATGCGCAAGACAGACTTCGCTTTCTGGACATTTCTCATGATGACGGTAGCTGCTGGTGCTACGACCGTTGTCAATGTCACACAGACCTACTCGGCAACATCGCCAAACTCTGACCTTTACCGGCAGCTTGATCTGTTTGGTGACGTGCTTGAGCGTGTGCGCTCTGATTACGTAGAAGCGCCCGATGATACCAAGCTGATCGAAGCAGCCATCAACGGCATGCTTAATGACCTTGATCCGCACTCGGCCTATCTGTCACCGAAACACTTCCGCGATATGCAGGTTCAGACCCGTGGCGAGTTCGGTGGTCTGGGCATCGAGGTCACGATGGAAAACGGCATCGTTAAAGTGGTCGCTCCTATTGACGAAACGCCTGCTGCCAAGGCCGGCGTGATGCCAAACGATTTAATCACTCATCTGGACGGTGAGCAGATCGTTGGACTGACGCTGGAACAGGCTGTCGAGAAAATGCGCGGACGCGTAAACACGCCCATCAAGCTCACAGTTGTCCGCAAAGGTCGCGGCGAGCCATTCGACATCAAGATCGTCCGTGACATTATCCGCATCAACGCAGTCAAGGCGCGCGTTGAAGATGATATCGGCTACATCAAGGTGACGACGTTCAACGAACAAACCCACACCAACCTCGTTCGGTCGATCGAAAACATGAAGCGTGAGATCGGGTCAAAGCTCAAAGGTTACGTGATTGACCTTCGCAACAACCCAGGTGGGCTGCTTGATCAGGCCATTGCCGTTTCTGATGATTTCTTAGAGCGTGGCGCGATCGTGCTGACCAAGGGACGCAACAATGAGGAAACTCAAAGAAGCCAAGCGCGCCCCGGTGACTTGACGGATGGAAAGCCGATTGCCGTCCTGATCAACGGTGGCTCTGCGTCCGCATCGGAAATCGTTGCTGGCGCTTTGCAGGACCACAAGCGCGCCAAGATCATCGGCACCCGCTCGTTTGGTAAGGGCTCGGTGCAAACGATCATACCGCTCGGCGCGAATGGGGCGATCCGGTTGACCACCGCGCGGTATTACACACCGTCGAACCGGTCGATCCAGGCGAAAGGCATTGATCCTGACATCAAGATCGAACAGGAGCTGCCTGAGGAGCTCAAGGGTAAAACCGCTGCAAAGCCACGTGGTGAAGCAAGCCTTCGAGGCCACCTGAAGAACGAGAAGGAAAAAGAAGAGTCCGGGTCGTCGGCCTATGTTCCGCGCGAACCGGAGAAAGATCAGCAGCTTCAGTTTGCGCTGAACTTCCTTCGCGGCAAGGTTACTGCGCCGCCAACGGTGAAGGCGCCGGAAAAGACGGAAAAGAAGGCTGAGTTGGTGAAGTAGTCTCAACCTGCATAACCGGACGGTACGTAAAGAACGGGGTCTCTTCTTATCGGAGGGGCTCCGTTTTTCGTTTGCTCGATGATCTCACTCGGGGCATGACTGCACCGCGTTTGAACTGCCTCTAATTAAGCGATCGCACTAGACCACGTTTAGTTTGGACTCACTTGGAAAACGTGCTCTAAGCATTTGTTTTGGTTCATGTTTTTTATCTTTAATATTGCTCGCCTTCGGCAAGACAAACCGCATACACTTTTGCGGAACATGATCTAGGGGGGATGGTTCACGTGGGAAAGAGTAAGTCCAAGCTGACGGCTGCGGATCTGCCGTACCGGCCCTGCGTCGGCCTCATGGTGCTGAATGCCCAGGGTCAGGTCTGGATTGGGCGACGCTCCGGCCAGGAAAAGCTTCGTGACAAAAGCGGTGATCAGTCAGAGGTTCCGCCGAAGTGGTGGCAGATGCCGCAAGGTGGAATCGATAAGGGTGAGACGCCCGTCGAGGCGGCCTACCGCGAACTCTTTGAAGAGACCGGTATTGCTGCAGAACAGGTGGAGATCGTTGCTGAGAGCGCCAACTGGGTGAAATATGATTTGCCGAAGGAGCTTCTGGGACGGATTTGGAAGGGGCGCTTTCGCGGGCAAACGCAGCGGTGGTTCGTGATGCGCTACAACGGCTCGGATGGAGACATCAACATCACACCGGATGACCCAGAGATGATCGAGTTCGATCAGTGGCGATGGGCGGATGTCGATGAGCTGATGGGGCTGGTCATTCCGTTCAAGCGCGAAGTCTACGAGGCTGTTTTGGCGGAGTTTGGTGAGTTGGCCAAGCCAAAGGTTTGAAGCCACGTCTCGATAAGTTGGTGGGCCTGAGCGGACTTCAGCTACGCCTGATGACAACTCAAGATATCAAAATCATCAATTCATCGAGTGACCGAATTGGTGACCTTACGGCCCTGGCAAACCGTCAACTGTCCCCGGCAACCCCACGCGCGAGCGCTATCACACGTTCGCGCAGTTTTGCATCATCGATGTCTTGGTTTGCTGATCCGGCCAGCCTCCTGCCTATGGCAATCCATTTATCGTTTTTCAAGTCGTGAAACGTCAAACCGAGGATAGGCCTTGTCGGGCAGCGTCCCACACCGTTGGGCCAGATTTGTCTGCACTCAGACTCAAGATGGACGATCGCTTCAATCAAATCATGCAAGGCTGGATCGTTCCCGCGACGGGCATTGCACAGTGCCCATACCAACCCAAAAAGATGATGGAGTTTTTCGACGTCGTCATCTTCGAGGGCTTTGAGGCTGTAGGCTAGGAAGGCGGGTAGAAGTGGCTCCAGGCCAGCGTCCGCGAGTCCAACACTTTCGATTAACTGGACGGCTGTTTCGTTGGTGCTTAGCAACATGTCCTTGTTTTGAGGCCGTGTTGCAGCATCCAACAGAGCAGCACAGCAAAAGGCTCGGATCCGATGAAAGTCTCGTTTGCTGCGTGGTTCTTGTCCGGAGCGATCATCCCCGTACTCTGACCAACGGAAGAGTTCCAAGACCTCTTTGGGCTCCCATTCCAAGCATGAGCTTGTCATTTGGCGGTCTCGGATTTTGACCAGCTCTGTGAAATGCTGCTCCTCATCCATTCCGTAGTCGCAGCGCGCCACCTCTGTCAGCATGTCGTCTCGGATCAACGGGCAAAGCGTTGCCATGAACTGCTTATGGTCGGCAGATAGTTTCTCAAGCTGATTTGCTAATGTGGCTTTGCGCTGTTGCGGTGTCATGAGCGATCCCGGCTTCTCGCATCGGGTGCGGCTTCACCCCACAGCGGGTGTCCCAGACTCTTAGGGGAAAACTATGACTGAGGCTCGTTTTACCAAGCAAGGCCGTGGCTTACCGCAATTTACCTCGTGAACCAGCGAGGCCGCTATACGGCAACTGCCAACCTTTTAGCCGGATTTCAGTTGGCTGGTCGCGACCGCCAGTGCCGTGCGTCCGACCGGGCGCCCACCCAACGAGGTGTTAATTTACGCCGTGGCTGGCCTGGAGCGCCTTCAGTTCTTCAATCGCTCGATTGAGGTGCATCAGCGCTTCGTCGTCGTGGTCCTCGGCCAGAGCCTTTTCGACGGCCTCGAGTTCGGAGTCGATCTGGCGTGGGTCGACTTCATCAGTCACGAAGGCGCGTTCCGCAAGGATCGTGACAGCGTCAGCAGTGACGTCAGCGAAGCCGGAGCGCACGAAAATCGCTTTTTTGCCGTCGGCCATGGTCGCGTGGATGACGCCGGGCTTTAGCGTCGAGATCACAGGGGCGTGGCCAGTGAGAACCGTGAAGTCACCTTCGGAGCCGGGGATCTGGACCTCTTCAGCCTCAACCGACAACAGGATGCGCTCGGGGCTCACCAATTCAAATTTAAATGTGCCGGCCATAGTCTGTGGTCCTCAAGTTCGTTGCGTTTGGCCATGCGCCAACCAATGGTTGAAGTTAGCCCAGTTGCTCCGCATCGGCGTCGTGTTTGGCCTGAACCTCTTCGCGCGATTGCAATTTGGTTCCGCAGAACGGACAAAAGAAGACTGGATGGTCAACCATGCCCGGTTCGTCTTCATCTTCCAGCTCGATCAGCCCCACAGACATGTACAAGACGCCATCAGGGCCCAGTGTAATGAGCGGTTCGAAATCTTCGGCCTGGATCGCCTCTTTCATTTCGGAACAACAGGTTCCAAACGTATGATCGGCGGTACGTCCGTTCGTATCAGTCTCCGACATTGGGTCCGTTCCTCCCCCCCCGTGAGCTACAGACCTCTTCGTTGAAAGGTCTGCAGATGCCTGGACCGGACCGGCTTTGTTGCCGGCCTTCTGGTTTGCATCATGTTCCGAGCGGAAAACCGGTCTCCACTTTTCCTGAACATGAGTTAGGCAGCTTCAGCCATTTTCTCGGCCTTGGCCATAGCTTCGTCGATCGATCCGACCATGTAGAACGCTTGCTCCGGCAGGTGGTCATAGTCACCAGCGCACAGGCCTTTAAAGCCCTGGATTGTGTCAGCGAGGGGAACCTGGACTCCCGGCGAGCCTGTGAAGATCTGGGCGACGTCGAATGGCTGCGAGAAGAAGCGCTCAATCTTACGGGCGCGTGCGACGGTAAGCTTGTCTTCTTCCGAGAGTTCGTCCATGCCGAGAATTGCGATGATGTCCTGGAGCGCTTTATAGCGCTGAAGGATTTCCTGCGTTTCACGAGCCACCTGGTAGTGCTCTTCCCCGAGGATCTGCGGGTCCAACATGCGTGATGTTGAATCCAGCGGATCAACGGCTGGATAGATGCCTTTTTCAGCAATCGAACGTGAAAGAACGGTCGTCGCGTCCAAGTGGGCAAAAGTCGAAGCCGGTGCAGGGTCAGTCAAGTCATCGGCAGGGACGTACACGGCTTGCACCGAAGTAATTGATCCCTTGTTGGTGGATGTAATCCGTTCCTGCATGGCACCCATGTCGGTACCGAGTGTCGGCTGATAGCCCACAGCAGAAGGGATACGACCGAGAAGTGCGGACACCTCTGAACCAGCTTGCGTAAAGCGGAAGATGTTGTCGACGAAGAACAAAACGTCCTGGCCTGTGTCGCGGAACGATTCAGCGATCGTCAAACCTGTGAGCGCAACACGGGCACGGGCACCTGGTGGTTCGTTCATCTGGCCATAGACCAGCGAGCACTTGGAGCCTTCAGCCGAACCGCTGTTTTCCTTTGGATCGACGTTCACTTTGGATTCGATCATCTCGTAATAGAGATCGTTTCCTTCGCGCGTTCGCTCGCCAACACCGGCAAACACGGAGTAACCACCGTGTGTTTTCGCGATGTTGTTGATCAATTCCATGATCAGAACGGTTTTACCGACACCGGCGCCACCGAACAGTCCAATCTTACCGCCCTTGGCATATGGCGCGAGGAGGTCGACGACCTTAATGCCGGTGACGAGAATTTCAGACTCGGTCGACTGATCGACAAGTGGGGGGGCAGACGCGTGGATCGGGGCAACTTCGTTTGTCTCGATCTTTCCGGCTTCATCGACTGGCTCGCCGATGACATTCATAATACGCCCGAGCGTACCTTCGCCGACTGGAACCGTAATTGGTTGCCCGGTGTCGGTGACCTTCTGACCGCGTACCAACCCTTCGGATGAGTCCATCGCAATCGTCCGGACGGTATTTTCGCCGAGGTGTTGTGCTACTTCCAGCACAAGCCGACCGCCCTGGTTGTCCGTCTCAAGTGCGTTGAGGATTTCGGGGAGAGCATCATCAAATTGCACGTCGACGACGGCGCCCGTGACCTGTTTGATGCGACCAACGCTTTTTGCCATTTCTTCGTTCCTCGTCTTTCAATTCCAGGTCTCAAGCCTGCCGTTCCAATGTGGACTGCGTGAAGCTCGTTAAAGTGCCTCGGCTCCGGAGATAATTTCGATGAGTTCTTTGGTGATTTTTGCCTGACGCTCACGGTTGTATGTGACGGTCAGCTTGTCGATCATTTCGCCCGCGTTTCGGGTTGCTGCATCCATAGCGCTCATACGGGCGCCCTGCTCGGATGCTGCGTTCTCAAGTAGGCCACGGAAGATCTGTGTCGCGATGTTGCGGTTCAGCAGGTAGTCGAGAATGGCGTCTTCTTCGGGCTCATATTCGTACGTGGCCTTGGTACCGCTTTCCGCAGTTTCAGCCTCACCTGCTTCCGGCAGGCGGGCCGGGATTAATTGAAGCGGGGTCGGCGTTTGGGCAATCACGGACTGGAATTTGGAGAAAAAGATCGTGCAGACGTCAAATTCGCCGTCGGCGAACATGGTCATGACCTTTGACGCTACTTCTTCTGCGTTCACGAAACCGAGCTGCTTCACACCCGCAAATGCAATCGTCGGCAGCATCATAGCGCTGTAATCGCGTTTGAGGTTGTCTGCCCCCTTGCGACCAACGCAAAGGATTTTGACGGTTTTTCCTTCGCCGATCAGCTTAGTCGCGTGTTGGCGCGCGAGTTTTGCGATGTTGCTGTTGAAGCCACCGCACAGGCCGCGCTCTGCCGTCATGACAACCAACAATTGGGTGTCATCTTTCCCGGTCCCGACTAACAGCGGGGACGCGCCTTCAGGGTTTGCAACGCTTTGAGCCAGATTGGCCAAAACATCGTCCATCCGTTCGGCGTAAGGACGTGCCGCCTGGGCAGCTTCTTGCGCACGGCGCAGCTTTGCGGCTGCCACCATCTGCATCGCCTTGGTGATTTTCCGCGTTGCCTTGACCGAAGAGATCCGGTTCCGCAGTTCCTTCAAGCTCGCCATCGGGGCGTCCTATCAACGTCGTTGGTGCGATCTTGCGATCGCTTGCGTCGGTGGCGGGTCCGGGTCTCCAATCCATCGACCGTCGGCACGGCAGAGAGATCTTTGACCCACCGCCGAAGCTGAATGCCGAAGCCGGCAAACAGCACGCGATGTTTGTTTCAGCGGTCTTCGTTAGTCGGCGCTGAAGGTTTTTGCGAAGCCATCCAGAACGTCAACCAAGGCTTTCTCGGTATCGTCAGAAACCTTCTTTTCAGAGCGGATCGATTCGAGGATCGATGCGTGTTCTCCGCGGAGCGTTGCCAGTAGCTTTTCTTCGAAGCTGCCGACCGCGTTCACGGGAAGATCATCAAGATCAAACTTCGGCTGAAAAGGCTGCGCGTACGGCCCGTGATGCTATCGGCACCTCCTTCAAACAGCGT
>JBCBRD010000134.1:0-8787 GCA_039819885.1 Pseudomonadota bacterium
TTCTTCTTTCACCGTTACGGCGTCCTGTTTGCAGGACTACCGTGGGTTATGATCATCCTCAACGGCATGCTGTTCGGTGTCGCACACATGTTGTTTGGAAACTGGGTCGCAGTCGTTGGCACTGGGATCATCGGATGCTTGCTGGCTTATCGGTACGCATCCACACGCTCACTCTGGGCCGTCGTCATCGAGCACACACTTTGGGGCTGGCTGGTATTCACCGTCGGACTAGGTGGCTTCTTCTTCACTGGCATTTCCAACATGCCCGCATGGAGAGCGTTCCAGCAAATAATCACCGACGCTAAGGCACTTGTGTTCTGAGCCCACAAGGGGGCAGGCAAGCCCCATTACCCCAGCCACTTCTCGATCGCTGGGATCAGCCCGTCGAGTTTGCGATAGCCTTCAATCAACATCACAGGCTTATGGCCAATCTCTTCGGCGAACAGCGATGGAAAGCCAGACACCTTGAGACGATGGCGGATCATGAAATCACGTTCCAAGGCCTCATGAGAACCAGTGCTGTCAAACGCGTCTGTGAAGTCGTCTCCATCTAACCCGATCGACGTCGCACACGCGCGCAACTCTGACGTCTGTGTCACGTCGCGGCTTTCCGCATAGAACGCTTGCTGTACGGTTCCAAAATACATCAGCGACACTTCTGGCCGCATGGTCCGAACAGCAACCACAGCACGGCATGCTGGTTCCGTATCGTAGACAAAGCCTGACCGGTCAAAAAAACTGTGATCGAAGGGCTGCCCAGTCGCCTCTGCAACATGAAGCCAGTGACTGCGAACAGCACTCTTAAGATCGGCCGTCATAGCTTCGGTTGTTCCGGGGCGCAGTCCGCCCATCACGGGAACGATCCCGAGACGGCTCCCAAAATGGGTTTGTAGTTTCGCCATCTCTGGCGCAAAGCCCCAGCACCATGAGCACATGGGATCGGCGATGTAGACAAGCTGTTTCATGGTCGCGACACTACCGCAGTTGCCCAACCCGATCCATCCATGCGCAATCCACTTTCAGGGTGTAACTTTGACGCTGGCTCGGTCCAGTCGTGGCAGGTCATGTGGACCGCTTGAGCACTGCACAGCACTCCGGTTGTCGGGTGCGCGCGATCGGGCTACAACACGCTCGTAATCCCTCAAACACCCCAATTCAGCGAGAGGAGCGCCCATCGATGGCGAACCCGCAGTACGTCTATCACATGAGCAAGCTGTCCAAGACCTACCCTGGCGGCAAACAGGTCTTGAAGGATATCTCACTGTCGTTCTTTCCCGGCGCAAAAATCGGTGTCGTGGGTCTGAACGGAGCGGGTAAATCAACGCTGCTGAAGATCATGGCGGGGCAAATGCCAGACTTCGTTGGCGAGGCCTGGGCGGCAGATGGGGTGAAGGTCGGTTATCTCGCACAGGAACCCGAACTCGACGCATCAAAGGATGTGATGGCCAACGCCATGGAGGGTGTCGCCGAAAAGAAGGCTCTCGTTGATCGGTTCAATGAGATCGCATCCAACTATTCGGAAGAAACCGCCGATGAGATGGCAGCCCTTCAGGACCAGATTGACAGTCAAAACCTTTGGGATCTCGATGCACAAGTTGAGCAGGCAATGGATGCGTTGCGCTGTCCACCAGGTGATGCGGAGGTCGCCAAGCTCTCAGGTGGTGAAAAGCGCCGCGTCGCGCTGACAAAGCTCTTGTTGTCAAAACCGGACATTCTTCTTCTCGACGAACCGACAAACCACTTGGATGCCGAAAGCGTCGCCTGGCTTGAGCGTTTTTTGATCGACTACACCGGCTGCGTAATACTGATCACCCACGATCGCTACTTCCTCGACAACATCACCGAGTGGACTTTGGAGCTCGATCGCGGCCAGGGCGTCCCTTATCACGGCAACTACTCAAGCTGGTTGGAGCAGAAAGCCAAACGGCTTGAAGTTGAGAAGGGCCAGGAAGAAAGCAAGCAGCGGGCACTCAAGCGCGAACTGGAGTGGATCAGGTCGTCACCAAAGGCGCGCCAGGCCAAGTCGAAAGCCCGTATCTCAGCCTATGAAAAACTGGCTGAGGAAGCAGGACGTGATGATGTTGGTCGGTCTTCGATTCAGATCGCACCGGGCCCTCGTCTTGGTGGCGTGGTCGTTGAAGGCGAGGACGTCAAGAAAGGCTTTGATGATCGCCTCCTCATTGACGGTTTGGATTTCAAGCTTCCACCGGGCGGTATCGTTGGTGTGATCGGTCCGAACGGTGCTGGCAAATCGACATTGTTCAAGATGATTACAGGCCAGGAGACACCGGACGACGGCTCAATACGGCTCGGCGAAACGGTCGAACTCTCCTATGTCGATCAGTCTCGCGATCATCTCGATGACAGCAAAACGGTTTGGGAGGAAATCTCCGGCGGCGTCGACCAGATCATGCTCGGAAAGCGAGAGGTGCCCTCTCGCGCCTATTGCGGATGGTTCAACTTCAAAGGTGCTGACCAACAAAAGAAACTCGGCATGCTGTCGGGCGGTGAACGCAACCGCGTGCATCTTGCAAAGATGCTGAAAAAGGGCGGCAATCTCTTGCTGCTGGACGAGCCTACAAACGATCTCGATACCGAAACGCTTTCGGCACTCGAAGCAGCGTTAGAGGACTATCCCGGTTGTGCTGTCGTGATCAGTCACGATCGCTTTTTCCTGGACCGTCTCGCAACCCATATATTGGCCTTTGAAGGCGACAGCCACGTGGAATGGTTTGAAGGGAACTTCGCGGACTACGAAGAAGATAAGAAGCGCCGCTTGGGAGAAGCTGCAGTGGAACCAAGCCGCATCAAGTTCAAACGTTTCGAGCGCTAGATCATGTTCCGCAAAAGTGTACGCGGTTTGTCTTGCCGAAGGCGAGCAACATTCACGATAAGAACATGATCCAAAACCAATGCTTAGAGCACGTCTAAAGTAAACGTGCTTTAAGTGTTACGAGACGCAAAAAAGGGAGCCGCCGGGCTCCCCTTTTGACTAGCTTCCAGACTGCGATGCCTTTCAACTCGTCTTCGCGCGCTCTTCAACGAGCGTACGGACAGCATCAACCAGATTGCCTTCTGGCAAATCGCAGCTCTTGGAACTGCGGCGCTCAAGCGACATCAGGAAGCGGCGGTTAGCGTCTTTCTGCATCATGCATCCAAGAGCTTCCGACCATGGGTTTGACTGTATACCTTCGATCATTTCTGGGCCTCCATGCCCCAGCGCGTGCCGATTAATGGCCCACGCGTTCTATTCCCGAGTATTCTGCGCATATTTTTTCGAACTTCGCGATTGATCCGTTTCAAATTGGTTTTCAATTGGTATTCGTTTGCAGGATTTCATCATTTTTTGCTTCAAATTGAAACGGGCCGCCAGTTTCCCAGCGGCCCGATGATCATTCTGGCACTGTTACCGTGTTAACTCTTGGGATCTGCGTTAGCTTCCAACTCTGGAAGTTGATTGAGATCCGTGGATGCAACACGCAACTGAATGGCCTCTGGTGTTTCAACGAAAACCTCGGGTGTCAAAACCCGGGTCTTAGCGCCAAAACCGAGAAAGCCACCTGTCTTGATATGAAGCTCTTTTACGCGTCCGGCATCATCAGCTTTCACAGCGGCAACTTCACCAACTGACTTACCATCGGCCGCAACAACATTACGACCAATCAAGTCATCACCAGCAACAGCGGATTTGGTTGCATCGCCTTCAGCGCCACCAGTGGCCGCCGGGGCATCTGCCGTATCGGGCAATCCTGCTGGCGGTGTAGCTTCTGCGCTAGGTGGTTGAGCAATGGGCTTTTGCCCTGTTGGATCTCCTGTCGGAGATAGCTCAATGGCACCTGGGCTCGTCGGTGATGGCTGTGCCTCTAAGGCTGGCTCCGATTGTGGGTCGGCGGTCTGCGCCGAAGCTGCAATCGGCATAAGCGCCAGCAAAGGAATTGCCGTTAGTGCAATCAGCTTTGATTTCTCATTCTTCGTCAGCATGTCGTGCACTCCTTCTGTTTTCGGTTGCACAAGTTTGCTTCTCACCGCCAATCCCTGACATGGGACACATCCCAACAATTGGGACGGGGCGATGGACTGGATTTAGGAATGGAGCGGCCGGGAGAGATAGCCTTGAATATTGGGTATCAATTCCCACACGACAAATGCTCACAACGGGCATTCTAAGTAGCTTTCGGCAGTGATTACGCGGTGCGACCGACGAGTGGCTTATGCACAAAACGCAAAAACTCGCCAAAACGTCGCATGCTTCCAATTCGCGTTGCGCGAGTGCGACAACACAGTCGCGACCCGCAATTGGCGGGCTTTTGTCATGGGGGCGCCCAATTTGGCGCGCCACGTTGCCGCGTCTATTCAGAATTGATCGGGGAAACTTTCATGTCTGTGCGTAACCGCTACCCAAATCACGTCGGTGATGAGACGACTGAAATTGCCAAATCAACGGTTGAGGGTGGCACAGCAGGGGGATGGGCGAGCGTTCTGACGGGCATCGCATCCGCCGTCGCTCTGATATTTTCCGCCGTCAGCCTTTATCATAGCGTGCTCAAGCAGCCAGAATTGCAGTTCCACGTCTCGCCAGTGCTCCATTACACACGCGATGCGAGCGGGAACCTGGAGGTGTTCGCTGTCCCTATGACAATTTCCAACCACGGCGCACGTGACGGCACTGTTCTTGATGTCGAGCTGATCGCTTCATCCCAAGACGGGAGCGAAAAAAAACGCTTTTACAGCGCCTATCACGTAGATGGCGCGTTCTTCGTGAAGCCAGGGGCATTCGATCGGCAGAAACGCCGCTTCGAACGCGTTGAGCGCCCAAAGCAGCCGTTCGCGCCAATCTCAGTGGCGGGCCGAAGTAGCTATTCGGGGACCTTGCTCTTTTACGCCAAGGGGAAGTCATATCCGAAGATCGTAACCGGTGGCGGTGTTTTCGATCTTGAGCTCAAACTCAACACGCGGCTCGATAACAGCTTAGGCGCCATCGACGCGGCGCTGGCAAATCCGCCAAAGCCCGTGACCAAATCTGTAAAGCTGGGGTACTTTTCGGAGCAAAGCGCGAAGCTTGGAACCACGTATAGGATGATTGACGTGGATTGGCAGAACCAGGGTGTAGAGCCGGTTAGCGCAGAAGCCAACGCAGCCCCTAAGACCGAAACTCCACCAAAGCCCGAAACCGAGTCTGGAGAACAAGCGCAGTAAACATAGGTCCTGGCTCGACCTCGCAACCTTCGAGAGAGCTGCGGCTCACTGTCGATTGAGGGCAATAACAAGCGACTTGGGATTGCCGCCGTTTTCAGAAATGTAGCTCTCGAACAGGTTCTTCAAAAACGGACTCATCCAAAAGCCAATCACCTCGGCGTCTCGGACTTTCCATGAGCTGCCGCGGCGGACCAAGAACCAGCGGACATCGTAACTTGTGCCGCTTTGCAGGGCGACGTTGCTGTCAACGTACACGCCGCTTTTCGTTTCACCCGATTGACCGATGACCACCGCTCTGGCGACGGGGTACTTAGGCCCCTCATTCGCAGCATATCTCGAAATGAACTTCACCATTCCGGTGTAATAGGTCGAACGATCAGATTTCCTGAGACCTGAACGATAGTCGCCAAGTGAGTACAGGCCGATTGACGGGATATCAGCATGCTTGCGGATGACACGCATATAAGCGTCGCGTGACCCATTCCGTTGGGCTGCAATCAGCGCGTTGGCAACCCGTTGCATGTATTTCGCAGGTGCCTCCGCGCGGGCCGCTGATGTGGAAACTGCCAACCCTGCCAAGATAAGGGCAGCAGCGCCAACCATGCTAAGCGCAGCACTAAGTAATCTGTTCGGAGACACTTGGGTAGGCCGATAGGACAGTCCGGCTCTTGAGGATGTCTGGTATCTGCCGCTCGAGCACTGACCTGCCTGCATCGTCTTGATATCTCCCTACCTGAGCACGGAAAACGTGCACCAAACGTGCTGACACTAAGACAATGGCTTTTGCGCGGCGTCAAAGCACAAATGGCCCGGTTGACGCACTTGTGCCCTTGGTTTGGCTGACCGATGCTGATCCCTTTGCAATTGATGCGTGGTGGCAACGGTGTCCCAAGCCCGATAAGACCGTTCACACGCTCAATTTACCGACCAGGCAGTGGCTTAGGCAGCAATGGCGTCAGGGTGATGAAGCATTGCCGGAGCCACCGATTGCGCCGGCGCTGGCTGAGCATCAATGTTGGTGTTTAACACCGGGCATTTCAACAAGCGGGCCAGTTGGACTGTTTCGAGATCCGTAATCGTCGGAGCAATTTGCAGTAACAGCGACTTAGATCGGTTTTGCTGCTCCAGGGACAGTTCATGACGTGTTCCTGAAAGCGAGGAACGAACACGGTGGCTGACACCATCAAAATCTTGAAGGTGACCGGTCCATCGGCGACCGCCAAGCAACCCTGTCTCAGTAACATTGACCCGTCCACAATCCGCAATTTCAATGCGTCGCCCGCGCGTGAGTCGCGCCCAAAAACCACGGAGCGGGATCAGCCAAAGACCGAGCCACAACAACAGACCCACGGTCGCCTGCAGAGCCATCCAAGGTTTAGCAACCAACGCATCCCGCGCGGACGGATCAGCGATCGCAGCAGCACCGATCGTAAGAACTGGAACAAGCATAATCAGAATGGCGGGCACCAACAGTGCCAGGAACAAGACAGCCGACGCCCGCGATGGACGCTGGTCGATTTGGATTGGCAGCGCCGTGGGTTGGTCAGCAGGGAACAAGCAGTCAATGTGGTGAGGTTGCATGCGCAGATCCGTGGGCAAGTGCTGTGTGCGGAGGATTCGTCGAGAGCATATGCCGGTAAGGTTAATGAACCTGTTTCATTGGTTCAGGACGGCATCAGTTCGCGCTCACTGATGTTTTCAGCTTGACATATAAAGATATCTTTATATGGATTTGCCGATGGAAGGTTCACAGTGGAACATCGCCGAGTTCAAGCCCGAGGCATTGGTCGCAGCATTAAAGGCTGTGGCGGAGCCGACGCGCTTGCGCATCCTGATGTTGCTCAAGTCTGGCGAATTGAACGTGAAGGACCTCACACAGATCTTGGGGCAGAGCCAGCCCCGCCTGTCACGTCACCTGAAGCTGCTCACAGAGGCTGGCCTCGTCGAGCGCTTTCGTGAGGGCAGTTGGGTCTATTTCTACGTTTCAGATCGCACCGAAGGCGGAAAGCTCGCACATGCGCTCATGCGGATGGCCGACACGAGCGATGCAATCCTTCAACTGGATGCCGATCGGGCAATCGACATTAAAGCTCAGCGACAGGCATCGTCGCAGGAGTACTTCGAGACCCACGCCGGCGACTGGGACCGAATTCGTGCGCTACATATTCCCGAACAGGCCGTCGAGCAGGCCATGGTCGATATCATCGGTCCAGGTCCATTTGATACTTTCATTGACCTAGGGACAGGCACTGGGCGCATCCTTCAGCTCTTCGGTGACCGATTTGCCTATGGCGTCGGTTTTGACGTCAACCAAGCTATGCTGAGCTATGCACGGTCCAAACTAGCATCGGATGGGATACTGCATGCTCATCTGCGCCACGGCGATCTCTACAACATTCCGCTCTCGACCGCTGAAGCCGATGTCGTCGTAATGCATCAGGTTTTGCATTTTCTGTCAGATCCGCAGCGTGCCATCAGCGAGGCTGCGCGGGTCTTGAAACCAACCGGCCAGTTGCTGGTGGTTGATTTCCTGCCGCACGAACTCGAATTCCTGCGTGACGAACACGCCCATGAGCGGTTGGGATTTTCCACCGCCGCCATTGAAGACTGGTGTCGTGATGCAGGACTGGAACTTAAGAGGACCAAAGCACTACCGATGGCCATCAAGGCCAAGGGACACGAGACGAATGATGGCTTAACTGTTTCGCTTTGGTGCGCTGAGCGTGCGCCCGCGATCGCAGCTGGAATGAGACCAGTTGGGTCGAATGCGGAACTCGAGGAGATATAAGAATGGAACGTAAGAGTCGCTTGGTGGCAAACGGCGAGATCTCGGTATCTTTTGAGTTCTTCCCACCAAAGACAGACAAGATGGCTGACACCCTTTGGGCTTCAGTACGCCGTCTCGAGCCATTGCAACCCGAGTTTGTTTCAGTGACCTATGGCGCTGGCGGCTCAACACGAGAACGCACGCACAATACTGTCGAACGTATTGTGAGGACGACGTCGATGCGCCCCGCGGCCCATCTCACATGTGTTGACGCTACCAAGGAAGAAGTCGATGAAGTCGCCAAAGCCTATTGGGACGCGGGTGTCCGCCACATTGTAGCACTACGTGGTGATCCAGCAGCCGGTGTCGGTTCGCGCTATGAGCCAACCCCTGGAGGGTATGCAGGCGCCGCAGAACTCACCGCCGGCTTAAAGAAAATCGGCAACTTTGAAGTCTCGGTTGGCGGCTATCCAGAAACACATCCCGAAAGCCCGAGTGTCGAGGCCGACATCGAGCACCTGAAGCGCAAAGTCGATGCAGGCGCTGATCGCATCATTTGCCAGTTTGCTTTCGACAATGCCCACTATCTCCGCTTCTTGGAGCGGGCACGAGCAGCCGGGATCTGGATTCCGATCACGCCAGGCATCATCCCGATCCACAACTTCAAACAGGTGGCAGGATTTGCTGGTAAGACCGGGGCGTCCGTTCCATCGTGGCTTGCACACCGCTTCGAAGGGCTGGAAAACGATCCAGCTACGGCAAACCTCGTAGCGGCTGCTGTCGCGACCGAGCAAGTGATGGACCTCGTCGATGAGGGGGCCAAG